>JABXHR010000060.1 GCA_013373515.1 Gammaproteobacteria bacterium | reverse complement strand
TCTACTCTTCTAGACTCAAGTTATGTCATCAAAAACCACTGCAAACCGAAACATCCTCGTTCTGTTGATTTTAGCGATCGTGATGCCGTGCATCGGGTTCACACTTGGTGCTTACCTTGAGATTGAGTATTGGGCGGATGATTGGGCAGCTGCTGTGTGGGCGATTACGGTATTCAGCAGTGCGCTGTACCTCACATATGCGAACCGTATCGCTGCGAAGACATTCGAATTTAGTGTACTCGCACCGTTCGCATTTTTTGCGTGGATCGCAAGCGCCGTATCTGTCGGCTGGGTTGCCAATAACGCTTGGTACAACTACGACAGCTTTTCAGGTTATGTCGAGCCCGACTACCTCATCACGCAGAGTAAGACCTATCCGAATCATTTTCTATTTAGCGGTCCTATGGAGATCGGCGCAGCCGGAGAACTCACGGAGTACGTTCTGGGTGCTGAGGGCGTAGACTGGGAAGAGCCTGTCGTTCTTGAACTTAATTCAGAGGGAGGCAGTCCCCAAGTCGGCATCCTGATGGGCGAATTTATACGGCTATACGACATCTATATTGAAGTGGTCGGTCAATGTATTAGCGCCTGCACTTTTGCGCTTATGTCCAGTGAATCACGTTACGTTCACCCTCGCGCTTGGATTGGCTTTCACGCTGCCTACGTTGAATTGGAGGAGGGTGAACGTTACACCGATGCGGATCTCAAGTTTTATGACGATTGGCGTGACAAAAGGTTGGTGGAACTGGGCGCGATTCCGGAATTTATTGAACGGGCTGGTGTAGAAGATGCCAGTGGTGGTTATTTTCCTGCTCACGCTGAGATCGTAAATAACGGCATAGCGAACACGTTCAATCGTGCCTATTTATCCGCTGATGAGATGCCCGGTTATTTGTGAGTGAAGCCATCGATCTGGATCGTTTCAAACGCGCGCAGTTGGATATCTATGAGCAGGTGGTGAGTGAACTCAAAGCGGGTCGTAAACGAAGCCACTGGATCTGGTTTATCTTTCCGCAGATTCAAGGCCTCGGCACCAGTTTAATGAATGAGCGCTATGCTATTCGATCATTCAGTGAGGCCAGAGCTTATCTAGATGACCCAGTATTGTATGACCGTCTTATTGAGTGCTGTGATTTGCTCCTAATGCACGCTAGCCAACCGATTGATCGAGTGCTGGGGTATCCAGACAATCTGAAATTAAAATCCAGCATGACGCTGTTTTCTGTAGCGTCACCGGAAGATCCGATCTTTCGGGAAGTTTTAGATGCGTTCTTTAGCGGTGCGACAGACCTTAAAACACTGCAGAAGTTGGAGATAGATCAATGAGCTCTCAGGCCAAAATACTCTATGTGACCGGCCGTGGCGGAAGCTTGGACAAGGGGCTGGCAGTCTATCTAGCGTCAATCACGGAAAATTTTGAGGGGATTGCAGTCGATGTACCGTTTCTTCGGCAAGATCCGATAGATCAGGTTGAAGCTATTCATACAAGGCTGGCGAGTGACCCTGATCGGATTGTGATTGCGAACTCATACGGCGCCTATTTAACGGTGCAGGCGTTGGTAGATCTTAAGGCAGCCCCTAAGAAGCTGCTTCTTCTGGCACCAGTGCTTGGAATGGCTGCAGCGAAAGACCGGATGTATATGAGCCGCCCACCGTTTACAAAGCGTCTTAAGTCGGCGTTTTCAGAAAGCCGTGTTGCGAAGCCTGATTGGATGCGGATTTTAGTGGGGGACCAAGACCCTCTTTATAACGCTGAGCAATTTGCTGAAGTAGGTCGCTATTTTGGTGAACGGGTGTTGGGTGTCATTCCGGGAGAGGGGCATGCATTGGACAAACAAACGATCCAGTATGTTATTCGGGAGATCATTTCCATAGGACATTGAGCGTTTTACAGCGGACAGCGTTGGTCACTCGGGTGTATTCGGGGAATCCCGCCGCTTTTGACTTGTTGAGGATGTGGAAACTTCGAACCTCTCACTACCTCAATGTTGGCCGATTGACCCCCAGGGATTCGTAACGCTCAAGTAAGAAATCAATATCGGCTATCCACTCCCGGTGACTGTCAATGAATTGCCCAGCGGGACGGGTATTATGCTGAACGGCGAGGTGGTTCACGAGCCTCTCCAACCTCACTGGGCTCATGATCTCTCCCCACTCAGCCATATACTGTTGCGAATTTATTCGCGGCAACGGCTTCTCCATGATGTGCATAAGTATTGAACGTCGTTTGTAGGAACCGTCGCCAGTTGCTCCGGTTTTATATCCCATTACGCCGGGTAAGCCTCTGCCCTGGCAATCCTTGTAATCCAGCCGGTCACTCTGCGAGGGATTCATCGCAATCCAGCGGGGTGGAGTACCTTCAGTCTTTTTAAATAAACGTTCACTTGCGCTGTAGAGAGCTAAATTAACGAGCGCTTTGACCTCACCAACCTCAGCCGCGATTTGCTTAGCCTCTGAGTTGGGGTGCGAAAGTAAGAATTTAAAAATCTTTGTTTCGAGCTCGGTCATGTTACGTCTACTTCACCAAAAATCATTGGTTGTGCGTCGGTTCTTTTTTACGAATAGCACAGGAAATTCTGAAAAGTCTACATTCCTAATTACAAGACGATCTAGCGCGATGCCTCTGTCATCGAGGTAGCTAATGACGACATTGGTCAGCAAAGTTGGCTCGTTGGATAACCCTTGGCCCCTGGAACCTGATAGAAATTTTTTATAGCTAAAGCTATAGGAAATTCCGCACCGAAAAGGCTGTTGACCCATCCATTTTTTTCTGTCGATTCTGAAAAGGCGCAGCACTTGGAGCTGCTTAACATTTGATGAGGTGAGAAATGGCAGGATCAGGTTTAGGAGCAGCTCGAGAAGCGATGCTGATGAAGTTTTTGGTTCGGTGGATAAGAGCGAATGCAAGAAAACGTCCCAGTGAGGTGGGAGGCCTAGAAATTATTTCAGCCGTCTCAAGCTTGGCAGCCGCCGCTCAGAAAGGTGAGATAACTGACCGGGAGACTTTATACATGTATCGCTTGCTAAGGATTGGCTTTGACGATCTGGCTGAATACTTTGACTGGCTCGATGAAAAATACGGCAGTCCTTTTCCAAGACGTCGGAGCAGTAAGCATGTGGAGTAAACGTCTGTTAACGGTATTTGAAAATCAAGGCTCGACGGAACACTTCGAGAAACTTGTTCGCATGGCCTACCAAGAGCTGAACTACGACGCATTTAAAGGCGAATTCATAGCAATGGAAGAGATAAACCCCTATGCAACCGATGCCATTATCGATGTTTTGATCGACGACTTTGAAAACCAAGAATTCACTAAGTTCCAGGAAATCTCGTTACTTGGAGTGTCTGTCATTAGCTTCTTGATTGTTGACGAACTGGCTCAAAGTTTTGATTTCGCGTGGCTTGTCTCGAAAGGACTCGCAGCCTTAGCTGCGCTTCTCCCGATCGGGGTCGTCGCTGTCGAATTCTATCGAAAACTTAACCAAAGGCGACGCGTGATCCATGACCTTCTCAATCTAATGCAATGGGATGACGAATGATGAAAGTTTCCGATACTTTGAATCACAAAAACACAATCTACATCGATTTCGAGGGCAACAAGGCAGGTGAGCTGTTTCTGTTGGGTTTTGACCGAGGAGAGGGATACCAGGTATGGGTATTACACGACGATTTACGTGGATGGGCAGCCGCAAAAGGTTTTTACTTCGCAACACCCAGTGATGTGCTCGATCTAATAAATCAACATCAGGTCATTGTTGCCTACTCGCAAGCAGAGCGAACCACGTTGAATCATTTGGCAGCCGTTCATGGAAGACCTCTTTCTGGACACCTTAAGTATCTCGACGCACGAAAATTGTGTGTCGCTTGGGCGAAGTCTTGTCGTAAAACCCAATTCGATCAACTCCCTGATCTTGGAACGACTTTAGCTGAAAAAAACCGTCCCAGAAAAAAGGCACTTATCGGCATGGCAAGGCTCGTAGGTCTAGATTGCTGGCGCGGTTATGGATTCGGTCTCGTCATGAAGCGGATACAACAGGTGCGAACGGGGCTTATCGCCAAAGATGGACAGTACAGTAAGCTCACCGCCCATCAGAAACGCCAAGCGAGCAAAGTAATTACGCACAATACCTTTGATATCGAGGCGATGCGGTTGCTTGTTGAAACGGCCTTATCCGAGCGGCCGACCCTGTACAAGCGGTATATGAGCCCATTACTTACATAAGTGTTTGCCTGCTATCGAGCGTCCTTCCATGGTCTATTTATAGTACACTTGTATGTGACAGTAATACTGTATTATATTTGTCTCATGGATAAAGAACGCACTTACAACCTCGACGAGTTATGTGCCGCTGTTCAGATGAACAAACGCACTGTCCGTTTTTACATACAACAAGGTCTTGTGAATCGACCCTTGGGTGAGAAGCGGGGCGCGCACTATAACAATTTACATGTCGAGCAACTGCTCACTGTCGCAAACCTCAAGAATGACGGTTTAAGTCTCGAACGTATCAAGGAACTGATGGCGGGTGAGGGTGATAAACCCCAATCGCGTCAGATCGGTGCGATTGAGATGTGGACCCGCATTCATCTTGGTGAAGGCGTTGAGTTGAACATAGACGCAAGTAAAGCCGGATTAACCGCAGGACAACTGCAAGCGTTGACCAAAGCAATGGTGCCCCTGATTAAGAGCATCAAGGAGAGTGACAGTGAATGATGTAGCGAAAGGTCTGTGGGTAGAAGGCCAGGCTGTTCCCTTGAAAGGACTGAAAGTAACGGGAAGCATTGGTGTATCGATTAGCGAAATTACCTTAGAGCAGACGTACAGAAACGATGAGCCAGTCGCGATAGAGGCCGTTTATTCATTTCCAATTCCAATGCATGCCGTTCTGCTAGACGTATCGATACAGATCGATGAACGCGTGCTTACAGGTGTCGTCAGTGCGAAAAACGACGCACAAGAGTCGTATGAGCGCGCGATCGATGATGGTGACACAGCCATGATTGTTCGCAAGGTTTCTAACAGTGAGTACTCTGTCAGTCTCGGAAATTTGCTGCCGAACGAGACAGCAAGCATCCGATACCGCTTTGTGATGCAAAACCGTTGGTCTGGGGATGCGTTCCGATTTTCTCTACCGACCGTGATCTCAGACCGTTATGGTCAACCAATGGACTCCGGCTACGAAATCCATGAGTGCCCTTGGACCGACCTGAGCGCCACACATCCATTTTCACTGGATATCCAGATCGATTCAGCGCTCACGACCTTCTCGATAGACTCACCAACTCATGCGCTCGATCTCTATCAGAACGAGACGGGACGGGGCTTTCGACTCAGCAGTGAGGTGGGCTTTCTTGACCGTGATTTTGTGTTGAATGTGCTGGATTCCAAAAACAGCGGCCTTTTGACCGTGACGTCTGATCGGGATCCGTACTCCGACAATTACACCAACCAACTGACGATACAACACGACTTATCCAGTCTCATCGGTGCTTGGAATCCAGTTTCAGTGAAAATTGTAGTGGATTGTTCCGGCTCTATGGGTGGGGACTCGATCGTTCAGGCTAGACAGGCCTTGCACAGTATCGTTAAAGAATTGGGTCCCGAAGACGAATTTACGATCGTTAAATTCGGTAGTAACAACGTGTCGTTGAGCGATGAGATGTTATCGACGTCGCCCCGTAATATTGCGCAGGCGGAGCGCTTCATCATGCAGATTCAGGCTGATATGGGCGGGACTGAAATTCGAAGCGCCTTGAATCGTGCCTATCTGACTACGGGATCAGCTCAGCGAAAAACTCACGTGCTCTTAATCACTGATGGTGCCGTCTGGGGTGAGGACCGGGTGGTTGAGGCCGCAAAACGCAGCGACCACTGTGTCTTCACAGTCGGAGTGGGTAGCGCTGTATCTGAGCAAATGGTGCGCGGACTGGCTGAGGCGACCGGCGGGGAATGCGTCATGGTGACTCCCAATGAGTCAATGAGTGACTCGATTTTGCGCCAGTTCAGAATTATGCGTCAGCCCAATGTCGTGGTCGAACTTGATTGGGGTGTTGATGGCAGTGCGTTGCCTGGCGAGTCGAATAAGATGCTCAGTGGCGAGTCCAAATCGCTTTTCTTCTTGTCGCCCCATCCCATAAGCAAACCGATCCCTGTAAGGATATTCAGAGAGGATCAGCCGAACGCGGTCTTGGAGCTTATTGCGCAGCTGAACGAGGACAATTGCTCTGCCGATGCGCGCGCACGTCTTTGTGCAAGTTACCGAATCTCAAAGGTGGAGGATAGCGAACAGCAGTCTCTAGCCGTTCAGTATCAGTTGTTCACGGACAAAACCGCTATGACGATTGTTGACGAACGGGAGGTTAAATCTGAGGGTATACCTGAGCTGCGGTCTGTTCCCCAAATGCCCGCTGCTGGACATATGGGTTTTGGTTCGTCGATTGTGATGTCTAGAAGTGCATCGGCAAGAATGAACATGAGTATGAGCTATGATCCGCTGCCAGGTTGGTCCGACAGAACTTCCCTCAGTAATGATATGGAATTCCTCGATATACCTGCCTTTTTACGTTCTGATGCTGGCTCCGATTTGGGTGTTGGAAATCAGACAGCTGTAGTGGACTCACGTGCAGTTGCAAGTTGGCTGAACGCTCGGATCAAAATGCAAGAGGGCAGGCTTTCAGGTGATGAATTGCCGACGTTGGAAGAGCTATCCCCCTGGATACCTATTACTTTATATAATTATTTACGCTCACTTGTGGGGCGTTTCCCAGAATCACAGATTGTAGGACTTTTCATAGCCACTCTGTTTGAACAGGAAAGAACTAATCTGCTTAATCGGCATATTTACCGCGTGGCTCGCGAAGAGGCGCGAGCAATAGGGAACCAAACAATACAGCAGGAAATCAAGAAATTGATCTCATCGGGTTCACTGACCTAGGTATCGTAAAAAGGAGACTCCCCTCTTGCGCGAGTAGCATGCAGGTTGCACGCTGCTTGCGTTGCACTGGATTCAGTAAGGCGGCGAAAAATTGACTGCTGAATCTCACATTTCTTCTCAAAAACAGTCAGTAGATAGGAGGAAGATCGCTATACAGATGCTCTGGGTAGATCAGAATTCCGGCTTAATAGACTAAGTGCGCCGAAACTTTTATATTCTAAGAATATTTCGTAATTATAAGGCTATAAAAAATGGAAGCCCTCAAGTCAGCATTCACGAGTGTTTTTGCTAACCCGCTTTTTGGCTACATCGCATTTTCTGGTTTGATTTTTTTAGGGTTAATCTCAGTTATTCGGCTTGTTTACCAAGCGTATAAGGTTAAACGCGAACTTCAACGAGCGATTGAAACCTTAGAAACAATCGAGGATGAGCTTGATTTCACCGAGCGTTTTGGAGAGGTCGACGCTAAGTTTCGTAGCATCCCGGTGCTAAAGCGCCCATGGGAAGAATATACCGAAACCTTGATACCGCCTCTCGAATCGGTCGACGATCCTGCCTATCGTGTCTACAGAAATACGAAGCGTCCCCAAGACTTCTTAACACCTAATGCAGTCCTCAGTAATGTGCGTCCGTTTATGGATGGCGAGCGTTTGATTGGCTTTGGGCTTTTGCTGACCTTTGCCGGTTTAGTTGCCGCTTTAATGGTCGCCTCCGGACTCTTCACGGGCGGCTCACAAGAAAATATCACCGCTGGTTTGCGAGATCTTCTAGCTACAGCAAGTGTTAAATTTCTCGCAAGCATTGGAGGACTTCTTGGTTCAATCGCGCAATCGATGGTTCAGAACCGGCAAGTGCTGGGCTCAATGAAAACATTGGATAGAATCCATGATTTGCTTGAGCAGCACATGAGTTATGCGAGTGCCGAGCGCATTGCCGCTGATCAATACGGCCATGCTCAGCGCCAGACAGCTCGGCTTGAGGCGATGGGAACCGAAATCACACTCGCATTGAGTGAAAAAATTGGCGGTGCGTTATCTGCGCTGCCCGCCGCTATTGGACAAGAATTCGCAACAGCGCTCAAACCTATGGAGACCCAACTTGAGTCAGTTACTACCGATCTAACGAAAGGCAATAACGATGCGCTTGAGGAGATGGTCAAACAGTTCACACAAGAAGTGGCGGGAGCGAGTCAGCAGTCCATGGACGGGGTTGTCTCCCAACTTTCGGCGCTCTCCACAACACTTCAGTCAACAGTATCGGCACTCGGGTCTGGCAATGAGGGTTTATCCGAGTCGTTAGAGACTGCAGTGACCGCACTCCATTCAGCATCCCGAACAATGGAATCATCAGTATCAGGTGCAAGTGACAAGGCAGCACAGCAACTGACCGCGTCTTCGGATGAAGCGACTAAGATGATTGGTACATTAATCGAGAGGTTCGAAGCTCAGCAGGCGCAAAGTGCAGCATCAATTGAGGCCCTCGTTGCTCGGTTTAACGAAACCAGTGAGAACGTGCAGAAGCAGATGGAGCAGAGAGGTTCCGATGCGGCTGTTGAAATTGCGAAGTCGATGCAGGATAGCGTTGCCAAGATTATGGCCCAAAGTGCGCAACAGAGTGGTGAAATAGGTCAGGCGCTTTCGGGACAGGTTAATGATCTAGGCTCGGCTATGTCGAACACGGTCGGCCAACTGATGACGGACCTCGATGAGAAACTGCGCGCGTCCTTAGGTGGGCTGGAGTCGTCGATACGAGAATGGACAACCAGCACTCAGGCTGTATCTACCAATCTCAATAAAATTAATCTTGATCTGGACAAAAATTCAGCAGGGCTTGAGCGTTCAAGTCAGTCTATCAATAATGCCAGCAGCTCGTTTGAACTTGCGTCTACCAGCGTAAGAGAAGCGGTTCAGCCGCTAAATATAGCCGCACAAAGTGCGTCGTCTGCGATTGAAAAACTCTCACAGGTGTCTGGCGGCCTCTCTGGCCAGATCACTGATTCGATCCGATCAATTGAGTCGGCGATTGCTGAGAGTCAACGGGCTGTAGAAGAGCTCAGCAGTACGTGGACAGCACAGTCTAAACACCTC
Source organism: Gammaproteobacteria bacterium (assembly GCA_013373515.1). GTDB lineage: Bacteria > Pseudomonadota > Gammaproteobacteria > JABXHR01 > JABXHR01 > JABXHR01. Next base: position 36,271 of record JABXHR010000060.1, on the reverse strand, counting down.
CAAGGTGCCGATCAGCAGCTTGAAGCCGCCTTCCGTTCAATCTCTGAGAACCTTGGACGCTCGCTGGATACGCTTCACAAATACACAGATGGAATGTCGGAGAACGTCGGTAGAGCACTGGGTGAACTTGGGGGTATGGTCAGTGAGCTCTCCGAAGCCATTGAAGAGTTGAATAGTCGAGGCATCAAGCGTGGCTAAGCTCGACCAAAATACGAACTACTTCGCCTCGATGACAGATATGATGGTCGGCATTCTCTTCGTGTTTATCATCATGCTAGCGTATTTTGCGTTTCAGATTCAGTCAGAAGAGACGGTACCTAAGCCCATCTTTGATGAAGTATTGGATCAGCGTGATGAAGCACAGCGTCAAGTTAAAGCACTGGAAAGTAAGGTTCTAGCCTTGCAAGGACAGATCACTGAGCTGACAGCGCAACTCAAGAAAAAAGAGAAAGAAATAGAGCAGCTCAACGACGAAATTGTGGCTCTCAGGAAGTCAATTACTGCGCTAGAGAATGAAATTAAAGACCTTAAAAAAGAAATCGAGAAGCTTAGAGAACAGATAAAGGATCTCGAGGAACAATTAAAGAATGCGTTAAAGCCGAACCCTCTACTGGAGTTCATAGAAGAGAGTGCACAAGCCCGAGATAAGATTGTTCAATCCGTAGTTGATGAACTGAGAGATGCGGGTGTTGATGCACAGGCGAATACTCAACAGGGGGTTGTCACAATCAGCGGTGAGGGGTTATTCCTTTCTTCGCGTTCCGATCTAGAAAGCAAAGAGGGAGCAATCGGAAAAGTTAATGCCATTTCTAACGCCATACTACGGAACATCTCCTGCTTTGCGCTCAAGGGCAAAGAGCTTGCAGCGCCATCATGCGATGGTCCGGGAGCACTACTTGAATCCGTTTACATTGAGGGGCATACCGATAAAGTTCCAATTCCAGAGGGCCGTACGCTAATCGATGGCAGCCGTACTAACCTTGAGCTCAGTGCTCGGCGAGCAAGCAACACTTACGAAAAAGTTGTTGAACATAATGAAGAGGTAGTCGAGTTCAAGAACCCGGCAGGACAACAGATATTAAGTGTTGCTGCTTACGGACCACAGAGGCCGATTGATGAAACAGATTCGAACGAGGCGTACGCCAAAAATCGACGTATCGATATCCGGTTCGTGATGTACGTACCCGAAAATGAAGGACAGCTCGCGCAGCTTAAAGAGAGGCTAGCTCAGTGAGCTTACTAGACGCCCTGAGGGCTTACGACCCACAGGTTCGTTTGGCAATGGCACGGCCTGCCTCCCGCACGCTTGAACGAGCAGTGGACAAGATTTCTCGGTTGGCAGAGGGTGTCAGCGCCTCGGCTGTTACGCCCCCTCAGCACATCATCGATGCAACTATTGATGCTCTGCGTCAAAATCACCCTCTTTCGACACGCCAAGCAAAGCTAATGTGTATCGCGGGTTTGGATCAACTCGAGGCACAGAGCGACGGGCGATTGCTGATCGAGCGCCTATTGTCTTTTATCACAGAGAACATTACGACCGGGATTTTAAAAGGACTGTTGATCGGTTTACTTCGTCAACCCAGTGAGAATCATGGGCTATTTCTTGATTCAGCGAGACGGATTGTAGATCGTCATCAAGAGCGATTACCTAAAATTTGGCAGTCTCGTTTACGTACTTACAAATTTACCGAACCAGGGTCAGCCAAATACCTAGCACAGATGATTCTTAACGATTCAGAGCGGACGAGCGAACAGATTTTGAATGATGCCGGGCTCAAGGGCATCCTCTCTCAAGCAGGTTATGCTCGATCAGTGTTCAAGGCTGTCGCTGATAGCCTTTCAACGGAGCACAGTTCGAAGCACATACAAAGGTTCTGGAACTATATCAAAACGCAGAATGGCGTGTTGTTCGAAACAGCCCTACCTGAATACTCACGTGCGCTGTTAACACCTTATCAAACAGTTAACCCTAATCCGGATGTTCAGCGTGAAATCTTGGATTTTCTTATTAAGCGGTTCGGTGATCCGAGGATTAAGGCTGATGCTTGGTCAAGATCAGCTGAGGCAAACACTGCTGTCGTAAGACGTTGGTTAACGGAACAATCTTTCGACATACTCCTTCAGGTTGTACGTGAGACCAATGATACGCAGATGTGGAATGACCGATACGCATTTTGGCGCCCGTATATCGATCAAGGTTTCGTGACTGAAGCATGGGTAGCGCTTGGCTCTGATGCCAAACGTGTTGCAAGTGGGATGGTTCGTCAACAATTAATACCATCAACCCAGAGTTACGGTGTTATCACACGAGGACAAATCCAGTCGCATCACTCAATGATCATAATACGCATCGGTGACTTTTTAATGACTGAATGGACACACGATGGGAAGTTTCGTATTTACGGGCCTCAGTCGCAGCGTGCTCCCGCAATGTACAAGCAGGCCTATGATGCGGATCGGTTGAGAGACTGGTCTTTGCCCCTCGAAGGAAAAGCGCATCAGGGCAATTGGCAGCTGGCTTTCGCGGAGTTGATCGAGCGTTATACAGGCATTAATCCCCACCGGGTAAAACGTGCTCGCACTTCGACTAGGGCCGGAGAAAATGTTACCGCTTCGAAAATTTGCGAAGGGTGCAGACGTAGTTTTCCAGCAGCTAATTTGAATGCCAGAGGGCAGTGCCCAAGTTGTGCGGGTACCGTGGGACGCAGACGATAGTCTACGCCTAGAAATTTTACTGACGCTTGTTTGTTAAGGACTTTCCATGAACAACCTGTTTGCTTGGTCTTTTGAGGATGGCGGAATCGTTGTCAGGCTCGAAGAAGTTCGCAAAAAGCTATTTGGCGGTGAGAAGCGCACGGTAATTCCACCGACGGAGTGGGGGCAGGGGTCGGCAGCAAATTCACTGTCTGCGCTCGCACGCCTCGAGAGTTTGAGCGAGACAGGCGAAGAGGTACGCAAGACTGAAGACGGGTTCTGGCTCTCGCACGGCTCTGTTGCTGCGCTAACTGAAGCTCAAGCGAAAGCAATTGGTCTTCCCGGAAACGTTCAGCTGGAGTTGCGACTAGACATAAGAGGATCGTTAGAAGACCCTAAAACCCGTGTAGAACTGGGGTGGTACAAGCGATCAGGACAGCGCGCTTTTGTAGACGATTACCATTCCATTCTCGATTACGCCGGTAATCGATACCGAGTTCCTGATCCGCAATATGCGCTTATCGGTGCTGTTGATCGCTTCAACGAGTGGGACGGCAACTCAATCGACGAGCGATTGTTGAGGCTCTCTGAGCTCAAACTTCGCCTTGAGGACTGTACCGGCGTACCCGTTGATACGGACAAACAATTGGGAGCAATGAGACTACTTCATGCAAGTTGCGTTTCGTTGGATATACAGATAGCTAAGGAGGGAATTAATGTTCAGCCGGTTCTCTTCAGTAAGCAGTACATCGATGAGGCAACGGCTGCCGGGGAACCCATACAGGAGGCCTCTCAGCTGCTGACTGATAATGAGCGGTCTGCCTTCATACAACAGTTCGGTCGACAGCAGCAGGCAAAGCCAACATACGTTCTCGGTCAGAATCAGTACGTCTTTATCGACCCATCATTAAGAAAAACGGTTGAGGTTATTAAGGACATTCAGGCAGCTCCAGCCGAGGTAAGAGCGCGTTTTGCTAAATCACCGCAGAGCTTTTTAAAACGTGCATTGGAAGAGTCAGGTATTGATGATGAGGCCGCTGATGAGATCGTAGAATCAAGTTTTGTTGAGTCTGATCGTTTCTCAGAGCGCGTCCTTGAAGTTGGATTGTGGGAACCTCCTGTTCTGCCGTTTATCCAGAGAACACCGAACCAATGGTTTCCTGAAGGGCTCGGTCTCAAAATCGGTTCCGAGGTTCATTACATTCCTGACAGCGATTTACGAAAAGTCGCCGAAGCAGTACAGACTGCAATTTCTGAAGGGAAAGAATCGATCCCGTTAGGAGACAAACGCCTGCCGGCCAACGATAAAGTTCTAACTGGTTTAAATGCACTACTCAAAGCAACCAATCGTGAGGTGATTGAGCCTGAATCCACCCCAGAGGGGCCGAGTGAACCTAACGAACCCCAAGATCCACTAATCCCCTCATCTGATAAAACGATCCTTAAAGTACGCGATAACCTCGTATCAGATGAATTCACAATTGGCTTTGACCCTCGCTGTAGTTTGAGCGAATTTGAACACCCTAGGGGATTAAGGAATTCCCCCAAAACACACCAAATTGAGGGCATTCACTGGCTACAATTAGCTTGGTCCGAGGGTTACTCAGGCGTATTACTCGCTGATGATATGGGGTTAGGGAAAACTTTCCAGACGCTTGCGTTTATAAGCTGGTTGTCTGAGAAACGTGAGTCCTTAGCATTGCCTCTTCGCCCCGTTCTGATTTTGGCACCGACAAGTCTATTGGGGAACTGGGAGGCTGAAGCGCAATTACATCTCGAAGATGAACAAGCTCTCGGTATTGAGTTGCTGTATGGCACCCATTTGAAAGCTCACCGTCTCCCTGGCGCGGTAGGTAATGATGTGACAGCAGGCCGGCAAACGTTGCGTCATGACAAGCTGAGCCGGGCACGATGGATTCTGACAACCTATGAGACGATGCGCGACTACCACATGTCGATCGCATCAATTCAATTCTCGTGCATCATTTATGACGAGATGCAGAAGATCAAAAACCCAACATCAATGGTGACGCATGCTGCACAAGCGCTTAATGGAGAGTTCTCTATTGGTTTGACGGGCACGCCAATTGAGAACAGTTTGGCAGATATCTGGACGTTGTTTGATACGTTGATACCAGGCAGTCTCGGGTTGGGTAGTTTAAAAGCGTTTCTCAGTAAATACACTTCAGACGACCCCAATGCGCTCATCGAGTTGAAGTCACGCCTGACAGGCTCGCATGGCGGTAAGCCGCCTGTAATGCTGCGGCGACTGAAGTCTGATGTGGCTAAAGATCTTCCGGAGAAACGAGAAGTTATTCTCGACAAAGTGATGCCAGAGGATCAGGCAAACCTGTACTTGGATGCTGTAAATGTATTTAAGGGCGCGGAGGGTAAGGGGAAAGCGCTCGAGGCGCTCCAGAGGATGCGAAGTGTATCGCTTCACCCATTCTCACCCGATAGCGATAGAGCTGAAAGGGCTGATACCTATATCAGTGACTCAGCCCGCCTAGCAGCCTGTTTTGAGATTCTCGATAAAATTCACCTAAAAGGCGAGAAGGCACTTATCTTTATTGAGAATCGTGCCATGCATGAGTGGCTCGCCTACGCCATTATGGTGCGCTATGACTTACCCTCTCTGCCTGCCCGAATATTTGGCGCCGTAGACTCCAAGGCGCGTAGCCGGATCGTCAAACAGTTCCAAGATCCAAAAGTGACCGGAGAGTTCGATGTTCTTTTACTGTCGCCTCGGGCCGCGGGTGTTGGTCTAACGCTAACTGCCGCATCACATGTTATCCATCTATCTCGATGGTGGAACCCTGCGGTTGAGGATCAGTGTACAGACCGGGCGTACCGTATTGGGCAAGAAAAAGACGTCAATGTCTACTTGCTCCGCGCCTATCATCCCATCTTCATGGAAGGCAGTTTCGACTTCATCCTTCATGATCTCCTTGAGAGTAAACGCTCCCTATCCAGAGAGATGCTTATCCCGATGGAAGATGGTAACGAGATGGGGGTATTTGAGAAGAAGGTTGCCGGGTAAGCCATTAGTTGGTCCAGAGTTTCTTGTATTTTCCCCGATTTTCTCTAGATTAATAAGAGTATCGTTTTGGAGATCAAGATGGACGATGAAATTTTGACTGTAAAAGAGGTCGCTGATTACCTGAAGCTTGCAGAGAAAACGGCTTACCGTCTTGCCGCGGAGGGAAGGTTGCCCGGGTTCAAGGTGGGCGGTAGTTGGCGCTTCAAAAAGGATGATCTCCAGCAATGGATCGAGCAGCAGAAGGCAGCCGAACAGCGATAAATATGAGTTATCACAATTACCGAACTTGAGATCTAAGGAAGAAAAAGTGCTAGCAACGCCAATTGAAAAATTCCTCGTCGACACTGGTGCAAATCTGCTAACAGAATGGTTTCTCATGGTCATCGGGGCGACTTTAATCGTCTGTGTAGTACTCCGGCTTCTAAATTTGATGCACGGTATTACGTCATACGCGCCCACGCTCCTGACCACAATCGGTATTCTTGGTACATTTGCTGGGATTGTATCTGGTCTGCTTGGTTTTGAAGTTGAAAACATCGACGACAGTATTGCTACGCTTCTGGACGGACTAAAAACAGCTTTTATTACCAGTCTTGCGGGGATGGTTGCTTCAATTTTCTACAAGGTTTTGGCTGCCAGTGGTTTTCTATCCATTTTTCACAGGAGCTCAGTGAACGAGGAGGCCGTAGGTGCTGCAGAAATACTGACAGCTCTGCAGGAGCAGAAATTAGCTCTAGATTCGCTCTCTAGTGCCGTGGGTGGCGACAGCGAGACAAGCTTGGTGGGTCAAATCAAGCTTATGCGCTCTGATAACAGCGACAATAATAAGCAATTAAAGCTCGAACTAGCTGCATCGAATGAGTCACTCAACTTGATTCAACAGACAGCCAGCAAGCAGGAAGAGCAGTTCAAGTCCTTCGAAGACCGTTTATGGATCAAGCTGCAAGACTTCGCTGACATGATGTCAAAATCCGCGACGGAGCAGGTAATAAATGCACTTAAAGAGGTCATTTCTGACTTCAACAATAACCTAACTGAACAGTTTGGGGATAACTTCAAAAAGCTCAATGAAGCAGTGCTTGAGCTCGTTAAATGGCAGGAGAATTACAAGCTTCAACTTGAGACGATGATAGATCAGTACAAGTTGGGTCTTGAATCGATTAGCTGTACTGAGCAGTCAGTGAAGGCGATAAGTGAGGAGTCTCAAGTCATTCCGAAGAGTATGAATGAACTCAAGGATGTCATGACCGTCAATCAGCATCAATTGAGTGAGCTGGAGCGTCATCTTGATGCATTTAAAGAGATACGTGATCGAGCGGTTGAAGCTCTGCCATCGATAAAAGAACAGATCGACGCCAGCGTAGCCGGCATGGAGAATGCCGCTCAATTGATGACGAAGGGGATGGAAGAGTCTGTTAGTAGCTTTAATACCAACCTTGGGGGCAGCCTCGAACGTCTAGTCGATGGCGTCAAACAGAGCAGTGAATCAATGAAAACGGGGGTTGAAGAGTCACTGGGCTCAATGAAAACGACTGTTACTGAAACTGCAGATAAGGTTGCCGAAGCAATAACTACCTCAACGCGCGAATTTGAAGATAAAACTCACGCTGTGAATGCCTCGCTTCAAACTACATCAGATGCCGTTTCCACTACATCTGAACAAACCAAGCAAATGTTCAACGACATGCTTGAGGACATCAACAGCGACCTTCGAAATCTGGTCGCTGACCTGAAACAAGGTAATTCAGACCTTGTTACCTCTTTCAAAGACGCTGGTACTCAAATTACGAACGATTTGAGCGGTGCTAAGGATGAGATAGTTGCTGCTATGTCTCAGCTCGTTCAACAGTTCCAGTCTGACATCAAGACTGTTCTAGAGAAGCAAGACTCTGAGACAAGAAGGATTCTTGAGGGCGTTAGTCGAAGTGCTGATGAGGCGCTTGCAAATACTGCAGAGTCAGTCACTAAGCAGGCTAAGGCACTGGATGATGCTACAAGCCATCAGGTCAATACAGTAATGTCTAGTATGGGCAGTGCGCTGGCCACCATAACGCAACAGTTCAGTAACGATTACAAGGGTCTAGTTGACGAGATGCAACGCATTACGCGCGCGCATAGGAACTAACTATGGCTAGTTTCCTAAATCCACAGAAAAGTGAGCAGGAAGAATCCCACTGGTTATCGGTCTCAGATTTGATGGCTGGGTTGATGATGGTGTTTCTCTTTATTGCGGTTGCGCTAATGCGTCAGGCGTTTATCGAGCGAGATAAAATTAAAGAAGTTGCGATTGCTTATCAAGAGAATCAAGTAGCCATATATGATGCACTTATGGGTGAGTTTGAAAAGGACCTCTCAAGCTGGGATGCTGTGATAGATCAGGATTCCCTTACATTTACGTTTCGATCACCGGATGTGTTGTTTGAACAAGGCAGTCAAAATTTATCAGACACATATAAGGTGTTGTTAAACGACTTTTTCCCGCGTTACATGACGGTGCTCGAAGAATTCCAGTCTTCAATTAACGAAGTCAGGATTGAGGGGCACACAAGTAGCGTGTGGAACAAAGATACACCCGACACAGCAGCCTATTTTAATAACATGGCACTATCTCAGGGCCGTACTAGGTCTGTCTTGGCGTATGTCTACGACATCCCTGACGTAGTTAGTTACCAGCCATGGATCAAGCAGAATATCGCCGCGGTAGGCCTCTCCTCATCGAAGCTAGTATTGAATACCGACGGCAGTGAAAACGAAGAGTTCTCTCGTCGTGTAACTTTTCGCGTAATTACGAATGCAGATATCAAGATGCGTCAGATTCTGGAGGCGGATTGATGGATATAAAATCTGACATTTTCGCTGCGCTCTGGGCAAATGTGCGCCGCATATCAACAGATAGCGCCAAAATAGACCTTCACTCCGATACAACAGAATTAGAACTCGATACCGAGCTAGGTAGTTACGGAGGCGTAGAGGTTGACGTTGAAGAGCTAGAACTCACCCAAGGGGTTCTCTCTTATAAAGGCCGACAGGTTTTGCTTTTTATTCCAGATCATGATCGGAAAATTGATGCAAAACTGGCTGGAAGTATTGAAGGAAACAAATATCACGTCGCTGACTGCAAAACCTTGGATACGATGAAGCAGCGCAATCGTTTTAATCGCTACAAAGTTACTAACAATCTTGAGGGGGTGTTTAACATCTATGGTGTTGATTCTGTCTCAGGTGCGCCGAAAGAGGCAGATGTAGAGTTGTTTGTCTGCAAAAACTGTCTCAGCTATCTGAGATACCAGGGCTATAGCTACAAAGGCTCCAAAGCGAAAAACGATCAAATCTACAATAATTTTAGTGTTGATGAATTTCTCACCCAGTACAGCACCTTGTTTAGGCGTATGCCTACGAGGGCCCCAGGAATTGAGAAGGGTGGGTACAGCGAAGACTGGAAAGAGATTTCAGTTCGTGTGCGATCTGAACGTAAATACACGTGTGAAGAGTGCGCTATCGATTTGAATGATCATCCACGTCTTCTTCATGTTCATCACGTCAACGGCAACAAACGAGATAACTCAGAGTCAAATCTCCGAGCCCTTTGCGTTGATTGCCATAGAAAGCAACCAAAGCATGGTTACCTCCGGGTCACCCATGACGACATGCGGATTATCACCAATAAACGTAGAGAAATCGGATTGCCAGAGCGAGGAGATTGGACAGAAGTTCACTCTTTGGTAGACAAAGCGCTGGATGGCTTAGTGCATTTTTATGAAGAGAAGCGGCTTCCGATTCCAGAAGTCGGATATGAGTTAGTTAATCCCCAAACATCGGCTGTTGTCGGGGAATTGGAGCTAGCTTGGCCTGAGAGAAGGTGGGCAGTTGCGATTGAGGAAGATGATTTGCTGGCATCTAGAAAATTGGGGTGGACAGCTTTGTCGGTCGGTGAGGCTCTCAAAAATATGTCCGCACAGAGAGCTTTTTAACAACCATCAATAAACCCAGGCCAATGGAGTTTGAATGAGCGCATACATCCCTGGAATGCGAGTCGAAATAAGAGATGCGGAGTGGCGCATCCGCCGAGTAGACCGCACTTCTGATGGAGGCTACCTGCTTGATTGCATCGGTCTGTCTGAGCTAATTAGAGGTAAGAACGGACAGTTTCTCTCCAGATTAGAGCATGGCGCCCGCATCTTGGACCCCGTTACGACAGAGCTGGTTGATGACTTATCTGCTGACTATAGAGCTTCTCAGCTGTTTATCGGCGCCGCTCTGAGACAGACACCTCCTACTGATGACCGTGTAACACTCGGGCATGAGGCAGCGATGGATGTGTTGCCATTTCAGCTCGATCCCGTACGCCAAGCGCTTCAACAACCGCGCCAACGTATCCTAATTGCAGATTCAGTTGGTTTGGGTAAAACGCTGGAGGCGGGGATATTGACAAGTGAGTTGATTCGCCGAGGACGTGGAAAACGCATTTTGGTGCTAGCAACCAAATCAATGCTGGGGCAGTTTCAAATGGAGTTCTGGCAGCGCTTTACAATTCCGTTAACCCGTTTGGACTCTGTGGGCCTTCAACGCGTCCGAAATCAAATACCTACCAATCACAATCCGTTCCACTACTTTGACCGAGCTATTATCTCCATCGATACACTCAAACAGACGTTGGAATATCGCCATTATTTAGAACAAGCCTACTGGGACATCATTATCATTGATGAGGCACACAACGTGGCGAGGCGCTCTAATAATTCTCAGCGTTATCAGCTTGCGAAGCTGCTCTCGACCCGCTCCGATACCATGATTATGCTCTCAGCCACACCTCACGATGGCAAGGCGGAGAGCTTCGCAAGTTTGGTGGATATTTTAGATCCTACAGCGATTGTAAATTGGAAAGATTACAGTCATGAGGACTTTAGTGAGCGAGGCTTAGTCGTACGGCGTTTTAAACACGAGGTCGCCGATCAACTATCAGCGGCATTCCCCGCACGCGAGATCTCAACCGCAAAAATACGTGCAACGGACCCAGAAGAAGAGGCGTTCGATTTAGTCGCCAATGCCGAATTTAAAACGCTAGATGGAACCAAACGCAGGGGCGGGGCTCTGTTCAGAACGACGCTAGAGAAAGCATTATTCTCAAGTCCTTGTGCATGTCTGGGCACAGTTGAAAATCGACTCAAAATTCTCGCAAAAAAAGAGCAGGACTGCGAAGTCTTGGAAGATATTGATACTCTCAACGGTATTGCGTTGGCTCTGCGAGCGATTTCTCCTGATCAATTCTCAAAATACCAACTGCTCACCAAAATGCTAGACAAGAGCGGACCCAGTTCATTAGGTTGGACACGTGCCTCCGATGATCGTCTAGTAGTGTTTACAGAAAGCTTGGTTACCTTGGCGTTTTTGAAGGAGAATTTAGAGAGAGACCTCAAGCTCAAAAAGGGAGAGCTGGAAGTTCTTACCGGTACCATGAAAGATACGGACCTCGCGGATATCGTTGAGCAGTTCGGAAAGAGCGACAGCAAAATCAGGCTACTTCTTTGCTCTGATGTGGCATCAGAGGGTATAAACCTGCACCACCTCAGCCATCGAATGGTGCATTTTGATATTCCCTGGTCCTTGATGGTGTTCCAACAGCGCAACGGTCGAATCGATCGTTACGGCCAAACCAAACAACCTCAAATTCGGTATCTGATGACCGAATCCAGTAATAGCGACGTCCGTGGCGATCAGCGGGTGCTCGAAGTATTGATTGAAAAAGACAGCCAAGCCGGCAAAAACATAGGCGATCCCTCAGAGTTTATGGGACTCTATGACCAGCAAGAGGAGGAGGAGCGTGTTGCTGCAGCAATGGAGGCTGATACCAACACGGGTGATTTTGGTTCACTTATTGATGACCTATTGTTTGGTGATGTGCAGACACAGGCTGAAGATGCATTAAAACCTTACCTACCGAAGAAACAGGTCAGTAATCATGCTGATCTCGAGGCTATCACCGCTCCATCCCCTAAGCTCTACCGGGATGATTACTCCTTCGCTAAAGAGGCACTTAATTGGCTAAAAAGTAGCGGCGAGCGTATCGAATTCAGAGTGGATGACGCGAAACAACAGATCGATCTGACAGCGCCGAGAGACCTGCAACAGCAAAGTAAATTTCTACCACGGGAAGTTCGACCGGCAGACTACCGTTTTATCCTGACAACCGATAAGTCTGCGGTACAGCATTCAGTCAAGATGATGCGTGATGCGGTGGATGCGCAGTTAGCGGGCTTGCACTATCTGTGGCAGTTACACCCCGTCATTGAGTGGTTACAAAGCCGTGTGCAAGACGCGTTCGGACGTCATACTGCGCCAGTTATTAGGTTGCCGAGTAAGTTGTCACAGGGCGAACACTGGTTTGTATTGCAAGGCGGTTTTCCCAACAAGCGCGGTCAAGCGCTTATCCAACAGACACTTGCGGTTCAAGTAGCTGATGGCCAAGTCGCTTCTATCCTTCCTGCGATGGAGTTTTTAAAACAGTACAAACTCGATGGGTCAGCAATCCCAAACCGAGGCATCGAGGGCGACGTTCACTCGTTGAGAGAGTTCTTGCCTGTTGTCGTAGATCGCGCCAACGCCTCGTTAAAAGCAGCACGCGACCAATTGGAAGCAATGAGAGGTGAGCAGCTTGCGTTACGCCTTGAGCAATTGTCTGAACTGCGTGCTCGGCATATCACTCAGCTCGAGATGGAGTTGGAGCAATCTAGCCAGGTTGAGACCTTCAAAAAACGCAAAGAACATGAGCGGCGCGAGCAAATTAACCGAGTTTTTGAAGAGTACAAACATTGGATCGAAGAGACTCAGCGCACTGAGCCTGAGCCGTATATTCAGGTCATTGCCGTGCTCACTGGTAACACTCATTAAGGAATAGATATGGCGTGGTTCGGAATTAGTAACGAAAACGAATTCTACTCTGAGCATTACCTAGCAGAGATCTTTAGTGGTGATGTCAAAGAACAACTCGATAACTGGAACAACAACGAAGAGCGTGCAAAAGCAGCCAATCAAGGGCATAACGCTGAACTACAGCTGAGCCAGCGAGCTCCACACAACGCCTTACATACGCTATCACGTGACGCGTTATTAACATTTAAAGAGCTTGAGCGCGCGCGTTCTAGTGAAGAACGATTGGCATTGCAGCGCGAATGGTTTGCGACCTTGCTACCAATCTTGGGGTTCAGCATCCAACTAGAGCGCGTCGCGATAGACGATGAACTCGAGGTGCCGTTGCTGGCTGAGATAAACGATTCAAATGGACAGCCACTGATATGGGTTCTGGAGGCACTGCCTGAAGAAGCGCAGGATGATGATCCGCTCGGGCTTGAGGTCGCTCCCACTCAGTTAACGTCGTTAAGTAGTACGCCAATATCAAAGCAGCTCAAAAACCTAAACTGGCAAAACTTAATCGCAGCCCATGTTTACGCGATTGCGCACCCGCCGCGGTGGATCATCCTAGCATCTGCTCGCCAGTGGGTATTACTCGACCGTGCCAAATTTGCCCAGTCACGTGTACTGCGTTTCGATTGGTTGGAGTTATTTACGCGCAGGGAGACCGACACGCTTAAAGCGGCAGCGATCCTGCTTCATAGAGACAGCTTTACGGCCGAGCAGGGACAAGCTCTGCTAGATACCCTTGATGAAAATGCCCATAAGCATGCCTATGGTGTTTCCGAGGATCTCAAATATGCACTGCGTGAATCGATAGAGCTTTTGGGGAACGAGGCTGCCAAACAGCTCATAGAGCTCGCGAAGGCCCGTAAAGAAGGCATCTACTCAGGCAAGAATGAGCTCGATCCAGAGCAGCTGACCGTCGAGTGTTTGCGGTATATGTATCGCTTGTTGTTTCTATTCTATGTCGAGGCCCGTCCCGAGCTGGGCTATGCCCCCATCACTAACGAGATCTACCTCAAAGGGTATTCGTTAGAGAGTCTACGTGAACTCGAAATTATACCCCTGACGTCCGAGCGTGAGCGGAACGGGCGATATTTTAACGACACGCTTAAAACCCTGTTTCACCTGATTCACGAAGGCTATATCACCGATCAGCAAGATCTGCTGGCCACTGCTAGTACCGAGCGTGATGCCTTTGAAATGCAGCCGCTAAAAACGCATCTGTTCGATCCTGAGCGCACGAAACTGCTGAATCGAGTCGTGTTCCCGAACTACATCCTGCAACGCATCATCGAACTGATGTCTCTATCGAGAGCTGCGAAGGGCAACCGTCGCAGGGGGCGGATTAGTTATGCCCAGTTAGGTATTAACCAGTTGGGCGCCGTTTATGAAGCACTGCTGAGCTACCGTGGCTTCTTCGCCAAAGAGGACCTCTATGAAGTTAAGAAGGCTGGAGAAACCTTAAATGAGCTGGACACCGGTTATTTCGTCACGGCCGAGGAGCTACCTCAATACAAAGAAGACGAGAAAGTTTTCGATAAAGATGAAAACGGTCATCAGAAACTTCGAGTTTACGAAAAAGGCACGTTTATCTATCGTTTAGCCGGGCGTGATCGCGAAAAATCTGCCAGTTACTACACACCTGAGGTACTCACAAAATCGCTGGTTAAATACGCGCTTAAAGAGCTGTTTACGGAACAACTAGAGCCGCTAGTTAAGTCGAATGGGCAGCCAGATTTTAACGCGCGTGGCGAGCGGATTTTAAAAATGCGTGTCTGTGAGCCCGCGATGGGGAGTGCAGCATTCATAAACGAAGCGATCGATCAGTTAGCTGACGCCTATCTTGAAAACGCGCAGGCTGCAAAGGGCGAACGGATACCGCAAAACCGCTACCTTGAAGAGAAGCAGCGGGTCAAAATGTACCTTGCTGACAATAACGTGTTCGGCGTTGACCTCAACCCAATTGCTGTGGAACTTGCGGAAGTTTCGATTTGGCTTAACGCACTCTCAAAAGACCGTTTCATACCATGGCTGGGTTTACAGCTTAACAACGGCAACTCCCTTATCGGCGCGCGCCGAGATCTCTTTCCGGTCGGTAGTTTGAAACTCAAAAGCAGTGACGATAACTCTTGGCTCAAATTAGCACCAGAGCAATCGAAACTGGGCGAGGGCGGTAGCAGCCAGCGCACTGAAAATCACATATGGCACTTCCTATTGCCAGACCAAGGGATGGCGAATTACTCCGATCAAATTGTTAGGCAACGTTATCCTGCTCAGATAAAGATGATCAGTGATTGGCGCAAAGAGATCTGTAAGCCCTTCAATAATGATGACATCAAGCGGCTTCAGAAACTTAGCCAAAAAATTGATGAGCTATGGCAACAGCACACCCGAAGCCTTGCCACACTGCGTGCTAAAACCACCGACCCCTATCCGGTATATGGGCACAAAGCATCAGGTAACCGAACGCCACTTAGCTACAAAGATCAGGCGCTCTCTGGAGAGTTACTGTCAGAACAACTTAGCAACGCTAGTGCCTATCGCCGCTTAAAACTGGTGATGGATTACTGGTGCGCTCTCTGGTTCTGGCCTATTGATGCAGCCGAGGGTTTGCCAGCTCGCGATGAATGGCTGTTTGACCTGGAAAATCTATTGCTAGGCGACACCTTGCTCGCGGGTCCATCCGGTGAAGTGAAAGACCTCTTTTCAGAAACATCAGAAGAGCAGGAAGGGAAGGCTTTTGTAAACAAGTTTGGTGTAATTGACTTCAAGGTCCTCTTCCAATATTCACCACGGTTTCGACTGGCTCAGTCGATTGCAGATCAACAGAAGTTTTTCCATTGGGAACTGGTTTATGCGGACCTGTTTGCTGAAGGTGGTTTTGATCTAATTCTCGGTAACCCACCGTGGCTTAAAGTGGAATGGCAAGAGGGCGGCATCCTAGGAGATTACAATCCACTGTTTGTTCTGCGTAAGTTCACGGCAAGTAGGCTGAATGAACTGCGAGAAGATATTTTTGAGGAATTTCCCGTTGTAGAGAAAGGATGGCTTGCTGAGTATCAACAAGCTGAGGGCGCTCAAACTTTTCTGAATGCAGTCGTTAATTATCCCGATCTTAAGGGTGTTCAGACCAATTTATATAAATGTTTCTTACCACAATCTTGGCGTGCTCTATCTACAACCGGAGTAGCCGGGTTCCTGCATCCGGAAGGAACCTACGATGATCCTAAAGGTGGCGGGCTAAGATCAAAGATCTATAGCCGGTTGCGAGCTCACTTTCAATTTCATAATGAACTGAGACTCTTTGCCGAAGTCCACCATGCGACAATGTACAGCATCAATATCTATGGTCCGGTGCTTACTACTCCTAATTTTAGTCACCTAGCTAACTTATTTTTACCAAGCAGTATAGATATATGTCTTTCTCACAATGGGGCCGGCGCAGTGCCTGGATTAAAGACCGAACCCGCTGAAACAGGCAATAGAGTCACATGGAATACTTCGGGGCATCGAGATCGTGTTATTCATGTCACAGAACATGAGCTGAGTCTATTTGGTCGACTGTATGATGAGGCCGGTACTCCCAGTTTACATGCGAGATTACCGGCTCTACATGCTGTTCAACTGCTTGAAGTTTTGGATAAGTTCGCTGCTCAACCCAAACGATTAGGAGATTTGACGGGCCAATATGTTTCCACCGTTATGTTTGATGAAACATATGCCCAACGTGATGGGACCATCTCGAGAGATACATCATTTCCATCCAGCAGCTCGAGATGGGTCTTGTCGGGACCTCATTTCTTTGTTGCTAACCCGTTTGCAAAAACACCCCGTGACCCATGTAAGCTTAATAGCGATTACGATTGCTTGGATTTGATGACGTTGCCTGATGATTACCTTCCGCGCACTAACTATGTTCCAGCATGTTCAGAAGACGAATATCGAGCTCGCACACCGAAGGTAAGTTGGGTGGACGAGGGGTGTAAAGAGCCTAAGCGCGTTACCGAGTATTATCGTTTCGTTAACAGGCGGATGTTTGGTGCATCGTCGGAGCGCTCAATGATCTGCACTCTTGTTCCGAAGGGGGTTGGGCATACTAATCCTGTACTTTCCACTACTTTCAAGTCGATGCGGCATGCTGCTAGCTTTTCGTCGTTCTGCTATTCGATAATCGCTGACTTTTATTTGAAAACAACAGGTAAATCAGACCTGTATGAGTCGACTTTACGCGGCTTTCCGTTTATTCATAATGATAGAGCCGATGCTCGAGCTATTATGTTGACCTCCTTAACAAATGATTATGCGGAACTGTGGAAATCATGTTGGAGACCTAGCTGGCGTGAAGAATCTTGGAGCCCTCATGCTGATTTTCTGCCAGATAGCTTCTATAACTACTCAAAAACGGTAGGTGCATTACTTCACAAAAACGAGTTCGAAAGACTTAACGGTGTATGGAGCAGGCAGCATTCACTTCGCGCGGATTTTTCTCGCAGACAAGCCCTACTTGAAATTGACGTCCTTGTTGCACAGTCCCTAGGGATAACACTTGAAGAACTAAAAACGATTTATCGAGTTCAGTTCCCCGTTATGCGCCAATATGAAGCGGATACTTGGTATGACCAGAACGGTCGTATCATTTTTACCCCCAGCAAAGGGTTAGTTGGTGTCGGCCTTGCGCGCAACAGTTCTCGAAACGACCCGAACCCCGGCTGGAATGACGTTAAAGATCTACCAGCGGGTGAAATCGTCAAAAAAACATATATCGACAAAACACAACCCGGCGGTCCAATCGAGCGCACCATCGAATATGTTGCTCCTTTTGTTAAGCCTGATCGTGAAACAGATTACGAGATCGCATGGCATGTCTTTGAGCAGGAGGGTAAATAACGCATGTTACCCTCACTGGTTGCACCGGAGCTGCTAGAAGGCGTTAAGCGCTTTCTCAAAATTAGTTTTCCCGCGTCCACAGCGGGTTTCTTGCGAGCTAACGGTCAGTCGGCGATGGAAGAGTTCATCGAAACACCCGATGCGCTTTTCAAGGGCCCTTGGTTATCCTTAGGCCTGCCGTTTCGTAAAACAGAGTCAGGTGCTGAGCTTCCTTTTAAGCACCTAAACCTCGGGTTTCCGCCATATCTCCATCAACTTCGATCGTTTGAGCGGCTATGCGGTGCAAACCCTCAGTCCACCATTGTGGCAACTGGTACGGGATCAGGTAAGACCGAGTGTTTTATGTTCCCAGTGCTTGATCGGTGTATGCAGGATAAACGCGATGGGATTAAAGCAATCATCATTTACCCGATGAATGCGTTAGCGACGGACCAAGCCCGCCGTTTTGCCAAAGAGATTTGGTCTCGGCCAGCATTACGCGGAAAAATCCGTGTCGGTCTGTTTGTTGGGGATAACGATAAATCCCCGTTTACCGAGATGACGCCCGATTATGTCATTACCTGTAAAGACACCCTGCGGGAAAATCCGCCCGATATCTTGCTGACCAACTATAAGATGCTGGATTACCTCATGATCCGGCCGAAAGATCAGCCATTGTGGCGGCTAAATAATGAAGATCAGCTGAGGTTTTTAATTGTCGATGAGTTGCACACATTCGATGGCGCACAAGGAACTGATCTAGCCTGTTTGATCCGTCGGCTAAAACACAAACTCAATATTCAAGATGAGCTGGCCTGTGTAGGAACCTCGGCGACCATTGGCGGCAAAGAGTCGATCGATCAGCTACTACGTTACGCCTCGCAAATTTTTTCGACGCCGTTAACCGTTGAGGCCGTGGTACAGGAAGATCGCCTTCAAGCAGCTGAGTTTCTGCCAGGTTCCGCTGAAGAGTTACGTTGGCCGTCAGCGAGTCAGCTGCGCAATATGGAGCCTTCGCGCTATCGTTCGATTGACGATTTTATTGCAGCTCATGCGAGCCTTTGGCTGACCAAACCGCCAACTGGGCTCACAAGCCAAGAGAAATCGATGCGGGAACGTGCTCAGGTAACTCTTGGAGAACAGTTAAAGCTACATGTAGCGTTCCAGCAGATGCTTAACCGCGCTGAGAAACTGGTTAACCTCGCTGAGCTAAACCGTGAGTGGCAGGTGAAGTTGGAGCGTACCGAGCTAGAAATCAACCAACTTTTCGCGAGCTTACTCTCTTTGGTTTCAGCCGCCAGAAGTTGGCGCCAGCCGCATATTAAGTCGCCTGAAGCAGGTGGTGTCGCGCCATTTACAACTGTACGTTACCAGCTTTGGTTGAGAGAGCTACGCCGCTTGCTGGGCAGCGTAGAGGATACTCCAAATCTGCGGCTATCCGATGACCTCAGCCCAGATTCAGATCAAATGCACCTACCGGTTGCTCATTGCCGGGAGTGCTACGCTACTGGTTGGGCGACATACAAAGACCCCAACGAATCTGTCGTATCCGATAAGCTAGATCAGATATATGGCCACTACTTCGCAAAAAGCCCCGACACGCTGGTGCTATTTCCTCTCGCCGAGGGTGAAAAACACCAGCAGGGCTTGGTACATAAACTCTGCGGTGGCTGCGGTAGCTTGAATACCGCAAGCTCCGCAGAGTGCGGCCGCTGTGGCGTGAATGATCACCGGCTGGTTGCCGTGTGGCGACCTGATATGAATCAGCAGCATACGGCAGACGGTGCAAAGGTGATGCGCTTCCATAATGACTGCCCTCACTGCGATGCCAAAGATGGCCTGATCCTGATGGGATCGAGAGCAGCGTCGCTCTCAAGCGTGATGATAGGACGCCTTTTCGCATCTACTTACAACGATGACCACAAGCTGATTACCTTCTCGGACTCGGTTCAGGATGCAGCTCATCGTGCGGGTTACTTTGGCGCCCGAACATGGCGTGACGGGTTTAGAACTGCTCTCACCATTGCACTCAATGAGCGCCTACAAGGCATGAGTTTAGACTCGGTGGCTGCTCAGTTTGTCACCTTTTGGCAAGAGCGCTTCACGCCGGAACAGTTCGCTGCAACTTTTATCGCCTCTAATCAAGAGTGGATGCGTGACTGGGAAGCATTAAAAGAGCAGGGTAACTTACCAGAGGGAAGTAACCTTGTAGAACGCTTTATCGGCCCGCGGTTACATTGGGAGGTTTATAACGAGTTTGGCCTTGGGAGCCGTATAGGACGAACGCTTGAGCGCTCAACTGTCGCTCTAGCAGCGCCAGATGATATGGCGATTGACCAATCTGCGAAACGCGCGCAGGCCAAACTGAGTGAAGAACTGGAGGGTCTGCGGGACATCAGCGTAAGCGATGTAAAGCACTTCATTTTGGGATTACTCTGGCGAATGAAAACACGCGGTGCTTTCGATCACCCAGAGCAGCGCACCTATAAGCATGAGCTAGGTAAATCGTATCTTCTAAATAGAAATTATGCGTTGCCATCCTTTGGCCCCAATTCACGTTTACCTGCCTACTTAACACTCGAAAAGTTAGGTCAGGTTTTCGACTATGTGGAGTCAAAATCAGGTTGGTATGTCAGGTGGTTTAATAAATCGCTTGCAGTTGACAACGTTTTTGCGACCGCAGAGCTACGCCAGGCTTTTTTGATTGTATTGCGCGAGTTAACTAAGGCGGAGCTTTTGACGGTTGATGAGGTCAAAGGGCAAGATGTTTGGGGGTTGAGTCCCCATGCTTGGTCCTGTGCTACTGATGTATCTGAGCTTGGTTGTAATGAGTGTCGCCATGTCATTCAGGTAGCAACCCGCCAAATCAGTGATTGGCAAGGTGTTCCCTGTCAACGCTCGTCGTGTATTGGCCACTACACCCAAGTAATACCTAGCCGGGGCAAACAAAATCACCTGAAAGATCCGGTTCGTTTGATCACAGCGGAACACACCGGCCTACTTCCACCGGATATGCGGCTTTCAATCGAGAACTCCTTCAAGGATGGTAGAGCGCCCTGGGATATCAACTTACTCTCAGCCACCCCAACAATGGAGATGGGCATCGATATTGGAGATCTCTCCAGTGTGCTGTTGTGTTCAGTCCCTCCGGCGCAGGCGAATTATCTCCAACGTATAGGTCGTGCAGGCCGAAAAGACGGTAACGCTCTCAACGTAACAGTCTCTAACGGTGCTCCGCACGACCTCTATTTCTACAGTGATCCTGTTGAAATGATGGCTGGCTCCGTTAAAACGCCCGGCATATTTATGAGTGCTGGCGCGGTGCTAGAGCGGCAACTGATCGCCTTCTGTTTTGATCGTTGGACTGCAACTGGAATAGATGACAGTGCTATCCCGGCAAGCCTCAAACCGGTACTGAATGCCGTCGGTAACCATGATCCTAAAGCATTCCCGTACAACCTGATCAGTTTTATCGAGGACAATGCCCATGAATTGTTTGATCAGTTCCTTGAGATGTTCTCTGAATTTAAAGCTGATTCAGATGGTGTGTCGCAGCTTCGCGAGTTTCTGTTTGGTGGAGGGGAAAGGTCTCCCATCAGTGTACGCCTGGTTAGCCGATTAGCAGAGCTATACAAGGAGCGTGACGCGCGTATTAAAACCATCAAAGCGCTTAAAAAACGTATTGATGAGCTAAAAAAACTGCCAGAGGATGAGGCGACTAAGGCTCAGTTAGATGATGCGATGAGTGAACGCTCAGGTCTGATGGAGCTAGCGCGCAATGTTGAGCGTAAGTCCACCCTTAACTTTTTCACGGACGAGGGTTTGCTGCCCAATTATGCCTTTCCAGAGGAGGGCGTTCGTCTACAGTCGGTTATATTCCGACGAATCGAGAAAAAGGAGGGCGGGAAAGATGACGAAGGTAACCCGCGCCAATATGAAAAACGTGTTTTCGAAATCACACGCCCATCTGCCGCTGCTATTAGCGAGTTAGTGCCGCACAACCATTTTTATGGCATCGAGCGCAGAGTTGAAATAGATCAAGTTGATCTTACCCTCTCGGCAGTAGAGGAGTGGCGACTGTGTGATCGTTGTCACTACGGTGAACCTCTCGTTGAGGGTGACAAGCACGACCAGTGCCCACGCTGTGGCAGTGTAATGTGGGCGAATACCTCACAAAAGCAGAGCCTTCTGAAGCTTCGTCAGGTCTATGCCAACTCCAATGACCGCAACAGTCGTATTGGAGATGATAGTGATCAGCGTGAGCCGGTATTTTTTAAACGAGAACTCATGGTCGATGTGAAGCGTGAGAACTCTGTTCAAGCCTTCCGCATCACCGACCCTACGCTGCCTTTTGGTTTCGAGTACTTACGGCAGGCGACATTCAGAGAAGTAAATTTTGGGCGGGCAACTGACCAGGGATTAACCTTGAAAGTCGCTGGTAATGAGTCTATTCGGCCCGGATTCAAACTGTGTAAATACTGCGGGAAGGTCTATCACGGAAATAAGAAGCTAATTGAAAATCACACCATTAGCTGTAAATTACGCCGAGCTAACGCCCCGGTTCCCTCGGATACTGATTATCATCAGGCGTTGTATTTGTATCGGGAGCTGCAATCAGAGGCCATTCGATTATTGCTCCCAATTGCCGAAGTTCAGAGCTCAGATGTTCGTTTGCAAAGCTTGGTTGCTGCACTGCACCTCGGTTTGCGGTCTTTCTTCGGTGGTGATGTGGGCCATTTAATGACCACACATTATTCGGAGCCCGAGGGGGACAGTGATCTACGACGTCACTACTTGATGATCTTCGATACCATTCCTGGCGGCACTGGATACTTAAAACAACTACTGACAGATAAGTCTCAGTTGATAGCAATGTTGCGTGCCTCGTATGAGCACCTGATCAACTGTAGCTGTAACGAGGATCCAGATAAAGATGGGTGTTATAAGTGTTTGTTTGCGTATCGGGAAAGTCGAAATCTAGAGCTGATTTCGCGTAATGAAGCAGCTCAACTGCTGCTTGAGATACTCGAGCGCGAATCTCAACTCGAGGCAGTTGATAAGCTCGAGCCTGATGATATTAATCCCCTCCACGAAAGTGAACTGGAACGTCAGTTCATCTATGCATTGGGACAGCACAAGCAGTGTACACTGACGCACTGCCTTATAAACGGTAAACCCGGTCATCAATTGTCGGTGGAAGTCGATGGTAAGGTTGTGCTTTGGCAGATTGAGCCGCAGGTAGATCTGGGGCCTGAAGTGGGTGTTAGGCTGAATACACGCCCGGATTTTGTCATGAGCCGTCGCGATAAGCGCCCAGGAGATAAAGCGCTGGCAATCTACCTTGACGGTTACAAGTATCATCGAAATAAAGTCGCAGACGACACACAGAAGCGAATGGCCGTTCTGCAATCTCGTAACTTCGAAGTCTGGTCGTTGAGTTGGAATGATATTCCTCGTGCGGGCTTTGTTGTCGACCAGACATACATTAATTGGCTAGAACAGCATTCCGATAAGGGAAATCGCGATCTCTACTTGCGGATGAGTGAGCAGGCCGGATGGGCACAATTCAATCATCTAATTCAGCCTATTAAAGAGGGCGTTTTTAGCTGGCTTATTGAGCGACTGCGCGGAAACACAGAGTTACTGTTGTCGATCGCTCGCTCCCGTGTTTTGGCAAGTTTGAATGTTGAAGGTTTTACTGACAAAGCACGCCTGGCCGAAATCAGAAAACAAGCAGAAAATTTAAGTTTCTCTGGTTTTAACCTGGAAAACCTAACCGAGAACAGTGTACTTGGGCTCGCCAGCCCCTCGGAAGGTCTCGTGTGGGGCAAATGCATATCTGCGGAAGATCTGCGCTCTTCAGAGGGTGTAAATAGCGGTTTGGGATCCATCCTGCATATCGACGATAGCGCTCCAGACGATGAGGCTTTTGAGCCGGTTTGGCACCAATTCTGGACGCTGACTAATCTTACGCAATACATCCCCAATTCTATTTTCACCTCGCGCCTTGGGTTGCAATCGAGCAGCTATGATGAGGTATGGCGTAACATTCCCAATACAGAGACAACGCCAGTAACGACTGAGACTCTGAGCCCAGACTGGGTTGAAGCTCTTGAACTTACTGAGAGGGTTGAAGCTCTTACTGCTTTGGTTAGCGCCTTTTCTTCGCTCGAGGCCCCAGAGATTGGACAAGAGATAGTTGCCAAAGACGGAGCGGTTGCTCTAGAGGCTGAGTGGCTGTGGGACGAAAGGAAGATTATTGCTGTTATTTCTACCGATGAAAATGATGTAACTCTGGATACCGGCGAGTGGTCGGTGCTTGTTATTGACGCAACCGATACCGAGAGACTGGTTGAAAAGTTTAAGGAGCTGATCGATGCACGTAGCTGAAAATACGCCAGCGAAAGTAGCGATATCTGACAAGTTCATGTTGAGCATGGCTGGACTGCCAAAACAGACCGCTAAAAAAACGATGGAATTCGTATCAAAGTTTCGTCAAAACCCTCGTTCGCCCGGGATTAACTACGAAACTATCAACGACGCAAAAGATAAACAGTATCGCTCTGTTCGGATTGATCAAAACTACCGAGGAATAATCAGAGCGCCGGATGAGGGGGATATTTACCTTCTTCTATGGGTCGACAAGCATGACGATGCTTATGACTGGGCGCGCAGGCATAAGTGTGATGTACACCCAGGTACTGGGACGTTGCAGATCTACGAAAGTATTGAGATCGAAGTGCCCGAAATAGTAGAGGTACCGACGGGCAGTTCGACCCCTGAACAACCGGAAACACCAACGGTCACTCCGGAACAGCCAATCCCGGCTGAAAAGTTATTCGACCTTTCCGAAACTCAATTAAATGCGATTGGTGTACCTCGCGAAATGATGCGGGCAGTGAGGGCGCTCCGTTCTGAAGTCGGGTTAGAATCACTGGAAGGGCGGCTGCCCAGCGAAGCATTCGAAGCACTCTATTTGCTTGCTGCGGGCTCGGAATGGGAAGAAATTGAAGCTGACTACATCAACAAACATGATGAGCCGATAGACACCACAAATATCGAAGCGGCACTTGAGCGAGCAGGATCGCAACGCTCATTCTGGGTAATCGAAGACGAGATGGAACTACAGCAGATGCTCAATGCTCCTCTCGATCGCTGGCGCGTATTTCTTCACCCGACACAGCGAAAGCTAGTTGAGCGCTCTTGGAACGGCCCGGTCAGGGTGCTAGGCGGTGCGGGAACCGGTAAAACAGTAGTAGCTATGCATCGAGCTAAATGGCTCGCTAAAAACACACTACAGAGCGGCGAGAAGATCCTATTCACAACCTTTACAGCCAACTTGGCAATGGATATCGAAGCCAACCTTCGCAAGATCTGCTCTGAAGAAGAACTCAGTCGAATCGAAGTACGAAATATAGATAGTTGGGTTAGCGATTTCCTCAAAAAGCAAAAGTACCCGCACGACATCGTTTACGAAAACAACGAAAAATTGAAAAGAATTTGGGACAAAGCGCTTATGCTGAATAGTGAGTTTCCCGAATCGTTCTTCAAGGAAGAGTGGGAACGTGTCGTTTTACCCCAGCGAATACAATCGCTAGATGAGTACAAGTCTGCTAAACGCACAGGACGAGGAGTGGCGCTAAATCGCAAGCAGCGTCTGGGTATTTGGGATGTTTTTGAAGAAATTCGAGCCCAGATGCATCACGCTGGCTTACGAACATTTGAAGACGCAACACTCGACGCCGCTGATTTACTAAGGGAAAAAAATATCAGACTGCCTTATCGCACTGTATTGGTTGATGAATCACAAGACATGGGGCCTCAGGCACTTACACTCCTGCGTGCTCTCGTACCGGAGCAAACCGACGATATGTTCTTAGTAGGTGATGGACACCAGCGAATTTACCGTCGACACGCAGTCATGGGACAGTGTGGCATTAGGATTGTAGGGCGTAGCCGCAAACTCAAGATTAATTACCGAACCACTGAAGAGACCCGCCGTTTTGCTAGCGCCATTCTGGAAGGGCAACCGATAGATGATATGGATGGCGGTAATGACAAAGGAACAGATTACCGCTCACTGACGCACGGCGAGGTGCCGACCTTGCGAGGCTTCAAAACCAAAGCGGAAGAGGGTGAGGGGATTCTACAGATTGTTCGTGAATTGATAGAGAACGAGGTTGATCCCAGAGATATCTGCATCTCTTTTAGAACGAACAGAGCCGGTGAGTATTACGCGTCAACCCTGGAGTTGGCAGGTATTCAGACGCAAACCGTAAAACGCAAGGCTGACGAAAGAAGGTTGGCGGGTGTGCGCCTTGCGACAATGCATCGAGTCAAGGGTCTCGAATTCCGGTATGTCATCCTTGCTGGAATATCAAATGGCCAAGTTCCCCTACCGATCACACAGACCAACTCGGAAGATCCGGTTGAGCTTCGACAGAACGAGATATCTGAGCGTGCCCTGTTGCATGTAGCGGCAACGCGAGCAGTTAAGGGGTTGTATGTAACTTGGCATGGGGAGCCGAGTACTTTCATTAGCCAATAAAAGTAGTTAAGTGCTCTATAACGATATAAGGACATTTTGAGTGAAAAAAGGTTTTTTGCGTTGGCTTCGGAACAAGCCTGCTACCGATGCTGGGCATGTTTACTACGTAAAACTCAAGACTTCGCATGGCTTATTCTACAAACTGGGTTTTACTCAAAAGGAGTCAATCGAAGAGTGGTTTGCCGACGAAGCTGATGGCACTGTATCGCTAGAAAAGGTCTTTGCGTTTGGATATCGGCCTGATGCCTTTATGGTGGTTAGGCGATTACAAAAATATTTTCGTAAGGAGCTAGCCTATGGGAAGGGAAGTAGGGATCCGATGCTCCCGCTCTGCGGAACCGGGCAGTGCGAGCTGTACCGCGGCGATGTACTAGGTTTGGATAATGACCTCTATTTAAAGAGCGATGAAATCCTAAAAACAGCGGCGGATAATGACGCTGGTGGGTGTTTAGTGATTACAGCAATTCTTGTGGGAGTAGTGGGTGTGCCTCTTGGTGGGTGGGGGATACCAGTTCTGATTGGTGTGGGTATCTGGTATTTCTTTTTTAGTAGCAAAGAAACAGAAGCAGAGATAATCAAACAAAACGCCCAAAAGAGACCAGTCCACCCAGCTAAGATCCAGAACTTAGTTGATAACATTACTTCCTCTGTACCCCTTACGCTCCGAAAGATTGAGTGAGACTTTATATGCTTAGCCAAGTCGTTTTGGCGGGGGAGCAAAAAAAAGTTCTGTTCCTGCCACCCAAGAATCCAATACAAATTAAAGGCGTAGCTGGCAGTGGCAAAACGACCGTCGCACTTTATAGAGCGAAGCATCTGTTAGAGAATCATGGGGATCTTTTTGAGCCGACGAGAGTTGCTATATTTACCTTTAATAAAACTCTATCCGGTTATATCAGTGCATTGACTGCAGTGTCAGAGTCGGATCCGAATTTTGGGCCGAGCTCGGGTATTGCCGTTACGCATTTCCACCGCTGGGCATGGCACTTTCTGAAAGACCACGGCAATCAGCTAGTTCATCGCACGGTCTCAGGAACCAGCCAACTAGGATTAATAGTGCGCGCGATGAATTCACTTGGACCAGAGACTCGCCGGGCACCAATAATGTCGAAATCCACTGAATTTTTCAGGGAGGAGATAGCTTGGATAAAGGGACAACTCTTTGCTGCGATGGGCGATTATATTGAAGCAAAGCGCGTCGGCCGAGGAACGACTGATAGGGTGACGCAGAAGGATAAAGAGGCGATTTGGGACCTCTATCGTGCCTATCAAGAAATACTTAAAAAGCTACGACACATCGATTTCGACGATTACGCTCCATTAGCCCTCGAAGCTATTGACCGGGATCCTAACTTCACTCCACCGTTTACCCACATAGTAGTTGACGAGGCACAAGATCTTAACAAAGCACAAGTGTCTGTAATTACACGCTTGGTCGAACCATCGACAAATAGCATCTCTTTGATCGCTGACGCCGCGCAGCGAATCTACAAGAGCGGATTTACTTGGTCTGAAGTTGGAATAAATGTTCGTGGCGGTCGCACCATCGAGTTTAAAAAGAACTACCGCAATACGCTTGGCATAGCCAAGGCTGCCTCCTCTCTTTTAAGTCACGATAATGACAGTAGCGACTTCACCGAGATAGAACCTCTGAGCATTGATGATAGTCAACCGTTACTCAAGGGGTTCAAGTCTGAGAGCGAGGAGCTATTTTGGTTGGTATCGGCGGTACAGGGGCTAGTTGAGGCCGATCCACATAAAAGTATCTGTATTGCGCATAGAACGACTCAGGGTGTCAAAAGAGCTGCCTCGGGACTGGCTGCTGGTGGATTATCAACAGAGATAATTAGCGGCACGAGCGAAGTAGATTACGCTACAGACACTGTGAAGTTATCGACAATGTCATCTATCAAGGGGTTGGAGTTCGACTATGTATTTATCATTGGGCTATCGGAAGGTGTAATTCCACTCCCCGCTGGCTTTAGTGAACCCGACGATGAGTTACACATCTCTACAGAACGAAGATTACTGTATACGTGCATGACTCGAGCAAAATTGGCGCTCTACCTGAGCTACCATACGATACAGTGTAGGTATCTCAGAGAGATATCGCCCGAATTCCTTAAAGTTGAACAGGCCTAGTTATGCCTATAATAAGACTCATCCGAGAACGAGAAATTACGGCGTTGTACCACTTTACGACGACGATTAACTTGTTGGGTATGTTTTCAATCGGACGTATATGCCCGCGCTCGGAGTATGACACTCTTAGAAACTTGGCTGATGAAAACCTGTATGGCGATTATCTTGATCACATGGACGAGCTTCGTCTCGATGGGTTGAACAATTATGTTAATACGAGTTTGAGCCATCCGAATGTCTATCTGTTGCAAGCATACAAGTCGCGAAAGGATCTAGCACACTACAGTTGGTGCATCTTACGCCTAGATCCACACTTGATGGAGCGTCCAGAAACACTGTTCTCAATGACGAATGCTGCATCAGCCAGCGCTGCTGAATACGGTATTCGAGATGGGGTAGATGGTTTTAATCAGTTGTTTTCAGACGAAGTCATAACAAGGAAAGGCCAGTTCACGCGCCGAGGTTTGCCGCCTGAGTATCCAACAGATATACAAGCGGAAGTGCTGATACCCGGCGCTATAGATTTAGACACTGTAAAAGCGGTTTATTTTGAGACAGCCTCTGACCTCCATGGTTGTGCAAGCGCGTTTAAACTCATGGGGCACGCTGATGCTGTAGAACTCTTCTCAGTCAATGAGGCCGTTTTCTCGACAAGGCGTAGCTGAGGCAGCTGCTATATAAGTTGTTTTTGGACTTTAGGAGTCTGACTGTTCTCGTCTGCGATACCTGAGTAAAGACTGAGGAATTGATTAGGGTCCTCCAACGCATCCATTCGGTTAGTTCTATGAAGCCAAACCAATAGGGCAGCCGATCTTGCCTGACAGTTAAAACTCTTCGATGGATTGAACTCTATATCGGTGAATGCATCGTAGGCTAAAAGCTGCTCTAACAGCTCAGGCTGCATTTTAACTGCATTGCTGTATATCCAGTCATAGAACGCAGTTTTCGGTTCTGTTGGCCACTCTCGGGCTCTACCTTTGAAGGCAACAACATCGCCGCTCTCTTTTAACCGGATATCGCGTTTGGCTTCAAGTGGTGAGCAATCAAGCAGGTCCCGATATGGGCCTCCTCGTTCAAATACCTTTGAGGCCTGAAATATATTCTCCAGAGAGGTTTTCCGCCCATTCGGCAGCTGGACTTGAAGGTTAAATGCACTTAACTGATTACCAAGTTCGATCTCACTCTTCGATGATATCTCCAAGGGCTTTGAGCAAATACCTTGCTCAATGGCGACCCTGTGCAGATCCGCTATCGATTTTTGCTTCTGCGAAACTGCAAATCCGGGAAACCACTCGAACTCAAGGCTGACCTCATCAACTAAGCAGTCTGTGGACGAGGGCAAGAATATTGGGCGTTTTGCCATAATTAAAGACCAGTCTGTATATAGATACAGTACTCAATATACCAGCTACCAATTAAGAAGCAATCGGAAGCACTGACCGGACTATTTTTTCTACAAAGTGCTAACCTAGGTAGAGTCATTGACACTGGTGCTCAATCGATGACTCCAGAATGAGTGTGCGCCAGAATATTGAGTAAGATAATTTAGGGTTAGCGAGAGTCAGTGTTCTTAAGCCAAGATAAACATGGGCATCAATCCAGAGGAGCAGTTCGTAAGTGAATATTGATTGTCCCTTCTGCGAGATCGCATCGACTGATAGAGCGAATCGTACGCTGATTCGAAACGAACACGGATTTATGATCCGCGATGGATTTCCGTTAACTGAAGGACATTCTCTGGTTATTCCGAATCAGCACGTTGGCTCTTTTTTCGACCTCACTGTCGAAGTTCAAACCGCGCTGCTGGACTTAGTAAAAATTGCTCGGAATGAATTAGTGGATGAGCTCGGCATTGTTGACGTCAACGTTGGAATAAACGACGGACCATTAGCCGGACAGACGGTCCCTCACTGCCACATACATCTTATCCCTCGGCGCGATGGTGATATTGCTGATCCACGAGGCGGCGTTAGATGGATCATTCCAAATAAAGCCGATTACTGGACGTAAACATGGATATCCAAACCTATCGTACAGAGTTCGAAAACTTACGCCCTAGCCGGATCGGCGGACGGTCCCGGCCCCATAAGGGCTCGATGCTTCTCGCGGTAATCGATCTAATTGAACGGGGAGCAATTACGCAGAACAAAATTTTCTTTGATAGTCAGTTGTGCGAAGCCTTCAGTGAGAGGTTTCAGGTGTATCGCAGAGGCAATGATAAAGACGATCCAGCACAGCCATATTTCTATCTGAACTCTTCGAATTTCTGGCATCTAGCCGCTCAACCGGGCCGAGAGTCTGAACTCCAAGAACGACGGTCGGCTAGTAGTCACGGGAGTGCTAAACAAGTTAAAGCGCTCATCGATTTTGCTTATCTTGATGATGAGCTATTTCTCCTCCTCCAAAACGACATTTACCGCGCAATGCTTGCAGATGTTTTAGAGGCAGACCTTCTTTCTAGCGAGGAAGCGTTCAAACGCTGGTGTCGAGGCATCGGAAAGTCCGAGAAGACGATCGCAAACTACTCATCTGCTTTGAAAGGTTCGCTGACCAGGTGGGCTTTTGAGGCGTCCAACATTTCGTTAGATATTTTTGAAATTCAGGACTCGTTCCAGCTTGAAAAGTTGATAGCAGCGTTAAATACACACGCTATTTATCTGGAACGTGACCGTGTCGGAAAAGGTATGTATAGCGCTGCACTTAAGTTGTTTTCTCGATTCTTGGATGAGCAGACTGCAACGATCATTGCACGTGATTTGACTGAGATTGAAGACCGTCAGTTGGAGGGTACCGAACGGGAAGTCCTCGTTTCTGCTAGACGAGGGCAAGGCTTATTCAGGCGGCGCGTTTTGAACGAATGGAACAACCGCTGTGCGATCACTGGATACAGTGATGAGCGGTTTTTGCTCGCTTCGCACATCAAACCCTGGCGGCAATCGACAGACATTGAACGCCTCGATCGATTTAATGGCCTGCCACTAATCCCTAACCTAGATAAGGGTTTCGATATGGGTCTGATTAGTTTCGATTCTCATGGGCATATTTTGATATCGAATGAATTGGAAGTCCCGGAGGTGCTGGGCGTAACACCTGCCTTGGTTCTGCGAGGCCGTTCAAAACACTTTGAATATCTTGAGTACCACCGAAATGAATTATTCCACACTTAATCTTATTCGACTCTCTTAGTGAAGGGGCTTTCAATGGCAGGCACCGTTTCTATCAAAGGAATGCCACCTCGATTGGCTGAACATATTGCTTCACTGGCTGAGCAAGTCTGGAAGATGCATTCGTTTCTACCACTCGGTATAGACTTGTTGCCTGATCACGAGCAGGGGAGCGCACCAGATTGGTATACAGATCCTGGTCAGTTTCGGTCTGTTATTCACGTGGGCGAGTGGTTGGTGTTGGATGATCATAAGGAGGAGGGTGAGACGGATGAGCAGGTAATTTCTGCTCTTCTGTCTGAAGAGTCCGACGAGCACTACCTAGATATCTTTCCAATCGATGAGTATCCAGGTGTATCGCTCGCTGTGCTTGTCGAGTCGAGAGGGCAGTGGGGTACTTGGTTCACAGGTCTAGGTGTGCTGACTTCGCTTCCAGAGTTTGAGGAGTACCTTCTCAGAGAACATTCATACGTTATTGGCGGTGGGCATTGTGCTCTAGAGGTCTTGGAGGTGGTTAGACACAACCTAAATCACAATAAGTAACTACCCGAATGACCGCTAACTCTTAGACAGCAGGTGTTATCGTGGATACATATATCGAAGTCGATGATGAAATGTTTGCGCTACTCGAATCGTACGCTGGAACCGAGACAACTGACGATAGGGTTGTTGAGTTCGCTGGTGAATCGTTATCCGTTCTTGACTACACCGGGCTGTTTTATATCGAAGTTCCTCCATTGAACGATTCGACTCTAAACAGCTGGGACGGTATCGATTATTGGTTGGACGAATTAGGAGGATTTTTCAGCGGCGACATTCTCCCGGCTGACTTGCCGGAGGACTTTGACCCTTACGATGATAACTTCGTTTCACCATCTGTAGTATTTGGTTCAACAGAAAACTTTAAGAAAGCTGTGTTCGAAAAGTTAGGCGAGCGGATCAAAGAGGGAAACGCGGGTGTAGCGTTTGTGACCGTGACCAACGGAGGGCGTAAGCTTGATTTAGTTTACGACAATCTGGACGACTGGGCGTTCGATTTTAACGATCGAGTTAAAGTCTTTGAAGGCGATGAATACACAGAAGAGAATGGCTACTATGATTTGTAAGCCGTCAAATAATTAAGTATGAAGCGCGCAAACGGAATCAGTAGGATTGGCACCAGCGGTTTCGTCCGTGTACCCAGTCCGCGTCAACTCCTGACGGTTGTAATTGTGCCAGTTTTGTTACTCATGCTCTGGCTAGTGTATGACGTGATCGCCAATTCTGACGATTTTGAAGTACAAACAACTGAGTTCAATACACAAGGCGCCCTCAATACACCGATTAAAATTGCTTTTCTATCAGACCTACACATCCGCAACAGCACTTCACAGTTTGAGAAGCTCGAGTTAATAATTAACACCGTGCAGGAATTACGGCCGGACGTCATCCTCCTCGGTGGTGATTTTACCGGCGAGGATGCAGCCACAACTCGCATGTTTCGCACAGAACTGCTTAGCGACCTTGGCAGATTCACTGGAGTCGCACCAACCTATGCAGTTCTGGGCAATCACGAGTGGTGGACCGCCAATGATTGGCGTCGGGCGATTAGTGATGAAGGGATACAGGTTATCGAAGGGCGTCAGAAAACGTTGCGCTTCGATCAAGGCGTCATTTGTCTGCGCGGTCTGGGTGATGCCTATACCGGTCATTTTACCCCTCAGCCTTTTGAGCCAGGGTGTCGAGGAGTTCGAATTACACTTACGCATGATCCTGAAGCGATCGAGAGGGACGATCAGAGCGGACTTTACCTCGCGGGCCATACACATTGCGGGCAGATTCGTTTGCCCCTTATTGGAGCTCCTTGGGCGCCCACGAGCGCTAGCGAAGAATATCAATGTGGCATTGGTAGCAACGCAAATAAGGTGTGGCTTGTATCGGCTGGATTAGGGACCTCCATAATTGACGTGCGACTGGGAACAACTGCGACGATCGAATTCATTACGCTGAAATAGGGCTCGCCATGATAAAGATTCAGAAGAACAGGCTTTTGACGGAGGAGGGCAAGGTTATTAAGACGCTCTCGTGTCCACTCAGAATATCGAATGCGGATTTGGACCGACCCCAAGCGCCTGAGAGCCAATGCCTCCGCTGTAACCGCAAGGTCGTCAATACGGATTGGCTAAGTGAACTTCAACTCGTCGCTTTGCTTGAAGAGGATCCGAGCACCTGCCTGAAAATAAACCGATATAACCCGATCTTTCAGGTTGTTGAGTAGGAGTTGTCGATATGGAGTTTAATGTTCGATTTGATCGTAGCTATATGACGCCGAGAACGGTCAAAACAGTCTTCGCGCTTGATGAGGTCAACGAGTTTATCTCCCAAGGCCACATGGTACTTTTTGAGAAAGTAAAACCGAACAAAAAACTCTACAGCAAAGGATTTATTTTCCAGAGTGCGAAGGACAGTCGCTGCATCTTCGCACCATCTCGGCATTTTCCAGTACAACACAGTGGATGGGAAACGCTCAGTGAAGATGAATGGAACGAGGTGATGCCAATTACTGAGTACGCCAGAGAACGGTCACTCAATTACACATGGGCGGCATACGTACTGCCTCTTGCACCGGAGGTTGGCGAAACCTTTTATGTTGAAGATCTTATCGAAGATATTTTGGTATCAGAGTTCTGGGAATCGAAAATTTATGCTGTCGATGGAATAGCTACATGGAACGGGTCAGCGCTCAAGTTTCGCCGGGAGTTATATGATTCAGGCGAATGTATGATCGTGGGTTAAAAGGAGTGTAGACACATGCCAAATGGCGGTACCGATAATTGTATGAACTGCCCGCACAACCGGGCGAACCAAACCACGGCGAATGTTAAAACGGCGCCTCGTTACACTCGGCTACCGTTTTGCGCAATACACCATATACCCATATGGGATCACGCGTGGACGTACTGTCAGAACATCGGGAGCATTGATCCGGATATCACCGTTCCGATCAACACGGTCGGACTGCACGCAGAAGGCTATTCACGTGTTCCATGGTTAGGCCGAACGGCACCCGTGCGAAAAGAAGGCGTAGCTAACTGCGCCGTCTGTGGTGCGAGCGGTGATGAGTATTTAAAGATCGAGTCTACACCGCTCAAGCTGAACGTGGCTTTCTGTAGCAATGAACACTATAGAGATTGGCATAAAGAACAACTTGAAACGCTTGGATTTGAGGGTATTTACTCGATCGGTCGAAACGAATTACACAATGCGGTACTGCACGAAGATGCTGGAAGCACAGCGTCGCTGGCCTCCGACGCTGAGTTGCTTAACATGCCTGACCTTTTTGGCTGGACCCCTTTGCACCTTGCTGCGTATTTAGGATTTGAACCTGGCGTTAGCGTAATCATAGATGCGGGAGCGGATGCAAAAACTTGTGATGACATCGGTCAAATGCCCATAGATTTGGCAGGTATGGAGGGTTTCGGCTCCATCGTAAACACGCTTCAAACATCGACATTCACTGATCAAGGAGAGACGGAGCGTGCGCTTCTAAAATCTGCCGAGGAGGGCAACCTTGAGTTGGTCGAAGTGCTCATCAATTCAGGGGTTGATATTGAATGTACAGACTACCGCGGCAGAACACCGCTATTACTCGCTGTTTGGGGCGGTCATTACGCCACGTCGGTCTTCCTACTCGATCACGGCGCCAATGTTCATGTTGAGGATGAATACGGTAACTCTCCCCTCAAAACCGTTGAAACTTGGACCTCCAGAAACCCGAGTGAACTGCATCGTTTGATCCATGAGTGGGTCAAAAAAGCAAATACTCAAGATCCATTATGAAAAACCGCATAAGTGTTGTTTGGCCCCTCTTAAAAGAGCTTATTGGACGATATACGGTAGCGCTAAGCGTCGGAATTGTATTCTTTCTGTTTAGTATTTTGATCATGAGCAAGTTTATGAGCCACCTCAGTATGGTCGGCAAGATGATGCCCTATGAAATTGGCTTGTTCATGGTCTTCGAAGTTCCCCTTTGGATGTTGGGAGTCAAAATTTAAGGGATTTGGCATCGTAGCGCTTGGGCAGAAATAATCATTGCCGGTGTCATTGCCATCACCGTTGTCCAGCTTAGAACCTTTGACACATTCTTTTGGCCCAATTTTACAAACCCTTCGGTTTATCCTAGCAGCAAGGCTGAGATGCTTTTTTGGTTTGTTTACACCGTGTCAAATTACTTGCTCGCTACCCATACAGCGGCTATCTACTGCTGGTTGGCTTGGATCATCAGAAAGCGCAGGACGCCGAGCGCTGAGGGGGCAATCTGAAACTCTCCAGTGGATTTCTGCGCAATCTAGTTTCCACTCGCTGGTCGTTAAATTCGACTCGTGATGCACTCTATTACTCAATCGACGGCTCACCAAACACTACACTGAGCTACCTTGAGCTGGGCTCCATCCGTACGTAGACTCCCCCTAAAAGTGCACAGTCGAAGACTAGGGATGTCTGCCATCATAAACCGATGACGGAAATCCGATGATAAAGGTCAATGCCGAGATATTCGAAGGCAGGGAAGGGAGGATCACTCTAAATGTTAGGCAGCAACATATCTACGTCAGAATCTACTGAGTTTTCAAGCCATAGGTAATTGATATAATTGCCTTTTAAAATTCGGGAATTAGCATAAAACACTTCAAGCGGATCATCATTATCACGCTCCAGAGCCTACTCGAAGGCTCATGCGGAATTCGAAGCATAAACCCATTCCCAAGCAAACTCTGTGGTACCTGTGAGACGATAACCAACAAGACTCTAGCTTCTCTCAGAATTGTAAAGCTTGATCCGGCAATAGCGGGTAGTGCTTTATCTTAGACACACCAAGTATCAACTTAGATGAGAAACAGGTCATTGAGTTTTAATGAGAGC
>JABXHR010000211.1 GCA_013373515.1 Gammaproteobacteria bacterium | reverse complement strand
TGCACTGCTGCGAGAGCCTCTGTGGGAGTAGCTCTCCGAGCTGCGAATAGCACTCATGTCGTGCTACGCACGATTCACGACAGCGGAGTGCCGCTCCCACATTAAGACCTGTGCAGTGCTGCGTGAACTTGTGTGGGAGTAGCTCTCCGAGCTGCGAATAGCACTGATGTCGTGCTACGCACGATTCGCGGCAGCGGAGTGCCGATCCCACATTAAGACCTGTGCAGTGCCGCGTAAGCTTTTGTGGGAGCAGCTCTCCGAGCTGCGAATAGCACTGATGTCGTGCTACGCACGATTCGCGGCAGCGGAGTGCCGCTCCCACATTAAGGCCTGTGCAGTGCTGCGTAAGCTTTTGTGGGAGCAGCTCTCCGAGCTGCGAATCGCACTGATGTCGTGCTGCGCACGATTCGCGGCAGCGGAGTGCCGATCCCACTTTTGGCGTTATGCACTGCTGCGAGAGCCTCTGTGGGAGTAGCTCTCCGAGCTGCGAATAGCACTCATGTCGTGCTACGCACGATTCACGACAGCGGAGTGCCGAGTGCCGCTCTGACTTCAAGTGCTGTCGTTTGTGCTTATTTGGGATTTAAACATTCTGTTTGCCAGCCTTTGTCGGAAAGCGCTACACTAATACTGTATTTAAAAACAGTATTTCAGGCATGACCCTAGTGACGATCGCAAAACAAATGGCCAAATTGGCCACCGATATCGATAAACATATTGACCAGCAGGATGCGCTGACAGAAGCCGTCGAAGCGGCGTGGACAGATATCGAGGCCCATGTCAAAGCCCGAGATATGGATGCGCTGTTTGAGGTGGTCAAAGGCGCGCATAAAAACGCATCCACGCTCACAACTTCAAAGGACAAAGAAATGCAAATGCGCGAGCAGTTTGATGCGCTTAGAAGGCAGCTTGATGACGCGGCCGATGAGTTAACAAGTAAAGCAGGTACAAAATCCTAGCGCGTACAGCTCACAGTCATCTACGGGTCAACTTAACGCTGCTAGGATCTAGCAGTTTTTTTCACAACATAACAAAGGAAATCCTATGGGATGGTTTGACGCAGCAACCAAATTTGCCTCTAATATCGGCAAGAAACTATTCGACTCAGAAGACGACGCCGCAGAAAAAATCAAAGCGCATATCGAAGAAAATAACCCCGGCATTGAAAACCTAGAAATCGCTGTGACTAACGGTGTCGCCGAAGTCAAAGGTGAAGTCAAAGAGGCTTCTGCGCTGGAGAAGGTGTTATTGATGACCGGCAATGTGCTGGGTATTGGCGAAGTGAAAGCCGACGACGTGGTCTCGCCCGAGCCGACGGTCGAAGTCGAATATTACGACATTCAAAAAGGCGATACCTTGTGGGCGATTGCCGAGAAGTTCTACGGTAATGGCAGTAAATACACCACCATTGTCGAAGAGAACCAAGAGGTCATTATCAATCCAGATTTGATTTTCCCCGGTCAGCGTATTCGCATTCCCAAGTAATTGGGCGGGCTTGCCGTGCTACAGTACGGCAAGCCAAATTTGACTCCGCTTTGGGTGTATACATTTTCTTTGTCAGTCGGCGACTTAGTGCGCTGGTATTACCCCTCCTCTCGCAAAAGTGCGCAATCAAGCGATCAACTGCTCAATGCCGCCGAAATCGGCCAGAGCATTCACCAGAAATGGCAGCATCAACAGCACAAGGCCTCCACCGAATACGACAGTGAACGCGCAGTTCGCTTTGAATATGTCAGTCAAAACATACGGTTAGTGCTCAATGGCCGCGTGGATGGGGTGCAATACGATCAACAGCGCATCGAAGAAATCAAAACAGTCGCCAGTTTAAACGACACAATTCCGCCACATTTTCGTGCTCAGGTGACGGTGTATGGCTGGCTGCTGGCCATGGAGCAAGGTTGGGATAGCGTTTGCACGCGCTTGGTACGCATTGAGCGCTCCTCTGAACGGTCACAAGTAGATGATTGCGAGACGACGTTGGCGGCGTTGTTTGATGACAGTATGGCGATGGTCGAGGCCTATATGTGCGCGCTAGTGGCGTGGTTTCGTCATATCGAGCAGCGGCAAATTAGTCTATCCAACGCAGCACTGCCCTTTGCCGATTTTCGCGTTGGCCAGCGAGAGATTGCAGAAACCGTTTTTAAAGCACAATCGCTCAATCGGCAGCTGGTGTTGTCCGCACAAACCGGCCATGGAAAGACCTATGGCGTCTTGGTACCCACCTTAAAATACTTGGCCCAGAGCCCTGATGGCGCACTGTACCTCACCCACCGGAACAGTGTGAAATCGGTGGTACAAAAAGCCATTATCGACTGGCCAGAAGCCAATGCAGCACTTTGGTGGTTAAGGCTAGATGCTGAGGATAACTGTCCGGATCGAGACAGTGTGACTGGCGTTTGCGGCTGCGCCCTGCCAGACGACGAAACGCTTCGCGCATTGCGCCAATCATTCCTGGAGCAACCCTGTTGGAGTATCCGCGATGTCGACACCGCCATGCAGGCGCACGATTGCTGTGCACATACCATGGCACGCCTACTGGCACCGTATGCTGATCTGAACATTGCCGATATCAATACCATTTTGGATTACAACGCAGAAAACAAAGATCTGCTGACGATTTGGGGGCCCACCGCGCATCCCGCCGGACGACATTGGCTGCTTGATGAAATACATCAATGCCAAGACCGAAGCGAAAGTTATTTTTCAAATCAATTTATGCGCTGGGTACACGTGCCCGGCAAAACCCGACGAACAAACTTGTTTAAGCACTTTGAGGGCGTATTGGTCGGCGATCCATTGCCAGGTAAGTTCTTCAAGCAATTAGAAACATTGGCCAAGCAGCTCGAAACCGCCTCGGCGGGTGCTGACACGCTTGATCCTGAGTTGTTGGGACTGTATTTCGAGATCATGGCACTGCAGCAACTCGAGGCGCGTTATCCCGATATGTTGCGTTTAAAGTCGATTGATGACGATGCCTTCGAGGTGGCGCCGATCGAAATTGCCAGTATTTTGCACGATCGCTGGCAAACCGCAAACAGCGTCGTTGGGTTTAGTGCCACAGCCGAACCGTTTGACACACTCATGAGACAGCTTGGCCTAGAAAACGCCACCGGCTATCGCGCGCCGGATATCTATCGATCCGATCAAGTCACCGTACGCTGGATCGATCAGTTTGATTTGCGATACCAATATCGCCAGCAAGAAATTCCGCGATTGTGCGAGTTTTTAGCGCAATCGCTGATCGATGGCGTAAATTTTATCTACGCCCCGTCATTTGCCTTCTTAGAGCAGCTTATGGCGCACCTCGGAGAAGACGGCTGGTGTTATCAACCCCGAGATTTAACCACCGATAGCGCTGGACAATGGCTGTCTAGTGTGTGCACCAATGGGCGGCAAAACGTGGTGTTAGTGTTAGGAAGCCGATTGGTCGAGGGCATTACCGCATCGGTGTCGCTGGATCGTGTAGCCATCATTACGCTGGGGCTTGCGCCGCCTGATGTCTGGATCGATCAAAAGATTCAGTGGCTGGAGCGTCAAGGCGTCAACGGCTATGAAGCGTTGGTGACGATTCCTGCCATGAAACAGTGCGCACAAGCCGCTGGCCGCTTAATTCGCAAGCCTGAAGATCAGGGCGAAATTTGGTTAATCGATCACCGCTGGCCGCGTTACCGACACTGGTTGCCGCGTTGGTGGTTTAACCGACCTGCTGCGTAGTGTTGCTTGCGTCTTTGCTACCCACCAGCTCGTTTAAATCTTGCGACACATTGGCAAGCTCTTCGATCGTCAGTAGGGCAAAACTACTTTGATGTTGCACTTCTTCACAGGTTTTTAGCGTCACCTCTGCGTGCTCTTGTACTTGCCCGACGTTAATGATGAGCCGCTCTACCATAGACTCACTGCCTTCGAAGGTGGATTCTAGATCATTGTAAGTTTGGCTAACGTCTGTCGAAATGGTGGCTACCGCATTGAGCGCTTGAACACTATCGCCCATGATCCGGTTGCCCTGATTAGCCACCTCGATGGTGCTTTCAACTTTAGACGTGATTAGCGCTGCAATTTCGGCCGAGCGCGATGCCAAGTCCCGCACTTGGGCTGCCACCACTGCAAATCCGCGTCCGTGTTCGCCAGAGCGTGCCGCTTCGATGGCCGCATTGAGCGCCAGCATATTGGTTTGCGCAGCGACATCTTCAATTTCAGTGATCGCCTGTAGCACGTCCTGGCTGGCGTCTTGTAGGCGACTGATAATCAGTTTTGTTTGATCCACATGCGTCAGACAGGCGTTGGCGTTATCCGTCATTTCACTGGTTTTGCTGGCCGCTTGACTCACCACTTCTCGCGAATCACGCATGGTGCCTTTTAAATCACGAATGTCCACCGCGGATTGATTAAAGGCCAGGTTCAGTAGATCCATCGAATTGAGCCCGCGCTTTGAGGTGGCCGACAGCACGTTGGCATGATCGCGCAGCCCGTGAAGCGAAGCTTGGATGATTTCGTTTTGCTTGATGACTTCATCATGCGTGCGGTTGACCGCTTCGACTGCCGCATTGGTGGCTTGAATACCCTCTTCCAACGAGCGCCGTTGGGCAAGCTCTTTTTTTGCACCGTTTTCCACTGCACGAAACAGCGAAGCCCCTATAGAGGTCACCAGCGGGATAATCGCCGCGCTGGCCCACACATCGACAGGCTCAAGCGACCAGTCAATACGGCTGGGCGGGCGATACGCGGTGACATAAAAATAGAGGGCGGTATTGACCGTACCCATTACCAATGACGCCACACTGCCATAGGTAAACAGTACCGTCAGCGGCATGATCACAAAATAGATCGCCGTGGTATGGGTTTCTAGCGAGATGGGCAAGATTACCCCAAAATTCGAGATCAAACCGCCGATCACACCTGGAAAATACGACCACTTGGTAAAAATGGATCGAAGATGCAAGCCAATGGTTGCCAAAAAGCACAACGTACTTGCAAAGAGACAAAATGCGTACCAGTAGTTTGGCTTAATCCAAATAAAGTGAATGACAAATGCGATGGCAAACATGGCCGAGATGGCATGCATTAAATCGCTTCCGTTGACTTTGTATTGGACTGAACTATTGGCTTGCATTGTTATGGTTATCGATTGATTCAGTGGTTTGAAGAAGTTAACGACCTCGAAACGTTTGTTTTCATGGGGGAAATATTGAAGTGTGATTGGGCTCACTAGAAAATCGCTGCAGAGCCTATTTGCCCCCTCACTGAACTCGCCCATTTGTAAGGATCCGTTACCGCATTAAGGGCAGAACACAGTGGTATCATGTAGTTTTGGCCAAAGTGATGCATGCGCTGCTTACATACCTCTGACTGGCATTTAGGACGTCTGCTGTACGGTAGACGTCGCGACCATGAGTTTGATGGATTTTTGGCGTGGCTGGTTCAGACCATTGTTCGAGAAGAAATCGATATCTGTTTGGTCGCGGGCGATATTTTTGATACCGGCACGCCCAGCAACAAAGCCCAAGCGCAGTATTATCGATTTTTGGTCGACGTCTCCAAAACCGCGTGTCAACACGTGGTCATTATTGGCGGCAATCACGACTCGCCGAGCTTTCTTGACGCGCCAGCAGGCTTATTATCTGCGCTGAATGTGCACGTGGTGGCCGCGGCAGATGGCCCACTTCAGCGAGAAGTGTTATCACTCAAAGATCAAGATGGCCAAGCCATGGCCACAATCTGCGCAGTTCCCTACCTCCGTGACCGCGATATCCGAAGTGTCACACTGGGCGAAAGCGTTGAAGATAAATCGCAAAAATTACTCGAGGGCATCGCTGAGCATTATCGCCAAGTGGCTCAACTCGCCAGAACATCGCATCCAGAAAATACCCCGCTGATTGGTATGGGACATTTATTTGCCGCAGGCGGAATAACCCAAGACGGCGATGGCGTCAGGGATTTATATGTGGGCAATTTGGCTCAAATTGGCGGTGGATTATTTGCTGAGTTATTTGACTACACCGCACTAGGCCATATTCACCGCCCACAAATCATCGGCGGGCACAACACCGTGCGCTATTGCGGCGCGCCCATTGCCATGGGATTTGGCGAGACCCATTACCGCAAAAAAGTTCACGTCGTTGAGTTTAAAAATACCACCGCAACGGTTCGAGATATCGAGATTCCAAGTTTTCAGCGTCTCGAGACCATCGAGGGCGATTGGGCAGAGATCGAGCAGCAATTAGAGCGTTGCATCGAAGACGGCGACAGTGTCTGGGCCGAGGTGGTCTACCGCGCCCAAGAGGCCGTCGGGGATTTGCGTCAACGCATTGGGCAAATTATCGAGGGCAGCGCAGTGGAAGTGCTGCGTGTGAGGATTCAGCGCAAAACGGCTACACAATCGGCAATGGCCGACCAAGTGCAGCTGGCAGAGATCGATCATCATGATGTCTTTGCGCAGTGCATGGAACATCATCAAATCGATGCTGGGCAGCGCGATAGTCTTAAAGCACTTTATCAAGAGGCTGTCGCCGCCTTGGCGGAGTCAAAATTGTGAAGTTGCTGCATCTACGCTTTGCCAACCTAAACTCGTTGACCGGCCAGTGGCTGATTGATTTCACCGACCCTGCCTTTCAGGATGCAGGTTTGTTTGCAATGACGGGCCCTACGGGTGCCGGCAAGAGCACCCTACTCGATGCGATGACCCTTGCACTCTTCGGTCAAACCCCCCGCCTATCTCGCATCAGCAAAACCAGCAACGAAGTGATGTCGCGCCAAATGGGCGAGTGTTTTGCCGAATTGGCGTTTCAAACCGATGCCGGGCAATTTATGGTGCATTGGAGCCAGCGACGCGCGCGCAAATCACCACAGGGAGAGCTGCAAAACCCAAAGCACGAACTGATCGCGCTGCCCGGCGGCAAGGTGCTCTACAACAAATTGCGAGACGTGACCGAGCATGTAGAACAACTGACGGGTATGAACTTTGAACAGTTCACGCGTGCTGTTTTGCTTGCCCAAGGCAGTTTTGCCGCCTTTCTCAACGCCAGCGCCGATGAGCGTGCGCCAATGCTGGAGCAGATCACCGGTACACAGCTGTACAGCGAAATCTCAAAGCAAGTCTTCGA
Organism: Gammaproteobacteria bacterium; assembly: GCA_013373515.1. Taxonomy (GTDB): domain Bacteria; phylum Pseudomonadota; class Gammaproteobacteria; order JABXHR01; family JABXHR01; genus JABXHR01. The sequence goes on along the minus strand of JABXHR010000211.1, from coordinate 10,320 downwards.
GGCACACAAGACGGCAAAGCTCGACTACGAGCAGGCCAAGGCCAAACTCGACGACCAGCCCAATTTATTAGATGAGCAAAGCCTGCAAACGCTGACGGTACGCCATTCAGAGTTGACCCGTTCCATTCAAACGCATAAGCAGTCGCTCGAAGCCCAACGACAAACCATTACGACAATCCAAGCGGCCAAAGCGGCAGACGAAAGATTCAAGCAAACCGTACAAACGCTGAGCCAAACCCAAACGCAATGGCAAGCCTTTCAACCTACTTTGAGCGCCGCCAAACAGGCAGAGCAACGCCACGCACTGCGACAGCAATGGCAGCAAATCGAGGGCTTGGAGGCAAGCCGTCGCAAGCACGTTAACGACCGGTTGGAGAACGAGACACGGCGGCAACAAAGCGAGCAGCAACTTGCTGACATCAATCGCCAACAACAGATTGCAACCAACGCGCTCGAACAGCACAGTGCAGCACTGGCGCAGTTGCAGCCCAAACGCGCTAGCGCTGTCGAGATTGAAGCATCTTTGATTGAGCTACGCGGACGTTTTGCTGCAGAAGGTCAGCAACTTAAACAGGCGACACAGACAGCACAAGAACAGCGTCGTGTGATTGACAACACCCAGCAACAGCTCAATCACGCAACAGTGCAACTAAAAACCGCTCAAGCGGCACTGGCAAAGTTAAGCTTTGCAGCCGAGGTATTCGAACGCGATGACAGCATTGCCCCAAGCATCACCGAGCGCCGACTGCTTAAGTCACAGCTTACCGAGCAAGCCAATGAGCGTCTGTCATTTGAGCACCAGCTGTCCGAATCGGCATCCCAACAACAGCAACTTGAGGCGACGCTGCGCTCGATCGACACCGAGCGTCAGCAGGCGCAGCAAGCGATACAAGTAATTGAGGCTGACATCGCCGAGCTTGGCATTGGAGAGGATGAGTCGTCGCTCTATACCGAACAAGCCAAGTGGCAAAGACAAGCCGAGTTCGCACAGCGCCATGCACGGTTGCAACAGACGCTGACTCAGTCCTTAAACGATGCGGCTGACACCGAAAAATCATTGCTGGCGCATGAGGCAGCAATCAAAACCGCCGAAGCCGAGAGGCACACCCAAGCAAAGCTAGTCGATGCGTGCTGGAGGGTTTGGTCTTTGCAGCAAAAGGTCGAAAGCCTAGAGAGCGAACGCCAACGTTTAGTCGCTGGGGAGCCCTGCCCCCTGTGCGGTGCTTTGGAGCACCCGTTGGCCGGTGGCGATGGCTTGGCGGCCGACGCTGCGCAGCAAGACTATCAAAACGCCAAACTGGCGCTCGAGCAAGCATCCGAAGCACTTAAACAGCTGGAACTGACAAAGGGTCGGCAGATTGCAAATTTAGAGCAATTCAAACGTGTCATTCAGCAAACTGAAACCGAGCTAGCATCGCTGGACACGGCGCTTGCACCTTTGGGTGTGCGAGATGTCGATGAAATCGGCAAAACCCTACAACGCCTTGATCAAACACTGGTCACCCTCAAGGCAGCAAGGCACAAACAGCAAAGTCTACAATCAGCGTTAAATGAGCATGAAAAAGCGTATATTTCCGCCGAACAGCAACGAAATAACACAATTAATCAACAAAGCGCAATCAAAGCCCAACTGGATAAACTCGGTAGCAGCCAGACACACATGCAAAACCAGCTCAGCACCATTGAAGCGTCGCTCGCTGCAGCGTTGACCGTGGATCTGAGCGCGCTAGCTACGGCGATCGACGACTATCAAACCAAGCGACCTCAGTACCAGCAAGCCCGTCGACAACACGCAGATGCCGAGCAATTGAGCGCAAAGCTGACGGATAGACAAGAGACAGCACAAAAGCAACTTGCCGATGTCGAAGCCTCCATTGCGGCGCTAAATCAGTCTCAGAGCGATTTAAAGCAGCAAGGTGAATCTCAAGCTGCGCTGTTAAAACAGACCATTGGTTTTGAGTCAGTGGCAGCGTTCGATCAACATTGGCGTGAAACCATCGACGGCGCGAGATTGCAGTTAAACGAAATTGACAAGCAACGCGTCGATTTGCGAACGCAGCGTGACGGTTTGCAGCATCAAATCGCGCTGGCTACCCAGCAGATTGAACAGCTTGATGCGCAAATTGCACCGCTGCGTACCGTCTTCGATTCAGCGATGGCGGAGGCCAATATTGCCAATGTCGCTACGCTGCTAGGCGACATTATGGAGATTGACGCAATCGCGTCCGTTTTGTCTCAAGCCACAGAATTTGAGCAGCGCATCGCGGAGTTGACCATTCGCCGTGCGCAACTTCAAGAGCAGCTCGAGCCGTTGCAAGCGCAAGTGGCCCAAATTGGCCATTTAAACGCGCTTGCTGCGGCATTGGCCACCGATGAACAACACTTATCCAACTTGACACGCGATCTCAATCAGATCGAGTTTCGACTCGAGGCGCACACGCGTGCAGTGGTTACGCAAACCGCACAACGTGAAGCGCTCAATGCGCTATTGGAACGCTATATCCAGTGGGGCAATCTAAACGAGTTGATCGGCTCCGCCGACGGCAAAAAGTATCGTAACTTTGCCCAGGGCCTCACCTTTGAATGGGTGGTCAGTGGGGCCAACCGGCAGTTGCGAAAAATGTCTGATCGTTACAGCTTACAGCGCAACCACAATGAGCCGCTGGAGTTGGATATTGTCGATCATTATCAAGCCGATGAACGGCGCAGCACCAAAAATTTATCGGGCGGTGAAAGCTTTTTGGTGAGTTTGTGCTTAGCGCTTGGCCTTGCTCAGACGACACAACATCAGCGGCGCGTTGATGCCTTATTTTTGGATGAGGGTTTTGGCACCCTCGATGAGGATGCACTGGATTTGGCATTGACCACTTTGGGAAGCCTGCAGCAAGACGGCAAGCTGATTGGGATTATTTCGCATGTCGAAACGCTCAAGCAGCGCATCCCGGTGCAAATCAATGTGCAGCCAATTGGCGGCGGTCGTAGCCAGCTCAGCGGTCCGGGTGTTTCCCGCGTTGCTGGCGATTGAGGGTAAATGACACGATCTTGGCATTAAACGCCACAAAGACGCCGATGCTTAGAAAGGCATAAATCATGGTAAACACCTTGCCTGCATCGGTCGCGGGTGAGAAATCGCCGTAGCCGATGGTGGCCATGGTCACCACGGAGAAATAAAGCGCATCGATCGGCCGCCAGCCTTCGTATTGCCAATAAAACAGTGTGGCACTGCCGAGCAAGGTCACCAGCAAAAAGCCAAGCGCGCGAAACTCTGCATCTGTGCGCACGCCATCCACAATGGCAACCAACAGGCGGTAAATATTGAGCAAAAAACTGATCATGACAATTGTTTGAGGCGATTGAGGCTGTGTCTGCAGCCACAGTTTAACAATTGCTCGGCACTGTATTGACGGCAATACGCGCCAAGCGCACGGTTAGCCTCTGGAGTAAGTTGTCGAAGCATGCGACATAGCCATTGATCAAATCCATAGGCTTCAACACCCAGTGGGCGCAAAATGCTGCGCCGAAAATCTTTGAGGTTGTCTGTGATGATCGGTGCACCGCCAATTGCCACCGCCGCGGCCAAAATGGCGGTGTCGTCGGGGTCGGGCAATTTGCTGCGACAAGGCGTTTTGGTGGTCTCAATGACTGTGGCGCTGACCGTCATCGGTTTTTGTAGATGCTGTAGTTCTGAGATGGTTTGTATGCTGACGTAGACCTCGATTGCCTGCTGCGCCACCAAGACCTGCAAAATGCCGCTCTTGATATGGCCGAACAATATGCAGCTATCGACAACAACTTTCACTAAAGGGCACCTCGAAAATCCTCATCTTTTCCCGAATTTCGGCGTCAGCGTCTTGCTCGACTCCTCATGTATGCCATGCTTTCGACAACGACTTTCACTAAAACCCTAGTGCCCTCGCATACTCAAGTTTAAATTCGGGAATGCGTTTGGAGAGATCCGTGGCGTAAGCAAGGAAGCTTTGTTTGCCATCGTTATAGACACGCAGAGACACCGAATGTCCCTTGCCACTGATGACCTCCAAGATAACGCCTTCATAGCAATTGAGCGGCTCACCGAGCATGGGCAAGGTGCGCATCAAGTCGCCGATGGTGGCCACATAGGCTTTTCGGTATTGATTTTTCTGCATGCTTGGGTCCATCACCATCCAATAGAGCAATTTGCGCTCCCCTTTGGTTTGACCCGATTGCAACAGCGAAAAGCGCTTGCTCTGGTAGGTGCTTTGAACCTTGTTCCAAAACGAATTCTCTAGTGTCAAGTCGCAGCTCGCAGCTTGTGCCGTACCGAACAATGCGCCCAGCATTGCAATGGCAATTAACATTCTCATGGTTTTACCTCCTTGATTTGCGCCGACCCTGCCGCAGGTAGTCCAAAAATACGCACCAATAAAATTGTCGATAACAGGCTCAGCGCAATGGCGACATACCCGTTCACTTCGTAGTGCGCCAGTTGCTCGCCGCTCTGCCCTGCCAATGACCCACCCACATAGGCCGCGAGTGCCATCGCAGCGGATTGCACGGTATTGTTCAGTGACATAAACGAGCCGCGCTGAGATGGGCTAGGTGCTTGGGTAATTAGCGCCATGGACGGGATCATACGTCCGCTGACCAAAACAAAAAACAGCGTGGTGACGGCAAGCACGAGCCAGAGTGTGTTGCTGTGCAAATGGGTGATTCCAAATAGCGGTACGGTACACAATATCGCCAACAGGATGAACGTCCACTGTTTGCCGATTTTATCAGCAAGCTTGCCTATCAATGGTGAGGTAATCAGCGTTGCGGCACCGCCCACCAGATAGACCAATGGAATTTGCTCGGGCGACATTTGCAGATTTTGCTGCAAATAAATGGTGATGTATGGAATGACCACGAAGCCTGTGGCGGTCATGGTGAAGGTGAATAAATAGATTTTCCAATAGCGCGGCTCAGCTAAGATCACCTTGAGTGACTGCCAGGTCGATTGGCGCTGCGCGGCAACGTGCGCATTAATGCTTGGCAACAAGCGATAAGCAATCGCCGTCAATAGCCCGCCCATTAGGGCCAGCAAATAAAACGGTGCATGCCACTCTAGGTGGTTGGCCAAAAATAACCCAGTGGGCACGCCGATAACGGTGGCCACCGAAAATGCGGCCATTAACGTGCCCATAGCACTGCCTCGGCGTTCAAAGGGCACCACATCACCCACAATGGTCTGTACAGTGATACCAATGACACCGCCAAATAAGCCCGCGGCAATCCGTGCGATCATAAGCGCTTCAAAGCTGCCCGCTAAGGCGCAGGCCAAGGTAGCCAGCGAGAACATAATATAGCTAAACAGCAAGAAGGCTCGCCGATCGAATCGGTCGATAATGACGGCTGCCAGTAGACTTGAAACCGCAGCAGACCCAGTATATGCAGAAACCAATGCGCCAAATTGCATGGTGCTAATATCAAATAACGTGGTGAGCATCGGCCCCATTGGCATCATGATCATAAAATCCATGATGTGGGTAAATTGAATGGCGGCTAACACCAAAACCAATTGGCGTTCGTTGTGAGTTTGCATGCGTTAATCAAGAACGAAATTGGTATTTTATGTCATGGCATGTCAGACAGCAGCGCTTTTACAAGACAACACAGTGATAAGTTTTTGGCAACGATGAATCAAGGGATCAAAATCAACGACACCATCAGCCTTGCACCTTGGGAGCTGCAGGAGCAGTTTGTGCGTGCCCAGGGTGCCGGTGGCCAGCATGTCAACAAGGTGTCCTCGGCGGTACAGCTGCGATTTTATGCCAGCAATAGTCCGTCACTGAGCCCATCGGTTAAGCATCGATTGCGCAAATTGGTCGGCTCAAAATGGACGCAAGATGGTGATATTGTGATCGAGTGCGATGAATTTCGAAGTCAGCTGCGCAACCGTGAAGTCGTCCGCGAGCGCTTGGCAGACTACATCCGCCAAGCCTTAGTTGTCCCCAAGCGCCGCATTGCCACGCGCCCCACCAAGGCCAGCCAGCGCCGTCGCGTCGAAGGCAAGCGCATTCGGGCCAAAGTCAAATCAAATCGCAACAAGCCCGGAGGCCATTTTGAAGACTGATGTATTCTGGTGGCGAGGTTTTACGCCACTGTCCGATCAACCATTAGAGTCTGATCTTGAGGTCGATTTCTTGGTGGTCGGGGCTGGTTTTACCGGCTTAAATGCTGCACTCACCCTCCGTGAACACGGCAGTGTGGCGGTGGTGGACACCGTTGCGCCAGGGTTTGGTGCCAGTGGACGCAATGGCGGGTTTTGCTGTGTCGGCGGCGTGGGCTACGACCCTGCCAGCGCGCGGCAAAAATATGGCGAAGCGGTCGGTCAGTCGATACAGCAATATTTGTTTGATGCCATTGATCATGTCGATGGACTGATTGCACATGAGTCTTCAATCAAACACAGCAATGATGGTGAGCGAATGATGGTGATGTCCGCAATCGAGCATCGCCATTATCAGCAAGCGGCGCTGGTGCCACCCTATCGATACATAGATGCCGTGCACCTAAAAGATCAGGGTTATCGCTTAAATGGCGTGCTGGGGGTGCTGCATTTGGATAAGGGGTTTGCCATTCAACCCTATGCTTATGTGCGCCATTTGTATCAGCGCTGTCTCGATGCGGGTGTTGACTGCTATTACCCCGAAACCATTGAACACCTCACGTCACTTGCAAATCATGGGGTTCAGGCGGAATTATCCAGTGGCCGTAAGGTGAAAGCGCGCAAGGTGCTGCTGGCTTGCAATGGCTACGGCGAGCTGTCAGCGCTCAAGGGGCGCAGAATTCCAGTGCTATCGAACATTATCGCGACGCAGCCAATCGACGATAGCCGCTGGCAGTCACAGGGCTGGACGCAGTGCAATATGGTCTACGATGATCGCCATTTGCTGCATTATTTCAGACGCTTACCCGATGGGCGTTTGCTGTTTGGTGGACGAGGTGGCTTGATCGATACCTCGCGCGGTCTTGCACTGCGTGCGGCGCGACTTCAGCGATTCGCAAAGCAGTATTTCCCAGATCTTGGCGACATCGAAATCGATACGGCGTGGGGTGGCTGGGTGACGTTACGACCCAATCTCAATCCCTATTTGGGCCCTTTGGACGCCGAGGGTCATTTATGGTGCAGCATGGGCTATCACGGTAACGGTGTCGCGGCGGGTAGTTATAGTGGCCATCAGGTTGCCAAGGCCATGCTGGCGCTGCCTAATCAGATTCCATCGCCATTTAAGCAACACGGACCTAAGCTACCACTACCTAGGTTGCGGCCGGTGTATTTATCAGGCATTTATGCGGCGCTGCATGCCATCGATTGGTGGCAGCACCGTTAGCGCTTTACGATGAGCGCCAGATCCATCACATTGGTGCCGGTTGGCCCTGAGACAAATAACTGCTGGGTTTGGCGTAGATACTGCCCAGCATTGGCCGCCACTAATGCCTGTGTCGCCGCAGGTACATCGACAGGGGTTAAACCAAACCATCCCCCTGCACTGCCCGTTGGGCCATCGCTACCATCGGTACCTGCCACCAGCCCAAAGACGTCTTCAACCGCGAGTTCTAGCGCCAGCTGCACCGCCAGTGCTTGATTGCGCCCGCCCTCACCTGGGTTGGATGGAAGCTGTACGGTAGGCTCGCCGCCGAAAACATACAAACCACTGGGCCCGGATTTTATGGTTGCAGCGAGCGTTTTGGCCACCGCCACGACATCACCGTACAGCGACTCTTGATTGACGACGACAGGGGTTTGCGCCGCGATGCACTGACGAGCGATTTGATTGCTGGCGATGATGTGCTGATGTGAGCACACCCCGATGCCTGAGGCAATGGTATTGGGATCATCGCCCTCGACATCGGAAATCATCAAGCTATATAACCAGGCACAGGGTGCATGACTCAATAGTTTGCCGCCTTTGATTTCAGAGATTTGACGGCGATATTGGTTGATTTGGCCGATGTCTGCCCCCTCTGCCAGCAGAGCTTGTGTCTTTGGGCTCAGCTCGGTAAGCGTCATACTGGCTGGCAACACTTCAACCAACGCCGAACCGCCTCCAGAGACCAAAACCAATAACGCCGAATCACGAGAATCTGCAACAAATTGTTGTGCTTTTTGTCCGGCGCGCAGACTGTTTTCGTCGGGCACTGGATGCGCAGACTCAAATTGCTCGATATGCGGTTGATTGAGTGCCGCAAGGCTATGCGCATATTTGGTGAGCACCAGCGCGCGTTCAATGCGCCAACCGGCGTCAATGACGCCTTGCAGCATGCTGGATGCCGCCTTGCCAATGGCCAAAACCCGCAAAGGCTGTGCGGGTTGAGTGAGCGTAGCCAGCGCGGATTTAACAGCGGGTGCGCCCTTGACAGACTCTACCGCCTGATACCAAAGCGCCTCGACGCTGCTTGGCTCAAGCATGTCCGGCATTGGCATCGGTTTCGTTATGAAAATACTCAGAAGTCTTGGCCATTTCATCCACCAGCTCGTGCAACAAACTTAGACGCTGCTCAGCCGTAGAAATATCAGCGCAATCTTCGCAGTCGGGCGTATCACATGGCTGGCGGCTATAGAGCCAAAATTGAATGGCACCAGCGAGCAAGCCATCAGACACCGCTAAAGGGTTGGCCTCCAGATCGGCCTCCAGCAAAGCATTACCCGCCTCGATTGCCACATCTGCGGCTTGGTCGTAGCTGGCCAATGCGTGTTCAAATTCTGCCGATTCGGTCATGTGAAGTTCCTATTTTTAATGGCTATGAGTTTAGTCGCTGGGCTTTGATCGGTCGAACGGTTTATGCGAATAACGGTATAACAACGCTGTGTATACTCTTCGCAACACACTTGCATAAATACTGTTTTTATGTACAGTATTTCTATGCACTATACCGAACTCAATTGTATCAGCCAGTTTAGTTTTCAGCGCGGGGCCTCTTCCCCGGAAACGCTGGTAAAACGTGCATTTGAACTAGGTTATCGGGCACTGGCCATCACCGATGAGTGCAGCTTTGCAGGCAGTGTACGTGCGCATGCCGCCGCCAAGGAAGTAGGCTTAAAGCTTATCCACGGCAGCGAGTTTGCAGTGGGTCATGACAAAGTCATTGCACTGGCTAAAAATCACGATGGCTATAGTGCCCTCTGCGCCTTGATTAGCGATGCTAGACGCAGCGCCGACAAAGGCGATTACAAACTCGCTAACGGTGCACTCTACGAGCTACCCAGCGAAGATCTTGTGGTGCTTTGGCGCCCTTCACGCTATGTCGAGATTGATATTGCGCTCGGGCAAAGACTATCGCAGCACTTTTCGCATTTTTATGTCGCGCTGGCGCTGCACTATGTGGCGGGCGAGCCCTATTACCAAGCCATGCTCGAGACCGCCGCCCAAACACAGGGCTGGCAGGTTGTCGCCAGCCACGAAGTGGTGATGGCCAAATCAAGCGATCGGCCCTTACAAGATGTGCTGACCTGCCTAAAGCATCATGTCACCATCGAGCAAGCGGGCACGCGCTTATACCAAAACGGCCAACGACATCTGCTAAGCCTAGCGCAGCTCGCTGAACGCTACCCCGCGCCGTATTTGGCCCACACCGAACACATCAACGCGCTGTGCTCGTTTTCGCTCGATCAGCTCAATTACCGCTACCCGCATGAGGTGAGCGGCGGCATCGACCCCAGCAAGCGCTTGGCACAGTTGAGCTGGGAGGGTGCTAAGCAACGCTGGCCCAAAGGCATTGCCCCTGCCATCAAAGCCCAAATCGAGCATGAGCTCAAGCTCATTGCAGAGCTCGAATATGAGCATTTTTTTCTGACAGTGCACGACATTGTGCGCTTTGCGCGTAGCCGGGGCATTTTGTGCCAAGGGCGCGGCTCTGCGGCCAATTCGGTGGTGTGTTTTTGCCTGTATATCACCGAAGTCGATCCCTCGCGCCAGACCATGCTATTTGAGCGTTTTATTTCCAAAGAGCGCCGCGAGCCCCCGGATATCGACGTCGATTTTGAACACGATCGTCGTGAAGAAGTGATTCAGTACATTTATCAGCGCTATGGTCGTCACCGCGCCGCACTGGCCGCCTCGGTCATTACTTACCGCCCAAAATCGGCCATTCGCGACATCGGACGGGTGTTGGGGCTTGAAGACGAGATCGTCGATGCGCTGGCGCGCTCGCACAGTTGGTGGGACAAGGGCGACGCCATTAACGAGCGCCTACAGGAGCTAGGACTCAGTCTAGACAGCCCTCGCATCGCGCGACTGGTGTGGCTATTGCCACAGTTGCTGGGCGCACCGCGCCATCTGTCGCAGCATGTGGGCGGCT
>JABXHR010000074.1 GCA_013373515.1 Gammaproteobacteria bacterium | reverse complement strand
CGCCATCACCGCACCGCCAATTTTGTAATTGGGCTTCTCACCAAAGGCTTTGCGCGTGCCCTCTGGGAAGATAATGATATTCAGACCATCGTCCAGTCGATCACGCGCTTGACGACACATGCTTTCAATCGCTGCACGGCGAGCACCGCGATCCACAGTGATGTATCGAAGAACCTTCATACTCCAGCCAAATATTGGAATCCAAAGGAGTTCTTGTTTGGCCACAAAAACCGGTGTTGGGAAATACGCGTTTAGGTAGAAGGTCTCCCAGGTGCTTTGATGTTTGCAAAACACAATCACAGGCTCATCTGGGATATTTTCATGACCCTGAATGTCCATATCGATGCCGCAAAGCCAGCGCAAGGTCCACAAGTTGAAGCGCGTCCAAGTACGCGCAAAATTATATCGCCAGTAGAGCGGCATAAAGGGCGCAGCGATCACCAACATCGGCGCAATAATGACAATCGAAATGGCCATTGGAACAAAATACAAAACATTGCCAACCGCATAAAACAACCGCACTATTTATCCTCCAGCAGTGCATCCGCCACTGCGCTTAAATTTTTGTAGGCAGCAATCCGATCCAAGCCGCGATTTTCTTCTAGTGTTTTGCTGCCCGCACCAGATTTGACCAGTATTGGCCGTGCCCCCACCGCCATTGCCGCTTGCACGGCACGCAGCTTATCTGCCACCATCGGCACGCCATCGAGCCGAGTACCCAGTCTCGACTCAAGCTCGGTCAGCATGCCAGGATTCGGCAATCGGCAGCCACAATCTTCCCAAGGCCCGTGAGGACAATAAAACAAACCATCGATGTGACCACCCACCGTGGACAAAGCCTCACGCATGCGCCGGTGAATCGCGTGCAGTGACTGCACTCCATAATACTGTCGTGCAATGCCTGATTGATTGGTCACCACGAACACTTTGTACCCGGCGCGATTAAAGCGAGCAATGGCTTCCAAGCTGCCTGGAATCGCCTGCCAATCATCCGCTGAGCGCACATGATCTGCCCCATGTTCATTAATCACACCGTCGCGATCTAATATGATGATGTTCATATCGGTTGCCGACAAAAACGGGCATTATATTAGGTTTATAACAATGAGTGAGAGAAACGGATGAGTGCTTTACCCTTTACGTTGTTGGTTTTGATCGCCTACAACATTGCAGTTTTTGGGTTTGGCGACACCGCCTTGGTCACCACAGTCGCCAGTATCAAGCTGCCCTCGATGGCCGGTACTGAAGCCGCGTGGATTATCAGTATTGCCGATCTATTAGTGCTCGGCGGGCTTGTGGCGCTATTTATCGAAATTGCCAAAGCGACGCGTACAGGCAATGTCTCCATTGCCGACCATGGGGCGTCGTTTTTGGTGTTTGTGGGGTTTTTATTAGAGTTCTTGCTGGTGATTCAAGCCGGCAACACCACGTTCTTTATTTTGATGTGCATCGCCGGCATTGATGTACTGGCAGGATTCACCGTCTCGATCACCGGCGCCCGCCGCGACTGGGGCGGGCACCACGGCTAGCCTTGCAATGCATTGAGGCGCTGGAGCAATTCAGCGCCGTCAATGACACCCACCGATCTCAGCGACTCAACTTCGCCACCCTCTGCGCGATGAAACATCAAGGCGGGCGGACCAAAAACTGACAATGCTTTTAGATAGGCAGCATGCTCATCGTTATAAGCGGTTAAGTCGAGTTGAATCGCTCGAATTGTGCCCGAGTTGGTCAGCGCCACCACCTGTGGCTCTGCAAACGCACCATGCTCGAGCTCTTTACAGCTCACGCACCAATCAGCATATAGATCGATCATGACAGGTGTCTGGTTTGACGTTGCATCGGCAAGCGCCGCATTGAGTGCGCTCACTTCGGTATAGACTTCGAATTGGATACCGCTCGCTGCAGCCTCACTTTCGGCCACTGGCCCTATGATCGGCTTACCGCCCGAGGCCATCACCACAGCGACGGCCAGCGCCAACGAGGCCAGTAGTCGCTTGCCCATTGAGAGCTGTTCGACGATTAAAGTCAGCGCTAGATAGAACATCGCCACTGCGCCCAATCCCATACCGAGCTGCAGCATCAAACCATCATCATATAGACGACTTAACATCCACAAGCTCATGCCAAGCAGCACAAAGCCGAAGAAGGCGTTGACGTGCACCATCCAGCCACCAGCTTTGGGCAAAAACTTGCCAAGCGAGGTGCCCACCAGCAACAGTGGAACTCCCATCCCCATGGCCATGGCGAATAGCGCCAAGCCACCTTGGAGCGCATTGCCAGTTTGCGAGATATAAACCAGTGCGCCAATCAATGGCGGCGTTACACAAGGGCCGACGATCAGCGCAGATAAAAAGCCCATCACGCCGACGCCAACAAAGGAACCTCCCTTCTGTTGGCTTGAGATCGCATTGAGCCGATTGGTCAATCCAGACGGCAACCCTAAGTGGAAAAAACCAAACATCGCAGCAGCGAGGACGACGAACAAAATAGAGATTGGCCAGATCACCCAAGGGTTTTGTAGCTGCGCCTGAATGTTATTGCCTGTCATGCCGACAATCACGCCCGCAATGGTGTAGGTTACGGCCATCGACAGGACATACACCAAAGACAGCAAAAACGGTGATGGCCCCGTGCCATCCTCAGAATGGCTTCCACGAATGATGCCCGCCAATATGGGCACCATCGGCAATACACATGGCGTAAACGCCAACACCAAGCCGACACCAAAGAAACCCAAAATCATGGTCCAAGTGCTTGCGCCCGAGATCAGCGAGGTAAATTCGTCTTGTTCATTGCGAGGCGCTGCACTTTGTCCAGGCTGGCTAATGGGTACTGCGGCCGCAGTGGCATCGCCACCGTGACTGTTGCGAAGCGTCACTGTGGTTTGTTGCGGCGGATAGCAGACCCCTAACTCCGCACAGCCCTGCCACTTCAGCGTAAGCGTATCGCCGGCATTAAGACCGCGCAAATCCAGCGGCACTTCAAAGGTGTCGGCGTAAGTTTCAACCACACCAAATGTGGGATCGTCTTTGACCTTGCCTTTGGCTTTAATGGCAGATATCGCGCGATCACCCACCAAAAACTCCAACCGGTCTTTATATAGGTAATAGCCCTCAGCAACCGTGTAAATAACTTTTGAGTTTTGTTCGTCAAACAGGACTTTGAATGCATCCTCTGCATCCAACAGCTCGCTTTGTGAGCTCTGATCTCCGCTGAGCAAAGACATCAAACTTTGCGTCTCACCCCGAACACTGCCAAAGGACAGCAACGCCAGCATGCAAAGGGCGACCGAAAATCCGCGTAATCTCATCAATTTCTCCAACAACGCATTCCTTCCTCAATTGAATCACCAGCCTGGGTCGCAGTCGCGAGCCCCAGCGTACTTGGCACATCGCAGACGAACCAAGATGTGATGGGCACATAGCTTCGCCGATTGCAGCGACCTCGCCAAGTCGGTTTATCACCTACATCATTTTTTTTGCGTTTGAAGACTACCGACCCCTTGATTTTTGGTTCGAGATCCATAGTATTAGCACTCGACTTAGATGAGTGCTAACAACTGCACTCTGTTTTAACCCTTAATATCTCTATTCAGGAGTTTCTGATTTATGAGCATTCGTCCTTTGCATGACCGTGTTGTCATCAAGCGCATGGAAGAAGAACGTACCAGTGCTGGCGGCATTGTGATCCCAGATTCGGCCACCGAAAAGCCAATCAAAGGTCAAGTTGTTGCAGTCGGAGCAGGTAAAGCACTCGACAACGGCGAACGCCGCACTCCAGACGTAAAGGTCGGCGACACTGTGTTGTTCGGCAAATACTCTGGCACCGAAGTCAAACTCGACGGTGAAGAACTGGTTGTGATGCGCGAAGACGACATCATGGCTGTACTTGAAGGTTAATCGGAAATTTAAAGGATCATTCAAATGTCAGCTAAAGACGTAAAATTCGGTGATAGCGCTCGTGTCAAAATGGCTCGCGGCGTTGACATTCTTGCAGACGCAGTAAAAGTAACCCTCGGCCCAAAAGGTCGTAACGTTGTGCTCGAAAAATCTTTCGGCGCGCCAACCGTAACCAAAGACGGCGTCTCTGTTGCGAAAGAAATCACCCTCGAAGACAAATTCGAAAACATGGGTGCACAGTTGGTTAAAGAAGTCGCTTCAAAAACCAACGATGCCGCCGGTGACGGCACCACCACTGCAACCGTATTGGCACAAGCCATCGTTCGCGAAGGTTTAAAGTCAGTTGCAGCGGGCCTCAATCCAATGGATCTCAAGCGCGGCATCGACAAAGCCGTCAAAGCGGCCATTGAGCAACTGGGCTCATTGTCGAAGCCTTGCAACGACACCAAATCAATCGCACAGGTCGGCACCATCTCTGCCAACTCTGATGACAGCATCGGCGAAATCATCGCGCAAGCCATGGAAAAAGTCGGTCAAGAAGGCGTAATCACGGTTGAAGAAGGTACTTCACTCGAAAACGAACTCGACGTCGTTGAAGGCATGCAGTTCGACCGTGGTT
>JABXHR010000134.1 GCA_013373515.1 Gammaproteobacteria bacterium | reverse complement strand
CCGTTTTCATCGTATGGCATGTCCTCAACTGGAACAATCATGGAAACAACACCTTTGTTTCCGTGACGACCCGCCATCTTGTCACCCGGCTGCATCCGACGTTTAACAGCCAAGTAGACCTTGACCATTTTTAAGACACCAGGCGCCATATCATCACCTGCGGTGATTTTCTCGCGCTGCTCTTCGTAACGAACGTCACATTCCTTACGCAACTCTTCCAAGCGTTGCGCCATGCGCTCTGCCTCTGCATTGAGCGCATCGTCGGCCAATGTAATGGTCAAGCGTTTAGCTGGCTCAAGCGTCTGTAAGTAGTCTTCGGTGATCTCATCGCCTTTTTTGAGGCCAGGTGCTTTCGCAACTTTTTGACCCACTGTCATACGAGAGAAGCGACCCATGAAATCTTGCTCGATGATGCGGAACTCGTCATCGATGTCTTTCTTGGCACGACGAAGATCCTCAAGCTCGATGCGCTTGGCACGACTGTCTTTTTCAACGCCATCACGGGTAAAGACGCGAACATCAATAACGGTGCCTTCCATGCCTGGCGGCACACGCAAAGAGGTATCTTTAACGTCTGAAGCTTTTTCACCGAAGATCGCACGGAGAAGCTTTTCTTCTGGTGTGAGCTGGGTTTCGCCTTTTGGCGTAACCTTACCCACGAGAATATCATTTGGTTTCACTTCGGCACCGACGAACACCACACCCGCTTCGTCAAGCTTCGACAACAAGCTTTCAGAGACGTTAGGAATATCGGCTGAAATTTCTTCGTGACCCAATTTGGTATCGCGCGCCACACAAGTGAGCTCTTCGATGTGGATGGTTGTGTAACGATCTTCTTGTACGACTCGCTCTGAGATGAGGATCGAATCTTCGAAGTTGTAACCATTCCAAGGCACAAAAGCGACGCGCATGTTCTGACCAAGCGCCAATTCACCCAAATCGGTAGAAGGGCCATCTGCCAGTACATCGCCACGAGATACCACATCACCAGGTCTAACCAACGGGCGCTGGTTGATGCAGGTGTTTTGGTTCGAACGAACATATTTAGTGAGGTTGTAGATATCTACACCGACACCGGTATCGCCCGCCTCTTCATCGTGCACCTGAACCACAACGCGGCCTGCGTCGATTGACTCAATGATTCCACCACGCTTTGCAATCACAGAGGCACCTGAGTCGATTGCGACACGGCGCTCCATACCCGTACCCACCAGCGGCTTGTCAGCACGTAGTGTTGGGACGGCCTGACGTTGCATGTTTGAGCCCATCAATGCGCGGTTCGCATCATCGTGCTCCAAGAACGGAATCATTGATGCCGCGACCGAAACGATCTGCTTCGGAGAAACGTCGATGTATTGAATCTTGTCTGCAGAGGCAATGGTGAACTCGTTTTTGTAACGGCACGACACAAGGTCAGCGGTCAAACGATTATCTTCATCCACTTCAGCATTGGCCTGTGCGATGTGATACTTCGATTCTTCGATTGCTGAGAGGTAATCAATTTCATCGGTAACAATGCCATCAACCACTTTGCGGTATGGGGTCTCCAAGAAACCAAAACGGTTGGTTTGCGAGTAAACCGCCATTGAGTTGATCAAACCGATGTTTGGTCCCTCTGGCGTTTCGATAGGACAAACTCGACCGTAGTGAGTCGGGTGTACGTCACGTACTTCAAATCCCGCACGTTCACGCGTTAGACCACCGGGGCCCAATGCTGAAACACGACGCTTGTGCGTAACTTCTGAAAGCGGATTATTTTGGTCCATAAACTGTGACAGCTGGCTGGAACCAAAGAACTCTTTAACTGCCGCAGAAATTGGCTTGGCGTTGATCAGGTCTTGTGGCATCAAGCCTTCAGATTCAACCATGGCCAAACGCTCGCGTACAGCACGCTCAACACGAACCAGGCCAACGCGGAATACGTTCTCAGCCATTTCACCGACTGAACGGATACGACGATTACCGAGGTGATCAATATCATCAACTTCACCCTGGCCATTTCGAATGTTGATCAATTCCTCGAGGACGTCGAGGATGTCATCGCGACACAATACGCCCTCACCCTCTTCGACATCACGTCCAAGGCGGCGGTTGAATTTCATGCGGCCTACCGCACTGAGGTCGTAGCGGTCTTTGTCGAAGAACAGATTATGGAACAATGTCTGTGCAGCGTCAGGTGTTGGTGGCTCACCTGGACGCATTACACGGTATATTTCATACAACGCTTCGATATCTGTGCGCGAGTTGTCAATGCGCAACGTCTCTGAGATAAACGCGCCACGGTCATAATCGTTGGTGTACAGAATTGAAAACTCTTTAGCACCCGCTTCAACCATTTTGGCAAGCGTTTCTTCGGTGATTTCATCGTTACAATTGACGACCAGCTCACCATCTTCATTGGCGATGTCATGCGCGATTGTCTTGCCGATCAAGTATTCGGCAGGTACATCAAGATTTTTGACGTCAGCTGTTGACAGTTTCTTAATATGGCGCGCGGTGATGCGACGTCCCGCTTCAACCAATACTTCGCCATCGAGCACGATGTCAAATGCAGCCATCTCGCCGCGCAGGCGATCAGCAATCAACTCAAGTGAGAAATTGTCGCCATTAATTGCAATCTTGTTAGTCTCAAAGAACTTGTCGAGAATCTCTTGATCTGACATGCCAAGCGCACGCAAAAGGACCGTCACAGGTAATTTACGACGACGGTCAATGCGAACATACAAGTTGTCTTTTGGATCGAACTCGTAATCCAGCCAAGAGCCACGGTAAGGAATAATCCGTGCCGAGAACAGCAATTTGCCTGAAGAATGTGTCTTGCCACGGTCATGGTCAAAGAACACACCTGGAGAACGATGCAACTGCGACACAATAACACGCTCGGTGCCATTGATAATGAAGGTACCGTTGTCAGTCATCAATGGCATTTCGCCCATGTAGACTTCTTGCTCTTTGATGTCTTTGACAATCTTGCTGCCAGAGGGCGCCGTTTTGTCATAGATCACCAATCGAACAGCGACGCGCAAAGGAGATGCGTACGTCAGACCACGAATTCGACACTCGGTCTCGGTGAAAGTCGGTTTGCCGAGACGGTACTTGACGTACTGTAGCTCGACATGCCCCGAATAAGAGACGATCGGAAATACGGAGCTCAATGCGCCGTGAAGACCGATATCCTCACGAGAATCGTCTGCTCTGTCCCGCTGCAAAAAAGTGCGGAACGAATCAATCTGTGTTTTTAAGAGGAACGGTACCTCAAGTACCGAGGAGCGCTTACCAAAGTCTTTACGAATTCGTTTCTTTTCGGTGAACGAGTAGGCCATCAAACTACCTCATTTCAAATGCCCTGAGGGCAATAGTGCGCATATATGCAGTGGTTCTTAAATATCGAAGAGTTTCACTTCGATGAATCAAATTTTTAGCCCAGCGAACGCTAAACGCTCAGTGGGGCTGCGTTTATTTTTCACAAACGCAGAAAAGTCGGTGGGTAAATGCCCACCGACTTCGACGGTTTAACCGCAAGTAATTTAAAAAAATTACTTAACTTCAACCGTTGCGCCAGCTTCCTCAAGTTCTTTCTTGAGTGCTTCAGCTTCGTCTTTGCTAACGCCTTCTTTGATCGCTTTAGGAGCTGATTCAACCAACTCCTTCGCTTCTTTCAGGCCAAGACCAGTTGCGCCGCGAACTGCTTTGATGACGCCGACTTTGTTGTCACCGAAACCAGCAAGAACAACGTCAAACTCAGTCTTTTCTTCAGCAGCTGCGCCAGCATCGCCACCAGCGGCAGGTGCAGCAACAGCAACCGCTGCTGCAGCAGTAACGCCGAACTTCTCTTCCATAGCAGAGATCAGTTCGACAACGTCCATTACTGACATGTTAGCAATGGCTTCTAGGATGTCGTCTTTAGATACAGACATTTATGTCTCCGAAAATAATGTTAATTGGTATAGAGGCAGTTAAGCCGCTTTGCTGGCACGAACCGCATCGACGGTACGAACAAGCTTTCCAGGTACTTCGTTGAGTGTGCGAGCAAGCTTGGCAACAGGCGCTTGCATAACCGACATAAGTGAAGCAATTGCCTCGTCTTTGGTCGGAAGCTTCGCGACTTTATCCAATGCAGAACCGTCCATTGCTTCGCCAGAAATAGAAACAACAACCGCTTTTAGCGCGTCGTTCTCTTTTGCGAAGTCCCGGAACAAGCGAGCTGCAGCGCTTGGACCACTTTGTGAAAAACCTAGGACCAAAGGCCCTTGAAGTTTCTCACCCATACACTCAAATTCGGTGCCTGCAATTGCGATGCGAGCGAGCGTGTTTTTGACGACGCGCACATAAACGCCTTGCTCGCGCGCTTTCACGCGAAGAGCAGTCATTTGTGCAACAGTCAAACCACGGTACTCGGCGGCAACAGCGGAGTGCGCGTCTTTCGCAACTTCTGCGACTTCAGCAACAACTGCTTCCTTTTCCTGGCGGGTTAAAGCCATTTAAAGCACCTCATTGGTTATGCCCATTCGGGCCTAGTTCCTCCGGCAGAGCCGGAGCCCAAAATACGGATTCAGTGAAGTCACTGGCACCGTCTACGCAGGCCATTAAGCTGAAATCAGCACCTGCGATCTTTGACATGATGTCGAGAACACCACTTCAAAGTCTTTGTCTCCGCCCAGTTTGGGCAGAGCGAAATTTTTTAGATTAATGCGCTATGTTCAAGCGTCAATCCAGGCCCCATTGTCGAAGACAACGTGACACGCTGCATGTAGATACCCTTTGCAGCAGCAGGCTTAGCTTTAATCAAATCAGACAACAACGCCTTGAGGTTTTCCTCAACGGCAGCTGACTCGAAATTCACCTTACCAATTGACGCGTGAATAATACCGGCCTTGTCTGTGCGGTAGCGTACCTGGCCAGCTTTAGCGTTTTTGACCGCACCAGCAACGTCAGGAGTAACCGTGCCGACTTTCGGGTTTGGCATCAAGCCACGTGGGCCCAAGATCGTGCCCAGAGCACCAACCACACGCATCGCGTCTGGTGCGGCAATGACGACATCAAAGTTCAGATCGCCGCCTTTGATTGAGTCTGCCAAGTCTTCCATGCCAACGACGTCAGCGCCTGCTTCTTTCGCTTTCTCTGCTGCATCACCTTGTGCGAATACCGCTACGCGAACGGTCTTACCTGTACCGTTAGGCATAACGGTTGAACCGCGAACCACTTGGTCAGATTTACGTGGATCAACACCCAAGTTGACAGAGACATCTACTGACTCTTCAAATTTGGTGCTTGCAAATTCTTTGAGGATTGAAAGTGCATCTGCAACGTTGTAAACCTTGTTGCGATCTACTTTCTCTGCCATCGCCTTTTGACGTTTGGTGAGCTTCGCCATGTTACATGCCCTCCACATTCAGGCCCATTGCACGGGCGCTACCAGCAATGATTCGAATCGCAGCTTCTTCTGAAGCAGAGTTCAAGTCTGCTTTCTTGATCTCAGCGATTTCACGCAATTGGTCTACAGTGACGGTGCCACACTTCTCAGTATTTGGACGACCGGAACCACTCTTGATGCCTGCCGCTTTTTTCAGCAAGTAAGACGCTGGAGGCGTTTTGGTGACGAAGGTAAAGCTGCGGTCACTGTATGCAGTAATGACAACAGGAATCGGCATACCCGCTTCCAAATCCTGTGTTTGCGCATTAAATGCTTTACAAAAGTCCATGATGTTTAGACCATGCTGACCCAATGCTGGACCCACTGGTGGCGATGGATTCGCCTTGCCCGCTGCAACTTGCAGCTTGATGTAGGCTTTGACTTGCTTAGCCATGTTTTCTCCTTACGGGTACAAACGCCATAACGGCTCCCCGGGGGTTGTTAAACTTTCTCGACTTGCGAGAACTCTAGTTCCACAGGCGTTGAACGCCCGAAAATCTGCACTGATACCTGAAGACGGTTCTTATCAAAATTAACCTCTTCAACCACAGCATTAAAATCTTTAAACGGCCCATCGACAACCAGCACAACTTCGCCCGTTTCGAAGAGCACTTTTGGTCTTGGCTTATCTGCGCCGTCTTCCATGCGCTGCAAGATAACATCAGCTTCTTTCTGTGAAATTGGACGTGGTTTGTCTGCAGTACCGCCGACAAAACCCAGAACGCGCGGCACCTCTTTTACAAGGTGCCAAGCCTCAACATTCATTTCCATTTCGATCAAAAGATAACCTGGAAAGAATTTACGCTCAGAGCGACGTTTTTGGCCGCCTTTAATTTCGACGACTTCTTCAGTGGGGACTAAGATTTGACCAAACAAATCTTCTTTACCATAACGCGCAATGCGCTCTTCTATTGAGCGCTTAACCGATGCTTCAAATCCAGAAAATGCCTGGATGACAAACCATTTTTTCTCAGACATCTTAAACTCCGGCGACCCACTTAAATCCAAAACTGAAGATTGAATCGATCAACCAAAGGAAAAGGCCAACCAGAATCACCAACACGATTACGATCATGGTTGTCTGCAACGTCTCTTGGCGAGATGGCCAGACCACACGACGTGTTTCAGAACGCACAGAGCGCAAAAAACCGCTCAACTCTTTACCTTGAGCGGATGTACTGGCCACAGCCACGCCGATCAACGCGCCACCAACAACCATCAGGACACGATAGATAAAGCCTAACTCTGAAAACCAGTAATAACCGAATACACCAGCAGCCATAAACAAAACAGCGAAGACTAGCTTCGCCATATCTGCGCCACTGCGCTTATTTTCAGTCAACTCTGCCATGTAATAAATACCTTAATCATGGCAGGCCAGGAGGGACTCGAACCCCCAACCTGCGG
>JABXHR010000231.1 GCA_013373515.1 Gammaproteobacteria bacterium | reverse complement strand
TGTTCGTGCCCAGGGGTGTCTGCGACGATGAACTTACGGCGGTCAGTCGAGAAAAAGCGGTAGGCCACGTCAATCGTAATACCCTGCTCACGTTCTGCAGCGAGGCCATCCACCAGCAGCGCAAAATCGATATCGCCGCCTTGGGTGCCCATTTTCTTTGAGTCGTTCTTTAATGACGCCACTTGATCTTCAAAGATCATTTGCGCTTCATAGAGCATGCGGCCGATGAGCGTGCTTTTACCGTCATCAACACTGCCGCAGGTGATAAAACGTAGTGTGTCTAGAGACGCCTGCTCTTTTAGGTAGTCGTTTACGCGTTCAATTGAGGTCTGTTCGGCGTTCATCTGCGCGTTATCCGTTGTGTTCTGTTGTTCTGAGGTCGCCATTAGAAGTACCCCTCCTCTTTTTTCTTCTCCATCGAGGCGGAAGAATCGGAGTCGATTGCGCGGCCCTGGCGCTCACTGGTTTCTGCACTGAGCAGTTCTAGCACGATAGAGGCGAGGTCATCCGCTTCGGATTCGATCGCACCGGTCAGTGGGTAGCATCCTAAGGTGCGGAAACGGACCTTCTTAATCTTGATCTCTTCATCCGGATAGAGTTTGAGGCGATCATCATCCACCATTAACAACATGCCATCCCTTTCAACAATGGGGCGCTCAGCAGCAAAGTAGAGCGGAACAATTGGAATCTGTTCGCGGTAGATGTATTGCCAGATATCGAGTTCAGTCCAGTTTGAAATTGGGAATACACGGATGCTTTCGCCGGGGTGCTTGCGGCCGTTGTACTGATTCCATAGTTCTGGGCGTTGATTCTTTGCATCCCAGCGGTGCGCAGCATTTCGGAACGAGAATACGCGCTCTTTAGCACGAGATTTCTCCTCATCACGACGAGCACCTCCAAAGGCTACATCAAACTTGTAGTGGTCTAGCGCCTGCTTAAGGCCTTGGGTTTTCATTACATCAGTATGTAAAGCGGAGCCGTGATCCAAAGGGTTTATGTTTTTCTCAACGCCTTCTGGGTTTACATGTACCAGTAGATCCATGCCACTCTCTTTTGCCATGAAGTCGCGAAAGTCATACATTGCTTGGAACTTCCAGCGGGTATCTACATGAAGAAGCGGGAATGGCGGCGGGCTTGGGTAAAACGCTTTACGTGCTAGGTGTAGCATCACAGCGGAGTCTTTGCCGACCGAGTAAAGCATTACAGGGTTATCGGCTTGGGCAATAACTTCACGAATAATATGGATCGATTCTGCTTCTAAACGATCGAGGTGGGTCAGATGATTTGAAGGTTCAAATTGTAAACTCTCATCGATATAAGCATGCAGATCTTCATGTCCGTGTGAGTAGACCTCTAAGGCTAAGCGCAGTTTGTGCTCGCCAGAATTAGGCAGCAGGTTGGATTGCCAGGCTTTTGCCAATGCTCGGCAGGTTTTTAAAAGAACACCACTGACGAGCAGCAGTATATCTTTGCCTTCATGTGCAAGCAGTGCAATTAATGCTTCAGTCGTAGCGGTAGCCCCAGTATCGCCCATCAAGACCCATCGGCGCCCATTACGCCCGTCATTTGATACGAGATAAGTATTTTTACCCTGGCTGTGTAACGCCGCAAATAGAACAGATTGACGTTTCTTACGCGCGCGTTCAACGATCTGCTGAGTAACAAGCTGCTTAGCCGGGCGTTCATGCTCGTCGACAAGATTAGATTCGTTCAGTAAAGCGAAATCCAGACCTTCATCAGCAACCCAGCGTTCGGTTTTTTTGAGGGCCGCAGCATCGTCGGTTTTCCAGAGGGAAAGCGATAGCTCGCGACTTGTTATGCACTGATTCTCGATGAGCATAATAAAACTCGTCCGTCGTGGTGTGTTTTTATTTTTTTATTTTAGCGTATCTTTCGCTCGTGGGCGAATTTTTTTCGGTGCTATTGTGTTTTTCGGCGAAATGCGACATTTGTCGCTGATTTGTTTGTGAGCGCCACAAAATTCGCGTCTAGCATGCGGCTTACCTGCGTCGTATATTTTAAGGTTATTCACCGAGTGCTGATCTAGCTCACCAAGTCAAGCTTGGCGCTCGGCTTGCCCAAGTGTGAGCTCGATGTAATGCTCATGTTTCGCGCTACGCTTTGCTTCGGGTTTGGCGTACACTGTGTCGTGCCGCCACTGTTGATCTTTGACGGTCTTGTCGGTGCCTAGGGATTTCCGATCACTGCCAGGCTTGATTGGCACGGGGTCTTGGTGGTATTTTTTTAGCTGTGCTTGTTGTGCGTTATTAAACTTTCGCCGTATATGAACCTGGTTACCAATACGAATGCGCAAAGGGTAGTCATTTAAAGTGCAAATATCGTCATACCGTCTGCAAGGGCGTTGTTGTGCTCGTGGGTTTAGATAGGTAGCAGTCAAAGATGCCACTGGTCTACGGGGAGCCGCTGAACTGTAGACTAAACGTCAAGCGTTCGAGGAATCTGAGTTTTGGATTTTTTGGTTGATTTATTGCGCTGCTTGGCTGATTCAGCCAGTTTTCTGAGCCAGATCAAATGTCCAAAAAACAAAACCCCAAACATAAACAACGACAAGTACGCGTCGCTATAAGTTTGCATCCACATTCCCGCAGATGCAACTATTCCTGCATACCCAACGATCATTACAAGGGCCTTTCTTGGGGTGTGGCCGACACGAATAATAATGTGGTGTAAATGCGTTCTATCGGGATGAAATGGGCTCTTGCCTTTACTCATGCGTCGCATTGCGGTAACACACATGTCCATCAATGGTACAGCCACTAACCAAAGCGCAGTCACTGGTTCAAATTGTTGCTTGCCCGCAATAGGCTGACTGTAGCGTATTAAAAAGGCGGTGACCACAAAGCCCAAAAACATACTCCCCGCATCACCCATAAAGACTTTGGGGGTGATTTTTTCGAGCACATGTAGATTGAAGATGAGGTAAGCGGTCAGGGCGCCCGCAATCATGGCTAAGATTGTTTTTGCAGTCGAGTCCACCGATGCTGGCAATAGAAAATAAAGCGCCAGAACCGACACCATTACCAGCCCGCCTGCAAGCCCGTCGATACCATCCACCATATTAAAAGCGTTCATCATGCCAACCACGGCGATAATGGTGATTGGCGTTGCGAGGATACCTAGATTGATATCCCCAAATCCCAATAGGTTGCCAAAGGTGATTAGCTGGGTGTTTGCGCCGTACACGAGCACTAAGGCTGCTATTGCTTGCACGACCAATCTGACTTTAAAGTTGATGTCGTATTTGTCATCAAGTGCACCAGTGATGGTAACTAATCCGCCTGCAGCCAATACATACAACAGCTCGATATTTGGCTTTAAAAATATTGCAGATGCCAGCAGCGTGGAGGCAAATATGGTGATGCCTCCAATGAGCGGAATGGTGCCATGATGGCGTTTTCGGTTGTTAGGGCGGTCGACTAGATTGAGTCGTTTGGCGATGGGTAACAATAGGTACATCACAACGATGCAAATGCCGAAGGCACTTAAGGGTGGAAGCCATGCTTGGCTTAATGGGATATCCATTTCTCGTCTCTCTCGCCGGACGCGTGCCAGCTTCGTTTTAATTGTGTTGTCATTGTATCTGAGCAACAAAGCGGATTAAGTCAATAAGCGTGATGCTTTCGTTATTTAAGTGTATTCCTTATCAGCGCCACAAAGATGCCTAGCATTCCGCCCAAAACAATACTCAAAGCAAGGATTAATGAGGGCTTCGATTGATTGCTGAAGATGATTTGGTCGCCGCTAAATGCGATTGCACTGAAACTGTCTTGACGCAAGGGTGAGATATCGAGCGCAGCCTGTAGCCGCTCATCGGTTTTATTTTGTTCGATTGCGCGAATTTGTGAGTTGATATCAACATAGCCCGGTATATAGGCAAGGTCGTCGGTGCGCCCTTGGATTAACTCGATCTCCTTTTCTAGCGCTTCGTAGCCTCGAAGGTAATCACGATCTTTCGAATTGACATTTGCAATGAAGGAGCTTCCGTTGGAGAGACTGAAATTTTGTGATTCTAATGTGTTTTTTTGTATGCCGAGTGTTCGTGCAATTTGAGCACTTTCTGCTAACAATGCAATCGATCGCTCGTTATTGATGCGGTAATCTTCGATGGTGTTTTCGAGACGCGTCTGTAGGTCTTCCAACTTGCTGGCCTGAGCAAGGTTGAATGCAACCAGCCGTGAGGCGATCTCTCGCTCAATATTTTGTGCAGTTAATTGGTTTGTGGCAGCGACGGCTTTTTCGATTGCCGCTTTAAATTGCTTTGGTGTTTTTGTTGCGAAGCTAACAGTCCAGTCGCTAATGATGCCTGTCTTTGAATCTTTCTGTGGCGGGTCGATATTGATGTTATTGAGTGTGCTTTGACCGCGTAGCTGAAACTCTTCGGGTGTCTCATTCTCTTTGGGGGACAAAATAGATACGTCAGTCAGTGCCGTTGCAAGGGCCTGTTTCGTGGAAAACGCTGTGGCGAATTCTTGCAGCAGGGTGTCGCCGCTAATTCGTATGTACTCTTTACGCTCTATGGGGTCTCCATTGCTATTGAAGTTGATTGTTGTGATGGGGAGAAAGTCTCCCCGATTAATTGCGCTGTATTTTGCTTCTTCGGCTTTCGTGATGGGGAGTAGCTTAAGCGACCCCTGATAGGTAGGTGGTACGACTAAAATGTAGGCAAGCGCTGCACATAGGCAGGCGGCAGTCACTGCGATAATCGTGACTTTACTATCCCAAAGATTGCGGATTAGCTGGCCCAGGTCAATTTCGTCATCGTAGTGACGCTGGAGAGGCTGATCTGTATTGGTTGGTTGATACTTGTTCACGATAGATGGTGTATTTGTGCACTAACCGATTAATTATACATACGTTAGCGGTACTTTGCTTGCCGCTGCGTTAATTGTGGGGTTTTCTTGTACCTACCATGTTAATAGTGGGTTTTTCTTGTACCTAGTTAGAAGAATTTGGCGCAGAGCAGAGCGCACTGCGCCAGTTAAGCGATTACTTCATGGTCGGAATGCTAAACTCCGCACCTTCCTTAATGCCCGATGGCCAGCGGCTGGTGACAGTTTTTACTCTCGTCCAGAACTTGATTGAGTCGGGGCCGTGTTGGTTGATGTCACCGAAGCTTGAAGCTTTCCAACCGCCGAAACTGTGATAAGCAAGCGGCACTGGGATTGGTACGTTGATGCCGACCATACCGATATTAATACGACTGGCGAAGTTGCGGGCGGTGTCCCCGTCGCGTGTGAAGATTGACACGCCGTTGCCGAATTCGTGATCCATGGGCAGGGCGATTGCCTCTTCGTAATTCTCTGCTCGTACCACGGATAGCACTGGGCCAAAGATTTCGGTTTTGTAGATGTCCATATCCCTGGTGACGTTGTCAAACAAGCATGGGCCAACAAAGAAACCATTGGGGTATTCAGCGTTTTGATAACCGCGTCCATCGATGACGAGATTTGCACCTGTGTCGACACCGTTTTGGATGAGGCCTTCGATTCGTGATTTGGCTTCTGCGGTGACCACTGGGCCGTAGTCTAGGCCGCGTCCTTTCCAACCACCAATTTTCAGTGCCGCAACGCGGGGCTTGAGCTTTTCAATCAATGCGTCGGCAGTTTCTTTGCCGACCGGTACTGCGACAGAGATTGCCATGCAGCGCTCGCCGGCTGATCCGTAGCCTGCGCCGATCAGGGCGTCTGCAGCCTGGTCGAGGTCTGCGTCCGGCATGATGATCAT
>JABXHR010000059.1 GCA_013373515.1 Gammaproteobacteria bacterium | reverse complement strand
TACACTGTCACAGGCGGTGGTCGCTTCTTGGATTGAACCGCTTGGGTGGCCAACGGTGTAGACCATGGCGTCGATGTTGTTGTCACACAGCGCCGCTGACTGCTCTGCTGCTTTAAGCTCACTGGCCAATGCAAAATCGTCTTTGGTCCAGCCCATTTCAGCCATCAAGACTTCCATGGTGCCGCGTTGACCAGAACCTGGGTTGCCGATATTAACGCGCTTGCCCTTGAGATCTTCGAGATTGCGGATGCCAGAATCCGCACGAGCGACGACGGTGAATGGTTCGGGGTGAATTGAGAGCACCGCGCGCAGCCCTTCAAATGCACCGGCATCTTCGAATTTTGAAGTGCCGTTGTAAGCGTGGTGCTGCCAATCGGACTGCGCCACACCAAACTCCAGCTCACCGGCACGGATGGTGTTGATGTTGTAAACCGAGCCACCAGTTGACTCTACAGCACAGCGGATACCGTGTTCTTTACGGCCTTTGTTCATCATGCGGCACACCGCACCGCCAGTCGGATAGTAAACCCCAGTGACGCCACCGGTGCCAATCGAGATGAATTGATCCGCCGCATTGGCAACAGAGAGGGTAGACACCACGCCCAGCGCGGCGAAGGTGTGTTTCACGAAACGTTTCATGGTCAGTTCCTTTATTCGAGTTGATGACAAGAATTGTTATTGTGGTCGGAGTGTAATTTGTAACAAATGTGACATTCAATAGTTTTATTTGTAACAATTGGAATATTGTCGTTATTTGCCACGTTAGGGGGCGGATTTGAGTAAACTCTGCACAGCCTTACAATGCGGTAATTCTTTTCAGTTTTGACACCCGATCAGGCCAATCAACCCAAGGGCAATTGCAATGCAACTCGATGAGCTCACGGCAAAATTACACGAGGTCGCCAATACCGCCAGTCCACAGGTTGCCGCTGTGGCCGCTTGGGCGCTGGATCATCAAAACGACCTACCATTCAAGTCGATTCGTGCGGTTGCCAGCGCCGCCGGGTCGAACACCAACACTGTGGTTCGATTCGCCAAGGCCCTTGGATTTGAACGCTACGAAAGTTTTCGCCAAGCACTACAACAATCCATCGCCAGCACGCCGATTGCCTATGCACAACGCGCCCAAGCGCTGGGGCGGACAGCCCACGACGATGTTTACCACCTGCTACAAAGCTCAGCACAGGCCAATTTAGACGCCGTGTTCAACCCCCGCTTGATCACTACGCTTGAAAGCTGCGCCGAGGCACTGCTGCAGGCGAGGCAGGTCTATTCGGTGGGCGTTCGCAGCTGCTACAGCCTAGCCCACTATTTCGCCTATATCGGCAGCGTGGCCTTTGAGAATGTGCTGCACAGCCCCGCCCAGCCCGGCGGCATACTGGATGAAGTCAGCCAATGCACCGAAGACGACATTCTGGTGGCCATAAGCTATGAACATTATTCGACTGAAGTGATTCGCGCCTGCAAAATGGCCTGCGCCAGCAATGCCAAAATCATCGCACTGACCGATAAACCCAGCTCACCAATTGCTGAATGCGCTTGGAAAGTCGTCACGTTGCCCATGACGGGCCCACAGTACATGCCATCATTGAGTGCTGCATTTTTGGTCATAGACACCCTGCTAGCGCAAATGCTGGCACTCAAACCAGAGGCTGCCCAGCGCGTTCAAGCCTTTGAAGAACGCATCCGAAAATTTGGCGGATACGTGTAAATCTGCCGACTCTCTCACAGCTTTTAGCAAGCCCGATTGACCCCAGCGCTCATCGCACGCTAGATAGACCATACCCGTCAACAAATCGGTAAGGCCATCAAGATGAGTAACAGAATCAATAACATCGCATCTGCGCCGCCAACGGTCAGCGAACGCCCAAACACGAACGCTGACTTCGAAAGCGGCAACCCCAATCAAGGCAATGCATCATCAACCGCACAAATCGCTCTGACCAATGTCATCCAGTCAATGCGCGGCGATGAGGCACCGATAGACGAATCAAAACTCAACAAGCGCATTTCGCGCCTTGAACCTGCCTATTCTTATTGGAATGAGAATATTCGCGAGAACGCCGGTGACGGCTTAAAAGAAATCGAGCGCAAGTGGGGGTTTACTGGCAGCAAACTTGAACTCAATCAGTTCCGCGAATGGTTTCGAGAAAACAAAGGCAGTGATGCCCCTTGGAACACCAGCCCCTCGCCTGGCGGCGCAGATTCGGTCACCAAGAAATACCCATCTGATGCCGATGTGGATACTGAAACGCCACAAGTCGATCGGCCAGTGACCTTGGCCTATCCATCAGATAGCGACGCAGACGTTGAACGGCCAACTGTCGACGAAGCGGTGACCTTGGCATATCCGTCTGATAGCGACGCAGACGTTGAACGGCCAACTGTCGACGATGCGGTGACCTTGGCATATCCGTCTGATAGCGATCAAGACGTCGAAGGCCCGATGACCAAAGCCTATCCCTCTGATGCAGATATCGACGTCGAAAGACCGACCGTCGTTGAGGCTGTCACGCTGGCCTATCCGTCTGATAGCGATCAAGATACGGAAAACCCAGTGACTCACCGAGCGGCCGCGCTACCCTCGGCAGAGCCGCTATTTGTTGATTTTTTGAAAGGCCAATAACCCCGGCTCCCCGAGGCTTACACTCGGGGCAACTCACCAAGCAGAACACCGGCAATGGCGTCTGAAATCTGCAGACCACAGGACTCTTCAAGCCAAAACCACTCTCCGCTGGCATTGATTTCTAGAAACTGATAATTCCCCTCAGTGTCCATCACAAAATCTGCCGCCGCGTAGTTTAGGCCCATCGATGCGGTCAGCCGCAGCAACGCGTCGCTCTCTGCAGCGGGTAGCTCAAATGCCTCCCAATACTCGATGGTTTCCACTCCAGACATGCGCCAATCTAGATCGGTATTTGGAATGGTCTTTGGATCGAATCGAGCGCTAAAGACCTGCTTACCCACCACAATCGAACGAATGTCAAAGCGCTTGGCAACGCGGTGCTGGAAAATCATTGGGCAATATTTCAATCGCTCAAGGCTATCGAGGTTTTGAGGGTCTACCTCGGTGGTAAACACCACCTGCTCTTGATCGCCTTGGTGAATCGCGAAATGTGACTGCATCTTGGCAATCACCGGCCCATCGGCACTGACAATAAACGCACGCGCCGCTTCGGCAGAGTTGGTAAATAAAATCGGCGGCACCAAAAGGCCCGAATCAATGGCGACGCGAGTCTGCAACTCCTTATGATCACAGCGGCGAACCGACGATACCGGATCCAATTGAAAGGCGCGACTGGCGGCAATCGCACCGTAGAGTGTCAAATCGGTCTCCTTCAGCGCGGCAGATCGATATTGCCCCAAAGACTGTGGCAGCTGCCGCCCCCCACGATAGCGCCGATACCAAATCGCATCCATCGCATGAAAATCCACGTCCACACCATCGATACTCAATATTTGCTCACTGGCAACCCCAGTGCCCCAGTGGCCGTAAAGCGGCACCGAGGTTGGATACTGATCGGTATTGAGCCGAAATACATCGGCACCACGAAACTCCAATGCCTCGGTCACCATCTCAACCGTGCCGTTGTCATAGGTGTGGGTCACAATTGCAACTTGCATGACATTCTCTCCATCAACTCTGGCAACCAAACAGCAAGCCACATGCCATCGCAGCACCAGCCGATAGCGGGCGAGTCACTATTTACGACTCAATTCAAACAAATGACGGCTGACCGACGTCACCTGCTGCGCGAGGCTAGAGAGCTGCTCACTTTGGTGATTGATTTTGGCGGCTCGGTCACGGCCGTCTTGAACGCGGGACGCCATAGACTGCGACTGCGCTTGGACATCCACCATGGCATCGCCACTGGCATCTAAGTCTGCACGCACGGTACTGACACAACGGTCGATCTGGGCCGAAAGCTCGACGATTCGGCTCAATGTACTCGACGTATTACTGACCGCCAGCTTGCCGGCGGTGATTTGATGCTGTGTGTTTTGTACCTGCTCTGCCACCGTATCGGCCGCCGCCTTGCTGCGCAACGCCAACGCCCGCACCTCCCCAGCAACCACTGCAAAGGCGTTGCCCTGCTCACCCGATCGAGCCGCTTCGATCGCGGCATTCAACGCCAGAATATTGGTTTGATTTGCAATCGCAGCAATGGTGTCTGCGGTGACTTCAATATCGTGATTGGCACGCTCAATGGCCTCAATCGCCGCTTCGGTATCGTCCATCATCGTCAGGCCCTCGCGGCTTTGCTCAACCGTTTTGCTGGTATGAGTCTCCACGTGGCCAAGGCTAACGTCGCTGCTTTTCAGCTCAGTCATCAGCTTTTCGGTGGTCTGTTCCATCCGACGCGTTTCTTCGTCCATACGCGAGACCGAATCAGCTGTTCCATCCGCGATCATCAAATACTGACGCGATAGCTGTTCCAAATCGTGGGCATAGGCGCGCAAAGACTCACAATGTCGGCTCACTTCCGAGAACGTATGCTGTTGGTGCGCAACACTATCGACCAATTGCTGGCGCTGTTCGCCCAGCGTTAAATTTTGCACACGCACAGTTTTGGCGACATGGACAGCGATTGAATACGCGGCTAGGGTCGGCGCAATGATGGTGGGCAGAAACATCAACAGGTGCAGCTTCTCATAACGTGCAAGATTGCCCTCAGGAAACGCACTGACGTCCGCCACCTGCACCCCAGGATAGTCGAGCCCTGCGTAGACAATAATCGCCCCCATCACCAGCAATCCGCCCCTCGCACCATATAAAGACAGCGCAATCAGCGGTTGGGCGGCCATGTAGTAATCGACATTGAGCTGCCCCTCTGACGCGAAGAAGAACCGGGCAAAGACAATGCCAAGGCTGGAAGCGAACATGACCAACGCCTTGAGCGCCCATGTGGGTGTTGGGGTTTTAAACGCCAGCGCCACGGCCACCGCACAAATCACCGCCTGCGAGTGCAGTATCCAAGCAAACTGACCAAAGCCGGAGACCATGTAAACGATCGCGAACCCGGGCGAAGCTGCCGCGATGATGATACCTAGCGCCACTGCCATAAAGCGCTCAGGATTATCACTAAACCGATCAACGATACGATCTAGCAGACGTATTTTTTCGGGCATTTGACCGTCCCGACCTTTATTTTTTTGTGAAGAGTCTCACAGCTATCGGGCAAATGGTGAAATAGTTAAGACGCTGCACAAATCTCACCACTTGGCGTTTATCGTAGCCCAGCGCTGAAATGTATCGATTTAACCTCACTCTACATTGTCATCATCGCACAACCCATCGCCATCACGAGCGCCTGCTATTTAGGCTGGCAAGACTGTCACCGAGCGATTTTTGCGTCATTTAAGGGTGTATTGGGCGGGCAGCAGGCGTGCCTGAAAGCAGGCTTTGAGGCCCCATGTTAATCGCCACGAA
Source organism: Gammaproteobacteria bacterium (assembly GCA_013373515.1). Classification (GTDB taxonomy): domain Bacteria; phylum Pseudomonadota; class Gammaproteobacteria; order JABXHR01; family JABXHR01; genus JABXHR01. The sequence goes on along the minus strand of JABXHR010000059.1, from coordinate 6,422 downwards.
CATTCTGCGTCCAGTAAGCATAAGCCTCGGCGCGATTTGCCTTGCCCTTAGATTGACCACGTTCCGGAGACTCAGCGTTCGCAACCACATTCTGAATGGCCTTGTCCTGCACCTCTTTGGTACCCATGCTTTGTCCAACTGAAGCAAACAGCTCCGCAGCAGTGCTAGAAGCATGCTTAGAACTCGCCGGATTAAAAAGAGTTGTTGGCAACGATAATGCTTCTGTTTTCATTTTGACTGTTTCCAAATAGTTTCGAAGCTTCAACATAATTAGCCGCTCGAGTGCCCGCAATGAGCATCGGTGAGATCTGGAAGCAGGTAAACAACCCCTCAATTTTGTGAACTTGTCGTCGACACACTCGTCGCCTACAAAGCGCATTCTGTCAGCAATTTGATTTGCCCAGAGCCCTCGCAAAGGCGCCTGTGAAGCCAGCGTCCGGTTGCTTGCAACCCCGTTGAAATGACGACACTGCCCAAAGCAACCCAGACCACATGAACCCGCGAGGTGACTCCGCTGCTGCGGCTTCGATTGGGGCTTTGTCCGTCGACAAACGGGAGAGTAAGCGCAGGAATCACGCCACACTGGCGATGACGCCTATCAAAATCAAAAAAGCCGACGCTTAGGTCGGCTTTTTGGTGTCACACAACAAGGATTAATTTGGTACAGCGTCGATGGGTTTAGCCTCTGTAGACCCAGCTTCAATCATCGATGTGCTGTCTTCGGGGAGGACCAAGTGTCCCATACCACCGTCTGTCTGTGATCCAGTTTGGATCAACCAATCAACCTGATCATCTGAGGCTTCTTCTTCAGCCTCTGAGAGCATTTCTTGCGACTGGGCGACCTCACCATCTGTCCCAGCCAAAGTGATATTTTCGCCCGTTGGTGTGAAGTAACCCATGCCCACACCGCTGGCTTCCCCCTCCGATTCGGCTGGGATCAACCACGACTCATAATCACCAAAAACTTCACCCTTACCTTTTGAATCCAATTTTTCCATGAAGGCTGCGGTCAATTCATTCCAAGGTGCATTTGGGCCTTTGTTATCCCGGAACCACTGACGAAACTCTTCGAGCTCTTCTTTCGTGCCTTCAAAGCCCCAAGCACGTTCAATTTGTTTGCCATCTTGCTCGCCACCACTATGCATCGCCCGCCATAAATGGAAAGCCGCCGCACGATTGATCCGACTTTTCTTGGGCTCGAATGAGGCAATGTCGCTCACCCCAGACAACACACTCTCGTACAACTGTGACATGATCTGAGCATGGTTTTCCGTCACACTTGGCGCATCAAAAGACTCAGCAGGTTTATCCTTTCTTGGTACATTTTGTACTGCACGGGTTGCCGATGCGGCGTGGTTTTCAACTTTCATGGTGTTCTCGTCAATTGTTGTGTTGCCATCAGATTAACGGCCAGAAAGTCCCTTCTTCAATTCAAGCAAGTTCGTTTTGTTGACGAATTATCGAAACCTCAGAAAACTGCGCAATTACGCCGATTACAGTGATGAACCAGCAGCCGCCAAGGCCGCCCAAGCTCAAGCCTGAACTTCATCCACAATCCAGTCTCGAACATAGGCCGCATCCGGCGATAGCTTCGACTGTGCCGACCACACTAGAAAATACTCATACCCCGTCAACCAGCGCCAACCGCCAACAGGCTCGATCAGTTTTTGCGCAAACAAAGCATCCAACACATGGCGATACCCCATCGCCAGCCCCTCACCGGCCATCGTGGCCTGCAATACCAGTGCATAGTCGTTCAAGCGCAGACCATCGCCACGATCGACATAGTGATAGCCAAAGCTCGCAAACCAATCCGCCCACTTTGGCCGCTCACGGTGGGGCTCCTCCAAATGGATCAGATTCATCGTTGCCAATTGTTCAATCGAGCTGGGTGTGCCGTGTTTGGCGATAAATTGCGGGCTAGCCACCACGCAAATCGACTCACGTGCGATTGAGGTGCTTTGATAACCCGACCACACCCCTTTGCCTCGCCGAACGCCCAGCGAAATCCCCTCAACGGCCAGATCGAGGTCCTTATCGGTGGTCTGCAAACGCAAGTCCACCTCGGGATAGCGCTGATGAAATCGCTGCAATCTCGGCACGAGCCAGTAGTTGGCAAAGGCCGTCGACACCGCCAGCGTCACGTGCTTGGCATGCGCAATATGGGTGATGGATTCCACAGTATTCAAAATACGACCCAAACTTTGGCTCACCGTGTCGGCCAAGCGTTCGCCCGCGTCGGTCAACGCCAACCGCCGATGATGGCGCATAAACAAGCGCAACCCCAAATTCTGCTCCAATTTGCGCACGGCCTGACTGACCGCCGGTTGGCTAATACCCAGCTCCTCTGCGGCTCTGGTAAAACTCAACAGACGTGCCGAGGCCTCAAATATGGCCAAATAGTTAAGATTTTCAACGTGATGATAGAGTTCTTTCACATAAGCTCACGTTATGCATGAGGTCAAAAAATAGCATCGTTACAGCTTTTTTGCATTGCATTATCTTATGCAGATCAGTTAGTCATCATCGGCGTACCCTATGAGCACTCGCAAATCCCCGCGCACCGCACGCAGACAACGCCAAGCGCCGCCAGCGCCTGCCTACATCAAGCGCGTGATGCCCTACTACGATGCCGTCGATGAGGAAACGCTCGAAGCGCTCGAGGACCACGTCGATTGGTTGATCCAAGAAGTTGGCCTAGAGTTTCGCGAAAATCCCGCAGCACTAGAGCGCTGGAAAGCCGCTGGCGCCGATGTCAACGGCACGCGCGTCCGAGCGCCGCGCGGCATGATCCGCGCGCTGTGCAAAACCGCCCCCAGCGAATTTACCCAAGTGGCGCGAAACCCGGCGCGCAGCGTGGTGATCGGCGGGGACAACCAAGTGTTTGTGCCGGTTTACGGCCCGCCGTTTGTCCGCGACCTCGAAAAAGGACGCCGCTATGGGGCCATCGAAGATTTCAACAATCTGGTCAAACTGGTCAGCCAGCTGCCCTCACTGCACCACAGCGGGCTGGTGGTGTGCGAGCCCTGTGATGTACCCGTATCGCATCGCCACCTCGATATGGTCTATGCCCATATGCGCTATGGTGACAAACCCCACCTAGGGGCAATCACCGAGAAATCACGCGCCGAAGATTCGGTCGCCATGGCGAGAATTCTCCACGGCGACAACGTAGTCGATCAACACTGCGTGATCATGGGCAACGTCAACACCAACTCGCCTCTGATGGTCGATAAGGTCGTTACTGAATCCATCGAAGTCTACTGCGGCAACAGTCAAGGCATCGTGGTGGCTCCGTTTATTCTGGGCGGCGCCATGGGCCCGGTAACCACAGCAGGCTCTTTGGCCCAAGCGTTTGCCGAGGCCATGATGTGCTGCGCCTACTCGCAGCTGGTCAAACCCGGCGCCCCATTTGTGCTCGGCAATTTCTTGAGCTCGATGAGTTTAAAGTCCGGCGCACCAACCTTCGGCATGCCCGAACCGGTGCTGTCCAATCTCATCATCGGCCAGCTGTCGCGCCGCCTCGGCGTGCCGCTGCGCTGTGGCGGCTCGCTGACCGCCTCGAAAATCGCCGATGCCCAAGCCGCTGCCGAAAGCGCTGACAGTATGTTTTCCACCATGCTCGGCGGGGCAAATTTTGTACTGCATGCCGCCGGTTGGCTAGAGGGCGGGCTCTGTACCGGCTTTGAGAAGCTCATCATCGACGCCGACCGACTCGGCAGCTATCAAAAAATTCTGCACCAAGGGTTGGATGTCTCGCCCAATGCACTGGCCAAACAGGCCTATGACGATGTCGAGCCTGCGGGTCACTTCTTGGGCAGCGCCCACACCATGGGCAACTACGAAACCGCGTACTACGAGGCCCAAATGTCCGATAGCGAAAGCTTCGAGAGCTGGGAGGAAAGCGGTGCCAAAGACACCGCGACTCGCGCCTTTGAGCGCTGGCAACAAATGCTGCGCGACTACGAAGCGCCTGCCATTGACCCCGCAGTAGACGAGGCGCTACTCGACTACATTGCACGCCGTAAACAAGCCCTCCCTGAAGCCTGGTACTAGGCTCAGCGCAAGGCACAAAACCCAACACAAGGAACTGCTATGACCGAAAACACGCTCCCCTCACACGCCAAGGTCGTCGTCATTGGCGGCGGCGTGGTCGGCTGCTCGATCCTCTTCCATCTGGCGAAGTTTGGCTGGAAAGACGTGGTGCTGCTCGATAAAAACGAACTGACCTCTGGCTCTTCATGGCACGCTGCTGGGCAGATTCACACCATTTCCTCAGATCCCAATATCTCGCGATTGCAGGGCTATACCATCAATCTCTACAAAGAGATCGAGGAACTCTCCGGCCAGAGCGTGGGCATGCACAGCACCGGCGGGTTTTATCTCGCCTCTAACAAAACTTGGTATGACTACCTCAAGCGCGAGCGCTCCAAGGCCCGCTATATGGGCCTCGACCAAGAGTTTATCTCGGTCAAAGAAGCCGCCGAACGCCACCCTCTGATTGACCCCAAGCATTACATCGCTGCCCTTTGGGACCCGCTCGATGGCGATATTGACCCCTCTGGCGTCACCTACGCCTTTGCCAAAGCCGCCAAAGTCTATGGCGCACAGTATTTCACCCACACCGGTGTCACGGGCACCCAGCAGCGCCCCGACGGCAGCTGGGATGTACAGACCGCCAAGGGCACCATCAACGCCGAAATGATCGTCAACGCAGGCGGACTGTGGGCGCGCGAAGTAGGGCATTTATCGGGTGTTGATCTGCCCGTCCAGCCGATGGAACACCACTACCTCATCACCGAATCGATTCCCGCCATCACTGAGCGCGGCATCGACAATCGGCTGCCTGCAGGTATCGACTACGAAGGCAATATGTACTTCCGCCAAGAGCGCGACGGCATGTTGCTCGGCACCTATGAACCCAAGTCCACCCCGTGGAAAGTCGGCGGCACCCCATGGGATTTCGGCCACGAGCTGTTGGAGCCCGATCTTGAGCGCATCGCCGACCGGCTAGAGCTCGGGTTTGAGCGAATCCCTGCGCTTGGCGAAGTTGGGATCAAAACCATCGTCAACGGCCCCTTCACCTTCGGCCCCGATGGCAACCCCATGATCGGCCCGGTGCCCGGCATGAAAAATTATTGGGTCGCCGTCGGCGTGATGGCAGGTTTCTGCCAAGGCGGCGGCGTGGGTCTGACCATGGCCGAATGGATGATGGATGGCGAGCCCTCCATCGATGTCTGGGCCATGGATGTGGCGCGATTTGGCGAATTTGCCACCCCGGGCTGGGGCACCATCAAATCAGCGGAAAATTACGAGCGCCGCTTTGTGATGACCTTCCCCAACGAAACGCTACCCAAGGGCCGCCGCCAGAAGACCACCGCACTCTACGACCGCTTGGTGGCCAAGGGTGCCGTAATGGGCACCAGCTTTGGTCTTGAGCACGCGCTCTGGTTTGCCGATGGCCCTGAAGACGCACACGAAGAACCCACCTTTGAGCGCTCGCGAGCGCACGACTACGTGGCACGAGAAGTCGCCGCCGTGCGCAGCGCCGTCGGTGCCATCGAAATCGCCAATTTCGCCAAACACGAGTTTAGCGGCGCAGGAAGCAAGGCATTTTTGTCCAAAGTACTGGCCGGTCGCATCCCCAAACCAGGGCGCATGGCGCTCACCCCGATGCTCACGCCAAAAGGCCGCCTATACGGCGATCTAACCGTGGCGTGCTTGGGCGAAGAGCACTATATGCTATTTGGCTCAGGGGCCATGCAAGAGGCGCATCGACGCTGGTTTGAAACCCAGCTCGCCGCCGAAAACGCCAGCAGCGTGCAGTATCGCAACCTCTCCGATCATTACCACGGCATTGGCCTCTCTGGGCCCAACTCGCGCGCGCTACTCCAATCAATCACCCAAGAGGATGTCAGCGCCGAGGGCCTGCGTTTTATGGACATTCGCCGCAGCTACGTCGGCGACGTGCCCGTGATCCTCTGCCGCGTCAGCTTCTCGGGCGAGCTTGGCTACGAGCTCTACTGCCAGCCGCAGTACCAACTCAAACTCGCCGAAGCCATCGAAGCCGCCGGCAGCGAGCATGGCTTGCGCTGGTATGGCGCACGCGCACTGATGAGCATGCGTCTCGAGAAAAACTGGGGCGTGTGGACGCTAGATTTCCGCCCTGATTTCACCGCTGCAGAGTCTGGTATGGATCGCTTTATCGACTGGAATCGCGATTTTATCGGCAAAGCCGCCGCCGAAGCCGAACGCACCAAGCCCCCGGCTCGCAAACTCGTCTGCCTGACCATCAACACCGATGGGATCGATGTCGTCGGCGATGAAGCCATCCTGCCCAGCGACGACGACCGCGCCATCGGCTACGTCAGCTCCGGCGGCTATGCCCATCACGTCCAGCAGTCCATGGCGATGGGCTATGT
>JABXHR010000130.1 GCA_013373515.1 Gammaproteobacteria bacterium | reverse complement strand
GGACACTCGCCCCTAGCGATTGAATTGAGTATACAGCTAGCCTTCTCTGAAAGCGTCTCAGAGTCTTCTAGACCATCAATATGAACTGGTGCAGCGGATGCCTTGCTGACAGGCGCTAAACGCTCCAGAACGAGCCTACAGGCGGCCATATCGCCATCCTTGGCAGAGATTATGACCTGATCAATGATTTCAGGAGAAGCGTCTACAAGCCTCTGGCGCATTTCTGGCGGCATCATGGGAGGACGGCCTTTAGGGTTTCCTGAGACTCCCTTCTGGTAGCGACCATCTTTATGGCGTGTTATTTCGTGATTATCAGGAATATTCATATCAGGCAAAATCATCTCACCCCTTTTCTATGAATCATCATAATACTTTTATGATAATCCTTCAAAATAGACAACCTTGACAGCAACTATAAGGCTTCCTAAGTTAAAGCAATACTAAACAATAAAGCAAAAATCTACGGAGCTAATCTAATGAAGTTGGGATATAAACTAGTAACCGCTCTTGTTACGTTGGGATTGGTATCAACTTCACTCGCAGCGAGTTGGGAGTACAGGGAACTAATTGACGGATTCACGGATAAAGACAACAGTACTATCAGTCTTACCGACGAGGCAACCAACAAAGCTATTTCTTCTGGATCTGAGGCGTTGTTTTTCTTGAAATGCTTTGACAGCGGGATAGGACTTGCAGTGTTTCATGGGTACATGAGTGGAGACAGCGACGATCAAGTGACGGTAGAAATGCGTGTTGATAAGAATGGCCCATACGGCCCTTCCTACTGGAATTTGGCGACTGGTTCAAAAGCTTCCTTCATGCCCGACACTGATTTGGAGAACTACATCCAGCAATTAAAGGCTGGAAATTCTGTCATTATCCGTGTCCGCGATCCTTTTGATGGTGATATGGTACAGGGAGCCATGCCGCTCGACGGATTCGCTGCTGCTTACGAAAAATTATCGTGCCGTATTTGATACATAGAATCGACTAACCTTTAGCGTCATTTAACAAAGCCCCTATAAGCCTTTGGGGGCTTGTTACAATCTTGAATCCCCTGTAATCACCAGATCCACACCTAACACAACACTTCCTGCCTCTAACATAGCCTTTCTGACCCTTGCAGCTTCACTTACCCTGCAATGTATAGAGTCATGCACAGGAAGGACTGGGAGATCGGAAAGCAGATTCATGGCTCTTGCGCTTCTTGCTCAGCCAGCCACTCAATGGCTTGCTCGCGCCACTCAGCGTAGTGGCTAACATCTTCTTTCTTCTCCTTGCGCTCAAGTGCTCTTAGAAATTTCCCTATATGATGGCGCTTGGAGGCATCGCTCACTAAAGAACCTGATGAGCCGTCCAAGTTTACCCTACGCAAATCCCAGTCGAGGTTCTGAACGACTGCAGAGTTATAAGCCGCTGAATTTGTATACTTCCCTAATACTTTACGTATCACTTTCTCAGTGAATACATCTCCAACCGCCGATTTGATTTGAGTGTGAATGCCTATTTCCAACAACATTGGTTCTCTGAATGCGCTGTAGTTTTCTGTCAGATACTCAAGCAGTTCTCTTGGCGTAGTCATAGACAGTCTCCGTGGAATTAACGTTAGGTTTAAGCTGACTGGTGCTGAAATCGCGAGTGCCTTTATCGCCATAGCCCTTGGTGCGTTGCTTTGCGAGGTATGATGCTGTGTAGATACCTTTAGAGTGCGTCTCAGGCTTGTTTCTGTGGATCATAGGGGTTGACCTTACCCACTCTTGCGTGGCGCCTAGAATCGTATCCCAGCGCATGTAGACACTGCGAGGTTTGTCTATGATGTGGCCATTCAGCCAGAGAACTAGGTGATAGTGAAAGTGTTTAGAGCGATCCTTCTCACGCACCCAGCAGTAAGCCACTCGCTTGTGGCCTTTGCCCTTGAGCCACTTCAGTAGCTTGCTAAGGTCGCTAGTAAACTCCTTGTTCTTACCATCGTAGTGCTTGCTGTGAGCTTCCAGTCGTATCTGATACACCTTGCTGTGGTAACTGAGCATCGCTTCCAGCTGATCTACCATCGGCCACAATATATCTGTCCGCACCTCGTACTTACCGTAATGCGTGTTGATGTCATAGCTCTTATCTTTGATAACGATCTTGCTGGCGTTTGTCAGAGAACCTTTAGCTGGCTTCTGGTGTATTTCAGGTGATAGGGTATTAACCATATACCCAGCTCCAAAGCCGTTGCTGAATGTCGCTAAACGAACATTTGTAACTAGAACAAGATCGAAAATAACTGCAGATATCAATCGTGGTGTTGTCGCAGAAGTGCAAGTTGTCTGCTGGCTGTATTTGCGCTAGTTGTTTGGTGAGTTGTCTAGCCCAATAGGTTACTAAGTAAGTGTATTTATTAGGTGATGCGCTTAGCTGTAAACAAACGCAAATAACACTGCGAAAAAGCTCTACGGTCCGAGTTTCAACAGAACGGACGTAAATCAAGACAGATGCTTCGTATTGATCACTTGTCATGCATGCGTCTCCTTTTCTACTGTCCAG
>JABXHR010000141.1 GCA_013373515.1 Gammaproteobacteria bacterium | reverse complement strand
ACACTCGAGTGTTTCAAGACATTACGCAGGTATCCGCCGCGCGCTAGAGCTAAAGGGCACGCCCATCGGAAACAATGACCTTTGGATTGCTGCCCATGCGAGATCCCTCGGCCACACACTGGTATCAAATAATATTAAAGAGTTTGAACGAGTTGATGGTTTGGAGTTGGAGAATTGGGTGTAGTGCGTGCTGGTCTAGAATTTCTCGAGTCAAGGGCGTGGCTTGACGCTGAGCTCGGCCAATTGGGCAATGCATCTTCTTCATTGCCAGTTTTATTTTTGGGTCGCGAGTGATATCTGGCTGCTCACTCAGCAAACGAACAGAGCTGATAGATCGTATGCGACGGCGGATAGTTGCGCTTTTGTAGTGATCGGCCATCTGCTTGATATAGATAGCCAGCAGTGCAGCACGAAACGGATCGTCTGCTTGGTTCTATTGATTGCACCAGTTTAAGTAGTGCGCATCGTCGGACTGATACGCGCGAATCGTACAGGCAGAGTAAGCACCCTGCATGGATGCAAAAAGAGTTTCGAACATAACCTACTTCCTTGTATGGCCTGTTTAAACGTTAGGCGATAGGGACGAGGAGTCAAGTTAACTCGGGTTTTTCGGCGCCATTTGTGGATCTGTGGGGCTTTCTTTGTTACGACAGCAGCGATATTGGATAAATTTGCTATTCGCTGGTGTCCAAGAGTGTCTGAGAGTTCGAGCCGAGCGAGAGATCAGTGATGGAAAAAATGTATATTTAAATCTATACTCAATTAGATATCACCAACCTTTGTAGAGATATATGGCAACTTTATTAACACGACACATCGCATCGATGACTGAAATGCGCGAGCCCCATAAAGTGCTGGAAAAATCGGGTGGTGAGCCGGTTGCAGTGCTTAAAAACTCAGCCTTGGTTGGTTATTTTGTGCCGGCAGAAGCCATTACGGTTGATTCCAATCGTGTTGCTTCGATGGATGACATTAAAGTCGCCCTAGCGTCTCGTACAGTGATCACGCGCCCTGTGCTCGACTACTTAAAGGACAAATGAATTACGTTCTGTTATCGGTGGATCACGTAATCGCTGTTCACGATTACATTCTCGATACACATGAACTGCAGGGATTCGCAGGTGGAAAATCACTGGATGGAGCATTAGGTCGAGTCGAAAACCGGCTTAATTATGGGTTGATACAGGATGTTTATTCGTTAGCTGCATCCTATGCAGCAGCGATCTCCCAAGCACGCTGCTTTAATGACGGTAATAAACGTACCGCGTTTCAGGTAATGGACCTATTGCTTGAACTGAATAATGCCTCGATGGATTGGGAAATCGAGTCAGTGGGTCAAAAAATTATTATGCTGGCGCAGACCAAGATTGATGAAGAGGAATTCGCCAATTGGCTTCGTAAGGAAGCGACTAAACGTTCAAGTTGATGTCTTGTTATTTCGGTATTAGACAGTTGGACTCGCAGTGAATGATATTCGCTGGAGACAACGCCTAAACCGTTTGAAAAAGGCCGCAAGCTTGATGAATGAAGGGCTTAACATATCATCACCATCAAGAATTGAGCAGGCAGGGCTCATTCAGGCATTTGAGATGGCGTTTGAGTTGGCTTCGAAGCTATTGAAAGACTTTCTTGTGAGCGAAGGCTTCGATGTTGCAACCCCGAGGGCGGCTATTAAGCAAACGTTCCAAAATGAGATAATTCAGGATGGTGAACTTTGGCTTGTTGCGCTCTCAGATCGCAACCTAACAACACATACCTATAACGAATCTACAGCCGATTTGGTTGTGGATAGTATTACATCTAAATACTCACCGATGATTAACGAGTTGATTGCATACCTTGATGCATATGAGTGCGACTGAATTAGCAGATACAGGTCTTTCACAAAGCGACCTGGCTTCTATCATCAACAACGCATCCTCAGATCCAATGATCGAAGAGTTAATCTTATTTGGTTCAAGAGCCAAGGCAAGTCACAAGAAAGGTTCAGATGTAGACCTAGCAGTCAATTGCAGTGAACATGGCGATCAAGCTGCAATAAGGCTCTCTATCGAACTAAATGAAAATACATTCATGCCCTATTTTTTTGATGTCATCGATATGAATACCCTAACGAATCAAGAGTTGATTGAGCACATAGAGCGTGTCGGGATTAGACTTTATCAACGTTAAAGCTATAGATATGGTAAAAAGTTTTCTACAGTGACTAAGCAGTCTAAATTTGGATTAAATTCTGGTGGCATCCATGTGCCACTAACAGTATCCATTCTCAAAGTAAATTCGAAGAATCGAGAGTTAGATGCCGTTCTGTACGTAAATCAAAATGGGAAAGAGGTTTTTGGAGTGCAGAGCGCAGAGTCATACTGCCAACAGCAAGAGTCTATCGCGTTTATAAAGCTTATTAATTTGTCTGAAAAAAGCTTCCATCAATACGGTGAGCTCACTCTTGATGAGTCATTCCTCTGACATGCTGACGGCTATAACGTGAAAATTGATGCAAGATTCGCCAAAATCGGCATGCTTGGGACCGATCCCAGAGGGCTTTCGGTTGAGGGATATACAGTTGACATATCCCAAAGCGGATAACAGCTCTACGCATCAAAGATTGGACTCGATAATATCTATTATCGAAATTTGTTGGGTATATTGGATCAAGCGGTTAGGTGGCTTGTTAGCCGGGATTGGTAAGTGGTTATCCAATATTGTAAAGGAAATTTGCTGGTTGTTCATGTCTAGAATCGGAAAGTCTGAGATTGTGAATACACCTAATAAAGCTAAGTCGACGGTCGCTCGGTATCTAGGTGTAGACGTAACAAAGCCATAACTTCGTCTGTTGTAAGTATTTAAATAAGCTCGGTTACGTAGGAAACGTAAAGCTTTTTAACTACCGAGCATAGCAGTAGGATGTTGCGTTTAAACGGACGCCGGAGGGCGTCTCTGAAAAAAAAATCTAAAATTACCTTGAAATTATAGAAGCGAAAAATGGCAGGGCACGATTTTATTCGAAGAAATATCGTGAATTAAATTATATTTTAGAAATTTAAGGTGCCTAATATAAGTAAAAAACGATATTTAGAATGGCTGATAATTAATTATAAAAAATTAATTTGATTTTCTATTTTGGTTTTTTATTTACGAGAAAATCTAATTTATGGTGTGGGAAGTCTAAATATTGTGAAGCTTATTAATCGACATGAAAAAATAAAAGAACAAAAAATGCTCAGAAAAAATTTAAAATACTAAAACGAAAATAACACTCTACAAAGATAAATAAAATTATCTATATTAAGTTAATTATGAATATACTTTCCATACTCGGTCGTAACGAAAGATTGTTTGATGTCGATATTGAAAAAAATCAATCCGAACTTTTAAGAATTGTAACAAATTCTTCCTTTCTGGTACTTGGTGGCGCGGGATCAATTGGTCAAGCAGTAACCAAAGAAATTTTTAAACGTAACCCGAAAAAGTTACATGTTGTTGATATTAGTGAAAATAACATGGTTGAGCTTGTTCGAGATATTAGAAGTTCGTTAGGTTATATTGATGGTGATTTCCAGACCTATGCGCTTGATATCGGATCTATAGAATATGATTCATTTATAAAGGCTGATGGTCAATACGATTATGTATTAAATCTTTCTGCACTAAAGCATGTTCGAAGTGAGAAAGATCCATTCACTTTGATGCGTATGATTGATGTCAACGTATTCAATACTGAAAAAACTATACAGCAGTCTATTGATGCAGGGGTCAAAAAATATTTCTGTGTATCGACCGATAAAGCAGCCAATCCAGTAAATATGATGGGAGCGTCTAAGCGTATTATGGAAATGTTCTTGATGAGGGAAAGTCAAGAAATATCAATTTCAACAGCCCGTTTTGCAAATGTGGCCTTTTCAGATGGTTCGTTGCTTCATGGTTTTAACCAGCGTATCCAAAAGCGCCAGCCTTTAGTTGCGCCCAACGATATCAAGCGTTATTTCGTTACTCCGCAGGAGTCTGGTGAGTTATGTTTAATGTCGTGTATTTTTGGTGAGAATAGGGATGTTTTCTTTCCAAAACTTAGTGAGTCGCTTCATCTAATAACTTTCTCCGATATTGCTGTTAAATACCTCGCGAATCTTGGTTATGAGCCTCAGCTCTGTGAAACAGAGGATGAAGCTCGTGATCTGATTAAAACGCTTCCTGAGCAAGGCAAATGGCCATGCTTATTTGTCAAAAGTGATACAACTGGTGAAAAAGACTTTGAGGAGTTTTTTACGGATCAAGAAGTTTTGGATATGGAAAGGTTTTATAATATCGGTGTTATTAAGAATGAGTTGATTTTTAATTCTGAATTGCTTGATTTTTTTGAAAGTCAAATTCAAAAATTTAAAGCAGACCTTTCTTGGCAAAAAACCGATATCGTTGATCTGTTCTACAAGATGATTCCGGGCTTCGGTCATAAAGAGACTGGAAAATACTTAGACGGGAAGATGTAGTTATATGGAAACAAAAAAGCTGGTTGAATTTGTGCGAGATATATATACCACGCGTGAATTTATCCCTCTGCATTCTCCTACCTTTTCAGGTAATGAATCAAAATATGTTCAAAGTACTCTGGATAGCACATTTGTATCAAGTGTTGGACAATTTGTGGATGATTTTGAAAGTAAAATTGAAGCTTATACATCGACCGCAAAAGCAGTCGCTACCGTAAATGGTACAGCAGCTTTGCACACGGCGCTTTATATGGCTGGTATTAAAGCAGGTGATTATGTCGTTACACAAGCCCTAACATTCGTTGCGACTTGTAATGCTTTGTATCATTTGGGTGCCGAGCCCATTTTTGTTGATGTGTCAAAAGTCAGTATGTCGTTATGCCCCGTTGCTTTAGATAATTACTTGAGTGAAAACGCATACCGTAATGAGTCGGGCTGTTTTCATAAAACAGATCATCGCCGAATCAGTGCTGTTGTTCCCATGCATACCTTTGGTCACCCTGCCGAGTTGGATGAATTAGTTGCAGTATGTGCTAAGTGGAACATGGTGCTGGTTGAAGACGCCGCGGAGAGTTTGGGTTCTTACTATAAAGGTAGACACACTGGTACTATTGGTGAATTGGGGGTTTTGAGTTTTAACGGGAATAAAATCATCACCACAGGTGGTGGTGGTATGGTGTTGTGCCGTGACGCAGTTGTCGGCACTAAAGCGAAACATGTTACTACGACCGCGAAAGTACCGCATCCCTATGAGTTTTTTCATGATGAGCCCGGTTTTAATTACAGATTACCAAATTTAAATGCTGCATTAGGTTGTGCACAGATGGAGGCATTGCCTGATTTTGTTAAACTAAAACGTCAACTTGCAGAGCGTTATAAAAGGTTTTTCGCAGGTACGGATTTAAGTTTTTTTGTTGAGCCTGAATATGCCCAATCAAACTACTGGCTGAATGCAGTTATCTGTCCTGACGTTACATTTAGAGACAAAATTTTAAAAGAAACAAACAACGCAGGTGTGATGACTAGACCAATATGGAAGTTGATGCATCGCTTACCAATGTTTAAAAACTCGCTTCGAGATGATTTGAAAACTTCAGAGTTCATAGAGTCTCGTCTAATAAATTTACCAAGCACGCCGATTATATAGGTTGATCGAATGAAAAAGAAAATTTCGGTTTTTACTGGTACACGTGCAGAATATGGTTTGCTTTATTGGCTACTTAAAGATATTGTTGCTGAAGATGACCTTGAATTGCAATTAATTGTCTCAGGAATGCACCTATCTCATGAATTTAACCACACAGTCAGATTTATTGAGCAAGATGGTTTTTCGATAGCCGAAAAAGTTGAAATGCTGCTTTCCTCCGATAGTTCGGTCGGAGTTGCCAAAAGTATGGGCCTTGGAATCATTGGCTATGCTGATGCGCTTGCTAGGTTACAACCGGATGTGTTGGTGGTTTTGGGCGATCGTTTTGAAGCGCTGGCTATTGCTCAAGCGGCTTTGGTAATGAAGGTTCCGATACTACATATTCATGGCGGAGAGAAAACAGAGGGTGCCTATGATGATGCAATTCGTCATGCCATCACCAAGTTTAGCTATTTTCATGCAACGACGACCGATGTCCACCGTAATCGGGTAATCCAATTGGGCGAAGATCCTGAAAGAGTTTGGAATGTCGGTGCCATAGGACTTGATCACATTGCTCGTAGTGAGTTGATGAGCCGTGACGCTTTGGCGCGATCTCTTGAGTTCGATTTAGACGATGATTTTTTTGTGGTGACTTACCACCCGGTGACCTTAGCTGAAGAACAGCCAAAAGAAGCTTTTGGCGAATTACTTAAAGCGCTCGATAGCTTTCCCAAGCATAGAGTCATTTTGACTTATCCTAATGCTGACGATGGTGGCCGCCAAATCATGCATATGCTGAAGGCTTATGGTGCTCATGATCCAGCACGGGTTTTGACGTCAGCTTCTTTAGGTCAACAGCGTTATTTAAGTGCGGTGAAGCACTGTAGTGCAGTCATCGGCAATTCTTCGAGCGGTATTATCGAGGTGCCATCGTTTCACAAACCTACAATTAATATCGGCATGCGGCAAAAGGGGCGTGTGGCGGCGCAAAGCGTTATTCATTGCGAACCTAGCAAAGAAAGCATTTCGGCTGCCATCCACAAGGCTATCAGTCCAAGTTTTAAAGCCGTGGTGGCGTCTGTGGAAAACCCATACGGTATAGGCAATGCCAGCGGTCAAATTGTAGATATTCTTAAACATCAATCTGCAGGTTGCCTGAAAAATTTCAGGGATTGCAATTTCTCATGTTGAAAAGTAGCTTTATGAAAAAAACTCTCATTATCGCAGAAGCGGGTGTCAATCATAACGGCGATGAAAAGTTGGCCTTCGAGTTGGTGGATGCTGCTTGCGCTGCTGGCGCAGACATTGTTAAGTTTCAAACCTTTAAAGCGGGCCGGTTGGTCAGCAAACATGCCAAGCAGGCCGACTATCAAGCGGTTAATACCGGGGTTGTTGAGTCTCAGTATGACATGCTAAGGCGTTTGGAGCTCAGTTATGACATGCATTACAAGCTCATCGCCTATTGTCACGATAAAGGCATCGAGTTTCTATCGACCGCATTCGATTTAGAGAGTTTGTCATTTTTGGTTGACAGTCTTGGCCTTAAGCGTCTTAAGTTGCCTTCTGGCGAAATAACTAATGCGCCCTTGGTACTTGCGCATGCGCGGTCTGGCTGTGACATTATTGTTTCTACCGGAATGGCGAGTTTATCGGATATTGAGCAGACTCTTGGCATTATCGCTTTTGGATTAATTGATAAAACTAATCAAAAGCCGACTAAATCCGCGTTCCGTCAGGCGTTTTTTTCGTCAGAAGGCCAGCAGGCGTTGCGGGAGAAAGTGACGCTACTACATTGTACTACCGAGTACCCAGCGCCGCCTTGTGATATCAATTTAAAGGCAATGGACACTATGGCTCAAGCCTTTCCTTGCGCTATCGGTTATTCAGATCACAGCGAAGGCATCACCGTGCCAGTTGCCGCAGTCTCGCGCGGGGCTTGCTTGTTAGAAAAACACTTTACGATCGACCGCAATCTACCGGGGCCTGATCATTTGGCTTCATTAGAGCCTGATGAGTTAAAAGCCATGGTTGATAGTATTCGGATGGTTGAGCAGGTACTAGGTGATGGCATTAAAGGACCAAGACCTTCTGAGCAAAAAAATGTTGATATTGCCCGTAAGAGCTTGGTCGTTGCTGCTCCGATTAAAAGAGGTGAGTGCTTTAACGAGCAGAATCTGACAGTAAAAAGGCCGGGTAATGGTGTTTCACCTATGGATTACTGGGAATTTATTGGCACTGTCGCTGAGAAAGATTATGAAGTGGACGAGGTGGTTCTATGACGGAAAAGCTCAAAGTCGGTTATTTTGCTGACGGCCCCTGGTCTCATGCTGCCCTTGAAGCTTTGTTGCAAAGAGGGCTTTGCGAAATCGCTTTTATCGTGCCGCGTTTCGATACTCAAGATCCTGTGTTAAAGCAATATGCCGAGCATCTCTCAGTACCGTTTATTCCCCAAGAGAATGTTAACGACGCTGAATTCATTACGCGGCTTCAAGGTTATGGTGCAGACTTGTTCGTATCAATGTCGTTTAATCAAATCTTGAGAAAGCCGATTATCGACACTGCTCCTTTGGGCTTTATTAATTGCCATGCTGGCGCGCTACCATTTTATCGTGGCCGTAATCCGCTTAACTGGGTGCTCATTAACGACGAAAGCTATTTTGGCGTAACAGCACATTATGTTGATGAGGGTATCGATACTGGCGATATTATTATTCAGCATAAAGTTGATATCTCAGAGCAAGACGATTATGCCAGCTTGCTTGAGAAAGCCTTTGTTAAATGCTCAGAAGTGTTGGTCGAAGCGGTTGAGCTTATTTCTGGCGGTAAGGTAAACAGGATAAAGCAAAACGATATTAATCCTTATGGCTTTTACTGCGGTATGCGCAGAGTTGGAGATGAAGTCATTGATTGGCAGTTGCCGGCGAGGCGTATACATAATTTAGTACGAGCCATTACTTTACCCGGGCCTGCGGCAAGGACAGTGTTAAAGGGTAAAGAAGTTGCAATCATCAAAAGCCGTTTCCTTCAGGATGCACCGAGCTATATCTGCACTCCAGGCGAGGTAGTTGGTCGGGATGAGAGTGGCGTCTATGTCAAAGCTGGTGATTCAGTGTTACATATTCTAGAGGTCGCTAACGTGTCGCAAGAAGGGGCATTAGAGCAATTTGAAACTCCTGGATATCGCATAGGTACCCGC
Organism: Gammaproteobacteria bacterium; assembly: GCA_013373515.1. Taxonomy (GTDB): domain Bacteria; phylum Pseudomonadota; class Gammaproteobacteria; order JABXHR01; family JABXHR01; genus JABXHR01. Next base: position 14,814 of record JABXHR010000141.1, on the reverse strand, counting down.
TTTGGTGGTGTGATCGAAGCAAATGGCGCAGCATAAATTGATGGGTAATAAGCGTGAATTATAAGTGGCGAGACGTTTTATTAGGATCTAACGCTTCGATTGAAGAGGCGGTAAGAGTAATCGAAAAGGGTTCTCTGCGCGTAGCGCTGGTCGTGACCGAGCAGGGCCATTTGCTTGGCACAGTGACCGATGGCGATATTAGAAGGGCGTTGTTGAAGCATATTCCTTTGACCAACAAGGTTGAGGAGATCATGCACCGAAAACCGAAAGTCGCTGATGTCGATACTCCTCGTGAGACGCTCCGCGCTATGATGGAGCATGAAGATCTTCTGTCTATCCCGCTATTAGATAATGGCAAGCTAGTCGGGCTTGAAACCCTGCAGCATATTTTAAAGCGTAACCGCATTGAAAACCCGGTGTTTTTAATGGCTGGCGGTTTTGGTAAGCGTTTAAGTCCTTTAACGGACAACTGTCCCAAGCCTTTGTTAAAAGTAGGTGATAAGCCGATTTTAGAAACCATTCTTGATGGCTTTATTCAAAGTGGCTTTTATCGTTTTTATATCTCTACTCATTATAAGTCGGAAATGATCCGTGGGTATTTCGGAGATGGCAGCAAGTGGGGTGTAGAAATTGAATATGTCCATGAAGAATCGCCCCTAGGTACCGGTGGCGCACTGGGTCTTCTGCCGCAAGATTTGCCAAAATTGCCTTTGATCATGATGAATGGCGATATTATGACCAAGGTTGATTATGCTGCGTTATTGGATTATCACAACGACAACAACTGTGTCGCGACTATGTGCGTTAGGGAGTACGAATATCAAGTGCCTTATGGCGTAATTGAAATCCAAGGAAATCGTATTACCGGCATGGTTGAAAAACCTGTACATAAGTTCTTTGTCAACGCTGGTATATATGTAATCAGCCGTGAGCTTGTACAGTCGATAGACTCCAATACCATTATTGATATGCCGACCTTGCTTGAAAAGCAATTAAAGCAAGACAAAGTTGTCTCGATGTTCCCATTGCATGAGTATTGGCTTGATGTCGGTAAAATGAATGATTTTGAGCGAGCACAAAGAGATTATTTTGAAGGTTTTGCTAAATGACACCTCAGTGTTATTTGATTGTAGGCTTTGGGAGTATCGGCAAACGCCACCTTAACAATCTGCGAGCATTACAGCCTGATGCCAAGATTGTGGTGATGCGCCGGGCTTCTCAAGTCAGCACGCAAACCGAGGTTCCCGAGGGGGCCGACTATTTGGTTTCAACGCTAGAGCAGGCGCTGAGTTTTGCTCCAGGTGCTGCCATTATTGCCAATCCTGCGCCTTTTCATGTGAAGATTGCTCAGCAACTGGTTGAACACGATATTCATTTGTTGGTGGAAAAGCCGATCGCCGCGAGCCTTGATGGTGTAGAGCAGCTTATTGCAACAGCACAAGAGCGTTCATTAATACTAATGACAGCGTATAATTTCCGTTTCTCAGAGGCGGCGATTAGGTTCCGTGATTGTCTGCTAAGCGGTGAGATAGGCAAGCTGCTCAGCGTCTGTGTCGATACTGGCCAATATTTGCCAAACTGGCGACCTGACAGCGATTATCGTCAAGGAGTATCAGCCAGAAAAGACTTAGGTGGCGGGGTGTTGCTGGAGTTGAGTCATGAGCTAGACTATTTGCGTTGGATCTTCGGAGATGTTGAGACTGTCTATGCTCGCTGCGCTAAAAGTGGTGAGCTTGAGATAGACCCTGAGGTCGAAGAAAGTATTGATATGCTTCTGGGGTTTAAATCGGGTTTAAGTGCCAACGTTCATATCGATTTTATTCAAGCGCTACCTCATCGCATTTGTAAAGTGATAGGCGCTAGAGGCACCTTGGTATGGGATGCAGTGCATCATGAAGTGCGTATCAATACTCTTGATGAGCCTCAAGGTCGTTTGCTAGTAGCACCAAACGAACAGCGTAATGACATGTATCTTGATGAAATAACCCATTTTATCGAGTGTATTGTTTCTTCTAAAGGCCCCAAAGTTGATGGCGTCGATGGTTTGGCTGCGTTAAAAATCGTCTTGGCAGCAAAACGCTCGGCACAAACCAAGCAAGTCATTACGATAGGATGAGTTAAGTGTCCAGTAATATCGCTTTCGTTTTCGCTCGAGGGGGCTCTAAAGGCATTCCCCGTAAGAACATCAAGCAGTTAGGGGGTAGGCCTCTGATTGGTTGGTCGATTCAGACCGCTATGCAATGTCCGTCTATCGACCGCATCATTGTCTCGACAGATGATGAAGAAATCGCCGAAGTGGCTAAGAACCAAGGTGCCGAAGTTCCTTTTTTGCGTCCTAAAGAGCTAGCGCAAGACAATAGTGCTGAATGGTACGCTTGGCGCCATGCTGTTGATTACATGCTGGCACAAGGTTGTGCTTTCGATAAGTTTATCAGCTTACCAGCAACTTCACCGCTGCGTTCAGTTGAAGATGTTGAAAACTGTATTGCTGCTTTAGATGATAATACCGATGTTGTAGTGACCGTCAAAAAGGCAGAGCGTAGTCCGTTCTTCAATATGGTGACAATGGATGAGCAGGGTTTTAGTCAATTAGCCATTACTCCGGATAAACCCCTGGTGAGGCGTCAAGATGCACCTCTGGTATACGATATGACTACGGTATGCTATGTCACCCGACCTAACTTTATTCTTAGTAATTTTGGTGTTTTTTCAGGCAAAGTGCGCTCGGTCATTATTCCTGATGCCAGAGCCATCGACATTGACAACCCTATCGACTTTAAAATGGCCGAACTTTTGGTCAATGAAATGCGAGCCTAGTGATGAATGAACAATTATTAACAGATAAGGTGGTGGTTATCACCGGCGGTGCTGGTTTGCTCGGTCAGGTGTTTGCCGCCTCCGTGATTGCCCATGGTGGTACGGCAGTGGTTGCCGATATAAACCTTGAAGCGGCTAAACAAGCGGCTGAGCAAATCAAACAGCAAAGTGGAGTTGTTAAGGTCCATGCCATTGCCTTGGACATCAACTCTCAGGCATCTTTGACCGGAGCGATTGTTTCTTTGAATAAACAATTCGGCAAAATTGATGCGTTGGTCAACAATGCCTATCCGCGCAACAAAAACTATGGTCGGCACTTCTTTGATGTGGAATATGCCGATTTTTGTGAGAACTTGAGCATTAACCTTGGTGGCTACTTTTTAGCATCCCAGCAGTTTGCTCAATATTTCAAGCAGCAAGGATTTGGGCACATCGTCAATATCGCTTCTATTTACGGTGTGGTCGCGCCGCGTTTTGATGTCTATGAAAATACATCAATGACCACCCCAGTAGAATATGCTGCAATCAAATCAGGATTGTTGCATTTGACTAGATATATGACCAAATACTTTAAAGGCATGAATATCAGAGTTAATGCGATCAGTCCCGGTGGTATATTCGACCATCAGCCAGAGCCTTTTCTAAAAGCGTATAAGCGCTCTTGTGCCAACAAAGGGATGTTAGATAAAGAAGACTTGGGCGGTACTTTGGTGTATCTATTATCTGACTTAAGCCAGTATGTCAACGGTCAGAACATTACGGTTGATGATGGCTTTTCGTTATAAAGGTGACGGCAATACAATGGAAAAACTAACTATAGCAATTATTGACTACGACATGGGGAATGTGAAATCCATTGAAAATGCGATTAATTACGTAGGCAATTTTAATATTATTATCACTGCTGATAGTAGTGCAATCCTTAGTGCTGATGTAATCGTTTTACCAGGAGTTGGCGCTTTTCCTGATGCAATGAAAAAACTTACAGAAAGGGGCTTAGTATCAGTTTTACATCAGGCTGTAAATGAACAGAAAAAGCCAACGCTGGGTATATGTTTGGGAATGCAGCTGCTTTTTGATAGTTCTGAAGAGAAAGTGTTTACCAAAGGACTAGGTTGGATTCCAGGTAAAGTTGTTTATATGAAGCCTGATGCTGGCTTGCGGGTACCACACATCGGGTGGAACTCCTTACAGGTAAGCGCTAATGACGCTATTTTCGGTTTCCTTAATCAAGACAAAGATTACTATTTTGTACATAGCTTACACGCAGTATGTGAAGACCAATATGTCTTAGCTAGATGCGACTATGGCGGAGTGATGACTGCAGCTGTAAAAAACAACAATGTGATAGGTATGCAATTTCATCCTGAAAAAAGTCAAAAAAATGGTTTAGCTGCACTGCAGTCATTCTTCCAATGGGCACAAATGTGTATGGGTCATAAGCATGCTTAAAACTCGCCTAATACCATGTATTGTCACTAAAGGTGATTTAGTCGTACAAAGCTTTGGTTTTAAAAATTACTTACCAATTGGCAATGTCAAAACCGCGATAGAGTTTTTTGTTAATTGGGATGTAGATGAAATAGTCATGATCGATATTGATGCGTCACGTGAAGGGCGAGCGCCAAATATCGAGTTAGTAGAATGGGCCGCTAAAGAGTGCTTTGTGCCTCTCGCAGTTGGTGGTGGTATCAAAACTTTGGAGCATATTCAGAGTTTGCTTAAGGCAGGCGCTGATAAAGTCTGCATTAATTCTGTGGTTAGAGACAATTTATCCTTCATTAATCAGGCTTCCCGTGCTTTTGGTGATCAGTGTATTACGGTATCAGTAGATGTAACCAAAGATAATGGTGTATACGGAGTTTATGATTACCTGAGTCGAACGAACGCCGACTTGGATCTCATTACACATCTAAATGATATTGAGAAAGCTGGGGCTGGCGAAATTTTTATTAACTCTATTGATCGCGATGGCTCTCGCCAGGGTTACGATATCGACTTATTGAAAATTGTGAGTTCGGCAGTAAATATCCCTGTAATAGCAATAGGCGGTGTTGGTCGTTTTGAGCATCTGGCTGACGCTGTGAATAAAGGTGGTTGTCAAGCAGTTGCGGCGGCCAACATATTTCAGCACATGGAACATAGTACAATTGCAGCAAAAGCTCAAATGCTTGCTTCAGGTCTACAGGTACGTTTAAGTTCCGAGGTGAAGTATGAGGAATTTTCCTTAGATATTCTCGGTCGTCCATTCTAGGGAATTTGATTAATGAAATATTGTAATAGATGTTTATATCCTGAAAATCACGCCTTGAATATCATTTTTGATAACCGAGGCGTATGTAGCGGTTGTCGAGTGCATGAAGAAAAATACGAGATTGATTGGACAGCAAAAGAGAAAGAGTTAGATGCCCTATTGTCACAATACAAGGGCAGACCAGGTACTTCCTACGACTGTGTTATTCCGGTTGTTGGTACAGGCGATGATTTTTTTGTCGTTGACCTAGTAAAAAATAAGTACGGCCTTAACCCTTTGCTAGTGACCTACAATACCCACTTCAGTACTAAAGTAGGTGTCAGAAATCTAGCTCGCCTAATTACCGAGCTAGATTGTGATCATATGATGTCGACCGTAGGTCCAGATACGATTAAAGAAATTTGTAAAATAACCCTTAGAAAATTCGGTGATATGTACTGGCATGTGCTTGCCGGTAGCCAGACATTTCCTGTACAGGTTGCTACCAAACTGGACATACCGTTAATTATATGGGGAGTAAATGGCTGGTTAGACCAAGTGGGTATGTTTAGCCATCATGATCGGGTGGAAATGACTAAAAAGGTCCGGAAAGAGCACGCTATGCGAGGAATAGATGCCGAAGATTTGATTGGCATTTCTGATAAAGTTACTCATAAAGATTTGCAGGCGTTTACTTATCCTTCCGATGCTCAATTGGAAAAATCACGTGTCCGTGGTCTCTACATTGGTAACTATGTGTTTTGGGACTCTCAGAAGCAAGTTGAAAACGTTATCGAAAAATTTGGCTATGAAACTCATGTTCAGGAGCGTACCTACAATACATACGAATCAATTCACTGCTATAACAATGCTAGCGTGCACGACTATGTTAAGTATTTGAAGTTTGGATATGCCAAAGTCTCTGATCACGTGGCGCGTGACATTCGTCTAAAACGACTTGAGAAATCAAAGGGACTACAACTAATTACAAAGTATCTTCCAGTGAAGCCAAAAGCCTTGGGGGTGTTCCTAGATTGGGTTGGTATGTCTGAGCGTGAGTTCATGGATTGCGTTGACCCCTTTCGGGACTCACGGGTTTGGGAGAAGACTTCGGATGGCCGTTGGTCTTGCACCGGTAGTATTTTATCTCACAGTATTGATTTGCAGACCGGCCACGAATTGGAGGTCGTCGAATCTCGAGATTACAAAATAACAGAGTTGTTAGAAGATCAAACGTCATTCAACGAATATATATTATTGGGACGTAGCTTTATGGATGTGCGGAACTATAAGGCTGTCGAGGGTTAGATTATGAAGTATTGTACAAACTGTGTAATGCCAAATACAAAACCTGGCGTCTGGTTAGATGAAAGAGGCTTTTGTAATGCGTGTCGTACCAAAGAAGTTAAAGCCAAGATAGATTGGGATCAACGCTTTAAGGATCTTGAGTTAATTGTAGAGGATATTAAAAAGGCAAATCATCCCTTCTATGACTGTATTGTGGCTGTAAGTGGGGGGAAAGATAGTTGGTATCAGGCTGCAATACTAGCGGAGCACTTCGGCTTGAAAGTACTATGCGTAACGCTTGGAGCACATTTGCCAACTACTGAAGGGATCGAGAATTTAAACAATATGATAAACGACTTAAATGTCGATCATATGAAAATTACCATAAAGCCGAGCACCTTTAGAAAAATCCGAAAGAAGTGTTTCTTACGACAAGGAGAACCTAATTGGGCGGAACATAGTGCTATGTTTTCAAGTGTGGTTAATACCGCGCTAGTTTATGAAGTGCCTTTAGTAGTTTGGGGAGAAGATATTGCATTTGAATTTGGGGGTTTGCAGCATGGTGATAGTAAGCCTTCAGCTTTGGGGATTGACAAGAATGACTTATTGAAGGAGAAAACAATCTTAGATTGGTTGGATGATGATATCTCAGAGCGAGATGTCTTTTTCTATAAGTATCCAGACTATAGAAAGCTTAAAGATGCCGGCGTTCAAAGTATTTACCTAGGCCACTTTGTGAAGTGGTATGGCCGTAAAAATTATGACTTCGTTAAAGAGCGAGGGTTTACCGGTCGAAGAGCAGGTCCTCTGCCCGGTAATTATTTAAACTATGATAATATTGATGAAAAATTATGTGAGATCAATATTTGGTTAAAATATATGAAGTTCGGATTTTGGCGAGCAACTGATCAGACTTGCTACGATATCTGGAACGACCAATTGTCACGAGAAGAGGCAGTAAAAATCGTTAATGGCCTTCAAGATCAACTCCCTTTAAACGATTTCGAAGATTTTCTAGAATTTCATGATTTGTCGGAAGCTGAGTTTTGGAAAACTGCGGAAAGTTTCCGAAATCTTGATATCTGGAAGAAGTGTGGCGAAAAATGGGTGTTAAAGAATCCCTTGAAATAGTTTGATTCGTAAGTTTTCGAGATTAGCAGAGTAGAGTTCCAGAATTAAAGTTAAGAATATTGTGGTAATAGAGACCCTTTAAGCGAAGAGTAGCGTTCGAGGTTAGTTTTTTGAAGTATTTGAAAATATTTATTGGCATATTCAAAGCCAGATGGTTGTTGTGGCAGTGTGAAAATGAAGCAGTAAATCGTTATGGGTTTAATGGGAAGAGGGTGTTTATCAATACCGTAAAATTTAACTGTGTGTCCACACCGATCGAATTTTTTTTCGGATTATATGTCGTATCTCGAGGCGGTAGTGTATTCCAAGTGATCGATGATGGCTTCTTAGAGCATCATGACCTGTTTCAATATTGCCAGGGAAAACGGGAGCTTAACCCAAGCAAACTTAAAATCTACAAGTGCATGATAAGTATCTATGCATTAGTAATAAATCGCATATTTACTAGATATAAAGTTTTAACTATCGGAGCGCTACTTCGTGATAACAACGAGGCTTCAGACCGCCCCCGAGAATATCAAAATTTGGTAGATTTATGGGCGAATTCTTCAACCGAAAGGTTTTATCAATCCGACTTAAGTAATGTTCTATTGGTAGAGGATTATCAGAGACGAAGCAGGAAAAATTGCTGGGTGGGGATAGCAATTGCGAAAGCTATGCTAGATGACTATGAATGTGATTCATTAATAAGCTCGCATGGTATTTATTCACTCTGGGCACCAGCTTACAATTTATTTAAAGATCGGGGTGATACAAGAGTCCTTTTATACGGTACCAATACGTATAAAGAAGGGGAACTGACATTTTCGTCGCTCGTACTTCAGTGTCAGAGCCAGTCTGATGAATACAAAGATTATATGAGATCAAGTCCGTCAAATCTCGAGATCGCCGAAGAATTTATGAGGTCCAGACTTAGCCATTCTAGTAAAGATACTCAAGTTTACTACGCCGGAAGATCCGGAACTATTGAATTAAATAAGTCTTACTTTAATATTTTAGTTTGTCCTAATGTTGTCTGGGATGGCAACGTACCGGATCGAGACGCCCTGTTTGATGGTTTGATCGATTGGGTAAATTGGTATCAAAATTTAATATTTTCTTCGGAAAATGTTCATGTCTACATTAGATTTCATCCTGCTGAAAGCACTTGGTATCCCAATGCATTGTCGCTATACGACGTATTAGAGAGGAAAGGACTATTACTTCAACATGAACGTATCACCTACCTAAAATCAGACGAGAAGCTCGACCTTTATTCCTTTCTTAATGAATTCGATCTGATCGGTGTTTACGACGGTATACTAGCTTTGGAAGCAGCGTATGTCGGTGTACCTGTTTTTATCGGAGCATTGGGAAGATTCTCTGGTTTTCAATTATCAGACACATTTAATTCAAAGGAGCAAATGCTAAAGGAAATTCAAAAAGCATCCAAAGGTGCGGTGCTTAATCCCGGTTGCATTGAAACGGCGATTAAATGTTGTGCGTTTTACATAGACTATAGCTCTGTTCGGCTGAGTATAGTAGATAATGTCGGGGTGGATTACGGTGCAAATGTTATGAGGCTTTCTAAGCAAGATTTATTAGAAAATGAAAAATTGAATTTCTGGATGAGTTTGCTAATAAAATGACCTGGATAATAACAACCTTTACAAGTTTTGACTTTCCTCTCAGAGAGGCCGGCAGAAAACTTGCTTTCGCGCGAGCATCAGAATCGGCAAAATTTTATAATTGCGAAAGCGATCTCGTTCACTTTGGAGGTGGCCACGATACCATTAAAGGCAGTGTAAGAGTTAGAAAAGCTTGCTGGTCAGTTTTCCGATCTGTGTTCCATGGTGAACGAATTGAAATATTCACTTCAACCTACGATGTCCGCACGCTCCTTATATCGTTATTGTTATTTTGGAAGCCAAAAAAGCTAATTTTGGTCGATGGAGACCCGTTTCCGAACAACCATTTTCTCGATCGGTACTTGCGGATTCTCTTGTGTAAGGCGTTATCTAGAAGGACGCAAGTTTACGGGCTTACTCAGACACAAATTAGATCTATGGGCTTTAGTAATGTTCAACTCTTTGAGCTGCCTAACGGTTTTCTGCCGGAAGTCGAAAGTGGCCCTTTTACCGAGAAGCGCAACCGGGTCTTGTATATGGGTCACCTTACAAGTGATAAAAGCTTTCTGGAGATGATAAACGCCCTTAGAATTTTGTTGGGGAAGCGTCCTGATGTGGATTTTGTAGTTTGTAATAATTCGATCAAAAGTGATTTTGCAGTCTTCGATGAGTTTAAGAAATTGAAGGACGCATTTCCCAGCCAAGTTATCTATAAAGGCGTGGTAGACCCCTTTGAAGAGCTGCGGTCGTCGAAGGTATATTTGTACGCATTCAAAACAGCTAGAAGTACAATGTGCATACCTCTTTCTATCTACGAAGCTATATCCGTCAGTACAAAGGTTATCTGCCTAAGAGTATCGAGCAATACTGAGCTATTCGGAAATATCCCGTTGGTTTCCCTTCTCAATTACCAAGATATTGCTGATCCTCTATCGTTTTCGAGAGAAATAGAGTTGTTGATTGATGAAGATAAGTGAACGAATAGATGTAAGCTACCCTAATGCAATTGTGTATCGAGAAGTCATCAAACGTTTGGAAAATGATGGCAAGCGATTCTTTGTAAGCGGGCTCTCTAAAAACGAATTTAAGAATGAAAGCAATGACCTTGATTTATTTGTGTGTGGTGACGATATGGCCTACGCAAGAAAAATATTAGAGGAGCTTGGTTTCTTGGAATACGTAAGTGCCGGATCACATCGTATTCACTATATTTTTTTTTCGGACGGGTACTTCTATCACGTTGATTTGCAGAGCAGATATATAGTCAATGGTAGTGATCTTTTTGATATTGGTGTTTTAAACGCTTCCAAGCCTAATAAATACCAAGTATATGATCGATATATAAATACTATTGATAGTTTTAAGAAAGGGCGTATCTCGTTAACTGAAGCTCGTGCGAACCTAGATACCGATGATATTCAGGGGTTGCCAAGTGAATTTACGTATGGTCGATGCACTCACGATACTTTATCTTTAGCAGATTTGCATTCAGTATTACTTCCGTTTCACGATATCAAAGATAAAATTCGCGTTGTCGTGTTTAAGGTCATTGGTCTTTTTAGAAATCGCCGAGTAAATGTCATTATTTGCGGTATAGATGGTTCAGGTAAATCCACCAGTGTTGAGAATATATCAAAACGTCTTTCAGGTAAGATAAAAAATTATAAGAGATATGATGGCATCAAAGCGGGTATTATTTGGCGCTTGATTTTCTTAGTGAAGAAAGTAATTTATGTAAACAAAAAAAGCATTAATGTTGTAAAAAGGCCAGAATTTAAGGGGGGGCGAACCCCTTCTCTGTTAGTAACGGCGCTGATGCTTTTATATCTGTTGGAGTATTATAGTTTAAGATTTTTTAGTTGTATTAAGTTCGACCGAGCAGTAACAGTTACCATGCGGGATAGGTCGTATATTGACCTTCTTTTATATTATGATTCAAAAATCGTAAGAGATATATTACGTTACATTCATCGAAATGATCTTGTATTCTGCATGCATGCGAACGTGAATACGCTACTCTCACGGCGAGATGAGTACCCTGAAGATGTCTTGAAGTCAATGTTAGTTCGTTATATCGATGTCTATAAATCTGTTGATGCATATTTATTAGATACAACTGATAAGACTCCTAATGATGTCTCAAATATTGTACTTGAGAAGATATGGAGTAAGGTGTCTGAGTATTAATTACGCGCTTCTTCAATTAGTTCCGATTATTTTGGCTGTTCGGACTTTTTTGCTTGTATTTATGGTCAAATATTTGTTTGGTGACTCTGGCGTGGGCTTGTGGTCTAAGCTAGTTTTGTTTTCTAGCTTGGTATACATGGTTTCTAACCTCGGTATCTACCAATCTATGAACAGATTCTTTCCTAGTCCGGGGTTTCTGGAATCTAAATTCCATTCATGCATTCTATTATACGTTTTGATTTTTTCAGTATTATCGGCCTCAGTTTTTTCGGTTGGTTTTTATTATTTTCCGTTTTTCCTTAAGGACCTAGGTGTATTTGGTAGCGCTTTGCTAGTTGCTTTTTGTTTATCTGAGGTTTTATTTATAGGGTGCTATACTTATTTTCGGTCAAAAGGGTATGCTAGATTGCAAATAGCAATGCATTTGTTTCGTTTTGTGTTCGAAGTCTTGGGAGTGGCGGCAATATTTTTTCTATATAGTGCTATCTCTACAAAAACTATAGTTTCATTAATCGTTATTTCCGGCTTTACCGTTTCCATTGTTACTTTGTTGTATATAGTTCTCAGAGAAAATGTCGTTTTCTATATTCCAAGGAGATTTGAATTTCTTTCTTTTTTTTCATTTGGTTTTCTAATGCTCGCATCGTCTCTTGGCTTTTGGTTGGTTAATGCCGTAGATCGTTTCCTAATTGACATTTTTTTAGGCCTTGAAGAATTAGGGAGTTTTTTCTTTACAAGCCGGTTTTCATTTACTATTACTTTTTTGGTCTCACCGTTTCATGCAATCTATCATCGTGTCTTTGCTTCAGGGAATTCTCAGCGATGTATTGAATTATTATATAGATTCTTCTTGGGTACGTTCGTTTATGCCACGGTATTGTATCTGGTTGTTGTATTGCTCGTTAAGAGTGGATATTTCTCGATATTTTCAAATTTAGATTTATATTTGCTATCAGTCCTGTGTTTGGCTCACTCTTCATTGGCCGTTTTTATGGCATTCAATAGTGCGTCTTCTGTGTTTTGTAAGAAAGTTGACGTTGTTTTTCATTGGTTTGTAGTAATTTCTGTGTATTCTGTATTTGCGTTTTTTACTATTTCGGTTTTTGGGCTTTATTCTTTAGCTTATGGGTTGTTTCTTGGCTGCGTTTCGGGTACTTACTTGTCATACACGCGACTACGAGATGCGCTAGAGAGGCCGTTATGAGGCGTGTACGGAGCCTTCTAAGCATCGATACCGCACTTTGTTTGCTGTTTTTTTCAATCATTCTTGGCTTTGTTTTTGATTCTCGAATTTTTTTCGAGGGTGTTGGAATTATCGTGGCTCTCTTGTGTATGCGGCTGTCACTATCGTTGGTTTGTCTAGTTTTCATCTGTTTTCAGTTCTTGGTCAATGGCCCAAGTTTCTCCACGTTTCAGCTGGTATATGTTTTTTTCCTTCTCGCGCTGTGCTTGAATAAATTGAGTCTCAAACGGGAATCGAGGTTAAGGTATAGCAAGTATTTTGCGTTAGCTTGTAGTTCGTTGGCAGCTGTTTTAGTTATTGATAGCTGGAGCTCGCTTAGACCTGTGGGAATGTTTAATAGTCCCACTTCGCTTGGTGTTTTTTCTGTCGCGATATATATGTTATATGGTGGTGTCCTGAAGTATCTTGGTGGCCTTATTGCCATTCTTACGGGTAGTCGCGGTGTGGCGTTGATACTCATATCACTTTTCTCAATCAGAAGGCTGGTTGTCATCATTGTTGGTTTGGTTGTGGTCGTGTCAGGTCTAATGTTATTTAGCAATGATCTAGTGCCTAGGAGTTTTTCAGTTGGTGGGGCTAGTGATACAGGGAGATTGCTGTCCTTCGACAAGGTGGCAGAGTTGCGTTTTGGTTTCTGGGATGTACTATTCGGGCATGGGCGCCAGAGCTTTGGTTCACTAGGTCAGTGGGAAAGTGGCTATGCTGTTGTAGTTGAATCATCAGTTTTCACATGGTTTTTGTCGTATGGGTTTGGACTTATGACGCCAGTCTTTGTTTTATTCTTCTACGGCCTGTACAGACAGCGTTCTTTGGTTCTGTCCATGCTCCTATTTGTAGGTATAGTGTCGGTTACACTCGATGCGTTAGCAGTAACCCTTATTCTCTATTTGGCTGTTTATCGAAGGCAGAGGGCTCGGTATTTAAATGCATACGTTGTTCGTTGATGGAATTAGAAATGATAGGCCCTCTGGCGGTCGGACTTGTACTGATTTGTATTTGGCTTCAATAGGAGATGAGTGTATCTATTATAAGCAAGCACTGTCGATTGGTAGGAAGGTGCCATTAGTTGTTTTAATGAACCTCCCTGGGGCTGTGTTTTCGCTCGTTAATTCTAAATACCCCACAATTGCTCTGGAGTTTTTTACTAGGTTTTCCTTTGGTGTTTTCTTTCGAGTTGTTTTGGCTGCGTTTAAGACAAGGGCGAGGGTTGTTTATTTAAACCATCACTCGGTTTACTACTTTCTGCCATTTTTTAAGCTTTTCAAATGCAAGGTCATAGTAATTGCCCATGACTCCCTCACTGTGAAGAGTAGGCTTGGATGTAATAATTTCTTATCTGGTAAAATTACTTCAACTTTAGAACGGTATTTTCTTTCTAACGCGGACGAGATTTTCACGTTTTCGTATGATGATTATTCGTTTTATTTGGAGTGTGGTTTTAATGTTACTAAGATATTGCCGGTTGTCGAACGACCAGTTTTAGAGCGCTCTTTAGTTAAATCGTCGAACTTTCGCTTTGGTCTTATTGGTAATTGGTATCGTCGAGAAAACAAGGATGGCGCGGTGGCGTTTTTTCAGGAATTTATAGAGCGGTGGAGGCTTGTGGGCGACGACAACATCAAATTCGTTCTTGCGGGGGTTGGAAGTGAAACGTTTTTTCGAGACTACTTACTTCCAATAGATCCTGATAAGGTGTCGGCTTGTGTTGAACTATTTGGTTCTTATCGTTCGATTGATGACTTGAGGCTTTCCGGCGTTGTCGCTCCGATTCTGTCTGGAGGTGGTATAAAGCTGAAGACCCTTGAGAGTTTGACGGTAGGATTGCCAGTTTTTGGCACAGAACAGGCATATACTGGGCTTCCGCCCGAATGTCGTTTGGGTAACCCATTTATGGCTCGAGACATTGGAGAACTAGTTAGTTTGATTGGTGTACATTCACAGAGCGATTCATTCAACAGAGCGTTTTGCTCGAAGGATATACTTTCCGCTTACTGGAGATTCATTGATTCTAATCGTGATTTCGGGTAATCGGTCATTGAAGCTGTACATATTTGAACACTGCTTTGATTTTACAAACTGCGTATTCTTATATTGGGGAAACTATTGAAAGTTTTGATTACCGGTGGCGCAGGATTTATTGGCTCTGCTGTAGTGCGCCATCTAATCAACGATACCGACCACCAGGTTATGAACCTGGATAAGCTCACCTACGCGGGGAACACCGAGTCACTCGCAAGTGTTGGTTCTTCAGATCGTTATCAATTCAGTCAGACAGATATTTGCGACCGTCCTGCGCTTGATGCGCTCTT
>JABXHR010000261.1 GCA_013373515.1 Gammaproteobacteria bacterium | reverse complement strand
TGATTTCGTCCATTTCCAGCACGATGTCATAAGGCACTTTGGCTTCTGCCAACAGTACATTCATATGACCGGGCAAGCGTCCCGCCACTGGGTGGATTGCAAAGCGAACGTTTTTGCCTGCCGCGCGCAAACGGCGCGTGAGCTCGGAGATAGATTGCTGTGCTTGGGCGACAGCCATGCCGTAACCTGGCACGATGATGACGCTGTCTGCTTCGTTCATTGCAGCGGCGACCCCTGCTGCATCGATGGCAATTTGTTCGCCTTCGATTTCCATTTGTGGGCCAGTGGCATCGCCAAAACCACCCAAAATCACAGAGACAAAGTTGCGGTTCATCGCCTTACACATAATGTAAGACAGGATTGCACCTGATGAGCCGACCAATGCACCAGTGACGATGAGAAGGTCGTTGCCGAGCATAAAGCCTGTCGCAGCAGCGGCCCAGCCTGAGTAGGAGTTGAGCATCGAGACCACAACGGGCATGTCTGCGCCGCCGATGGCCATAACCAAGTGCGCACCAATCACAAAGGCAATAATGGTCATCAGGATCAATGTCCAGATGCCGGCGTGATTGAAGAACATCATGCCCAAGATCAAGCACACGACCACCATGGCAATGTTGAGCTTGTGCCGGTGCGGCAGGGTAAGCGCCTTGCCGTCAATGCTGCCCGCGAGCTTGCCGTAGGCGATAATCGAGCCGGTAAAGGTGATGGCACCGATAAACACGCCCAAGAAGATCTCGACTTCGTGGATCGTGGCTTCTGCGCCCGACAAGCCCGCTGGCGGATCGATGTGCGAGTTGATGCCGATAAACACGGCCGCCAGACCTACAAAGCTATGCAACGCTGCCACTAGTTGCGGCATGCTGGTCATTTCGACGCGTTTTGCGGCGATTGAACCAATGACACCACCGACCAAAATGGCCGGAATAATCCAGCCCATGCCGCTGGTCTTAGCATCGGCCAAGGTTGCGATGACCGCGATGGCCATGCCGACAATGCCAAACCAAACCGCACGTTTGGCTTTTTCCTGATTGCTCAATCCTCCAAGGCTGAGGATAAAGAGCACGCTGGCCGTGATATAGGCCGCTGATATAAATCCAACACTCATTAACTTATCCTCTTAACTTCTTTGGAACATGGCGAGCATGCGACGCGTCACCATAAAACCGCCAACGATATTGATACTGGCAATCAGGACTGAGATCACGGCCAAGAAGGTGACGATGGCGGAATCTGAGCCGACCTGTAACAGTGCACCAATGATAATGATGCCGGAGATGGCATTGGTGACGGCCATGAGCGGGGTGTGCAGCGAGTGGCTGACATTCCAGATGACCTGATAACCCACAAAGCACGACAACGCGAAGACGATAAAGTGCGACATAAAGGCCGCTGGGGCGGTGAGGCCAATGAGACCCATAAACAAGCCGCCGATCACCAGCATCTTGACTTGGTTGCGGCCTGCTTGACGCTCTGCTTCAAGGGCGGCAGCTTTCTTTTCTTCTTCGGTAGGCTCAACTTTCTTAGGCTGTGGTTTTGCCTGCGCTGCGACTTTAGGTGGCGGTGGCGGGAAGGTGATTTCGCCGTTATGTGTGACGGTGGAATGACGGATCACATCGTCTTCCATGTTCCAATTTGGCTCGCCGTTTTTCTCGGGGGTCAAATCGGTCATCATGTGACGGATATTGGTGGCGTAGAGATTAGACGCTTGGGTGGCCATGCGGCTTGGGAAGTCGGTGTAACCCACAATGCGCACGCCGTTAGCCGTTTCGACAATTTTGTCCGCTTCGGTGTAGTCGCAGTTACCGCCTTTTTCGGCGGCCAGATCGACCACCACAGAGCCGGGCTTCATGGCATCGACCATATCGGCCAGCCAGAGCTTTGGCGCTTCGCGGTTTGGAATCAGTGCGGTGGTGATGACAATATCGACTTCCGGCGCTTGTGCACGGAACAGCTCAAGTTGTTTTTCGCGGAATTCTGGCGAAGACACTGCGGCGTAGCCACCTGAGCCAGAACCATCTTCTTCGAAGTCGAGGAATAAGAACTCTGCACCCATCGATTCGATTTGTTCAGCCACTTCTGGGCGAACGTCAAAGGCGCGAACCACTGCGCCCAAAGAGGTGGCGGTGCCGATGGCAGCAAGCCCAGCAACGCCCGCGCCGATGACCAGCACTTTTGCCGGTGGCACTTTACCGGCAGCAGTGATTTGACCGGTGAAGAAACGGCCAAACTGGTTACCTGCTTCGATAACCGCACGGTAGCCCGCAATATTGGCCATGGACGACAAGGCATCCATTTTTTGTGCGCGAGAGATACGTGGCACCATTTCCATCGCAATCGCATCGATTTGGCGATCTTTTAGCACTTCAAGCAGCTCGGTATCACCACCGGGATTCAAGAAACTAATTAGCTTTTTGCCCTTGGGGATCTTTTTGGCTTCATCGTGTGAGGGTGCGCGGACGCGCACGATAATGTCTGCGGCTTTATTGAGCGCTGCAGCGGTTTTGACCACTTCAACGCCAGCGGCTTCATAATCTGCATCACTGATGCGAGCGGCAGCACCTGCACCGGCTTGTACCACGCATTCATAGCCCAATTTTTGCAATTGCGCTGCGCTGTCCGGTGTGAGTGCTACCCTGTTTTCACCTTGAAAGGTCTCTTTGGGTGCTCCGATTTTCATTTAGTCTCTCGTCACTGAATCTAAGATAGCCCGCGTCGAGCGGGCAGAGTTCTAACTGTGGCTTATGCTAACAAATAGCTTGCATGCGACTATCCTCTTGTTGAGGTATTGCGTTGCAATCGATTTGTTGCTAACGAATTTTGGCTAAGGCTACAGGATTGGTAGTGAATTTGCACTCTAGTTTGCGTGACCATTCGGCATTGCCACGGTTGCAGATTGTGCAAAGCCCAATGCCGACTCTGTATTGCAGCACTTCGCATCATGATGACTTCTCTAGTTCGCCCACCAATGCTCGGTATTCGTCCGTGCGTACCCAGCTCAGAATCTTCCCGAGGGTTTGGTTGAGTTCATCCTGTTCGCTGGGGTTTAGTGTTTTGAGCAGAATGGCTTCGGCGGCCTCTGACAGCGCTTTGGCCTCGGTATATTTTTGGTGTCCCAGCGCGTTGGTGTGCAATCCAAAACGCCTGGCATCTTTGGGGTTGTTGACCCGATAAATCCATTCTTTGTCCATTAGGCTTCGCAGCAGTCTTGAGACCAAGCTGCGATCGAGACCGGTGATCCTCATGATCTCGTTGAACTCAATGCCGGGGTTTTCCTGCACCATTTTTAGTACGCGATATTCGCGGATATCGCAGCCAATGCGGTGTTGAAACAGCGGATCCGTGGCATTGATGGCCTCATGCGCTAACACTTCCAGTCGGTGGGTGAGCGCGGCGTGATGTTGTGAAATGTCTTGAGCGGCCATGTTCTCGCCTCTGTGCGTGCGCGAGACGCATGCGCAGGGAGGATCGTTATGACTGTTGGAATTATCGCCATTGTTTGCGTCCTGATTGTGACGTTTTTGCGGGTGCCGCTTGGCATTTCTCTGCTGGTGGTCTCGCTCGCTGGCATTGGCTTTGTGATGGATTTCTCAGTGGCCAATATGCTGCTGCCCATGACCATCTCTGAAGCGGTGCTGTTTTATGAGCTTGCCGTGGTGCCGATGTTTATATTGATGGGTAACGTCATCTCGCGCACCGGTATTTCCAAAGATTTGTTTGTCGCGGCCAATGCGTTTTTAGGGCACGTTCGTGGTGGGTTAGCGCTGTCTACCATGGTGGCCTGTGCTGGATTTAGTGCGGTGTGTGGGTCGAGTTATGCCACGACGGCGACCATGTCGAAAGTGGCTTATCCCAGTATGCGCAAATACGGCTATTCAGAGTCGTTGGCCACCGCCACCATTGCAGCAGGCGGCACACTGGGTATCTTGATACCGCCGTCGATTATTTTGGTGATCTACGGCATTTTGACCCAAACCAACATCGGCGATTTATTTATTGCCGGGGTGATTCCCGGCGCGCTGGGGCTGCTGATGTATATGGGCTGCATCTATTTGATCAGCCTTAAAGATCCCAATGCAGCACCACGGGGTGAGCGCTCATCGTGGTCGACTCGTCTCACGTCCTACGCGAGGTGCTGCTTGAAACGGCCATGACCTCTGTCTCGCTCTATACCGTTTTGTTTGGTGCGTTGATGTTTTCCAAATTGGTGTCGTACTCGGGTCTGGCTGATGGCATTTTGACCTGGATATCGTCGATCGGCCTCAGTGGCTATGGATTGATTTTCGCTATTTTGGCGGTGTTCTTCGTGCTGGGCTGCGTCATGGATTCGCTGGCCATCATCTTGATCTTTGTGCCGCTGTTTGCGCCCTTGGTCACTGCAGCGGGATTAGATTTGGTGTGGTTTGGCATCTTTGTGGTGATCGCCACAGAAATCGCCCTGATTACACCGCCCATTGGGATGAATGTGTTCGTACTGCGTGCCACCTTGCCGGAAGTCAAAACACAAACCATCTTCAAAGGCTTGTTGCCCTTTGTGGCCACAGATCTAGTAAGGATTTGTTTGGTGATTTTTGTGCTTGGCTTGGCGCTGTGGTTGGGTGCGACGTCTTAGTATCACAGCCGATAGTCCGATTAGACTCACCCAGCCTATCGATCCACTGCCCGCAATGGCGCTTTGGACGATCAGCGAAGGCTGATTGCCAGCCGCATCCGTATCGACCATGCTATTGGTCACTGGATTGAGGTCGTAAATCAGCAAGCCGGGGTCGACAATGACACCGTTTTGTCCTTTATCAAATGAGGCGGTGCCGTCGGCATTCAGTCGGTCGGCATCATTCGGCCCACCATCTTCAATTAGCAATTGTAAACACCGATGACCCGGCACAAGTCCGTCGACATAATCCGCACTCCCCGGGTCAGGGCACACGCCTGGCGCGATTTGCGCTGCACTGGCAAGCCCGTTGGCATGGTCGCTAATAAAAGGCACCCAGCCGGTTGCGGGGTGATGCTTCAGATACGTCGATTTGGCGGTGAGCGCTTGGTCGAGTGGAATAACGATTTGCGCAGAGTGTCCCGCTGCGGGCAGGCTGACAATTTCAAAATCCAAGGCGGGGTGAGTATCAAACGCATAGAGCGTTTCTGGATCTGTGTTGTCAGCCAAAGGCGGCAGCGGATATTTCTCCAGATAGGACGTCATCGACGCCTGATTGAACGCCTCAGTGCGCGCGCGCTGCCCAATTCGTAGCGCTGTGCCGGCTTCGCTCTGCAATTGGTAGTGTTGAGGCTCATCTTTGAACTGCGATAGTCGATTGCGTACCACGGGGTTAGTGAACCCGTTATGCACCGTGTCGAAAGCATCTGCAATGCCATCGTGATCGCTATCAATTTGTGACTGCTCGCTAACGACCACCGCAAGTGTAACCATTGAAGCGAATGTGCCGCGCGTAACCACTGCGCGGGCGAGGTATTGGCCCAGATCAAGTCGATTTAGATCGACGTAAAATCGGGTTTGATTGAGTGGCGATACCGACGCGGCCAGTAGCGCGCTGTCGGATTGCGACCAATCCACGCTCGCTGTCTCTGCGCTTGGGTTATGCAGCTGGAGCTTGAGTTCTCCCAGCGCTTGATCGGTGCCCAATGAGGCGACGGGCACACGGCCTTGGGTCGTCGTGGCATAGAGTTCGATATGGGCCACGGGCTGTGTGAGTGCTTTTTGTATGGCGCGGGTTAAATGCGCCTCAAGGTCCGTAGCGGTGCGCGGTGGTTCATCATTGGCCAATTGATTGCGAACTGCGCGTTCAAGATTTGGGGGTGGGGTGCTCAGCCCAATTTGATCGGCAAGTCCAAAATCTATGGTTTGCGGATCATCGGCAAATTGTTCGGATAGGGTGCGAACCGCGGCATTGGTGGCGTCAATCTGGCTTTGGATATGGGGTATTTCTAGACGACGCTCGTCATTCATTACCGTCGCATAGGCGCTGGCGTTCTCCGGTTCGATTGACTTAACCAGTGGCAGATTAGCTAGGGCGTCTACGAGCTTTTCAGGGGATTGATTGACGGCTTGATCAACCTGCTCGATGGCAGCGTTCAGTCGCTCTATTGCACTGACAAGATCTGCGACGTCGAGAGACTCGCCATCCATTTGCTGCGCCAGTACCGCTTCAACGGCTGCCATATTGGCGTCTGCCACCGGAGGCAATTCGGTTTGTAGGTCTTCGATAAGGCTTGCGATGTTTTCAGATTCTGCCGGTGTAATTCGCAAGAAGGACACATTTGCCGCCTCGATAAGTGCATCGAGTTCGGTGGTTAACACCGGCACTGGCGAAGCGTTGTTAACTGTTTGGCGCAGTATCTCGATAAAGCGCGCATTGGCGTAGCGTTCGCTCGCCGTTGGGCGCAGTTTAGAAACGCCTTCAATCCAAGTCTCATTTGGTATGCCACTGGCCGCATCCAGCACCAATTGTTCAACTGGGTTGATGATGTCATCGATTTCGAGGGTGAGGGCTTGGCTTGATTGGCCCAGTCCATCCGACAGTTCAAACTCAAGTTGGTAAGTGTCCGTTTGCCGTCCATTCGGCGTGCCACTCAGTGCATTCTGCTCTGGATCAAAGTTGAGCCATGTGGGTAAGTTGACGGGTTTTAGCGTAATGGAGTCGCCCTCGGCATCACTTGGGTTAAGCACGTGGGCGAACGCAGTATCTTGAGTGCCACGTAGCGGGGTGGTTTCGTTTAGCACTGGCAATTGATTAGCGTTTACGTTTAGCGTGATTGTCAGAGGCAGAGCGTCGTCGTAGCCGTCATTTGCAACCAAGGCCAGGGTGTGCTGGCCTGCATCGGTTGCGCTTGGTGTGATCACAATGACATCCTCGATTAGGGTCGCGAAATCTGGTGCATCGACAAGACGAAAGGTAAGCGGGTCGTTTTCAGCATCGCCAAACCATGTCGGATCAATCGTGGTTCGATGGGTGCGTTGTGCGCCGACGTCAAATGCCAACGCTTGAGTTACCAGAATGGTCGGGGCGTCGTTATACACCCAATATTCGAGTGCTGAAACGCTGTGTGTCGCGCTACCGCAAGGGTCAGACACGCGAGTATACAGAAGCTCGTCATCCGCAAAAGATAGGCGCGTCCGACCAAAAGAACCCGATCCGCTGGTGAGGGTTGTTGCATCCGTCTGGCTCAGCGTGGAGTTGCCGTTAAAGTGTCGATACCATTGCGCGCTCAGGGCTGGTGTGGCTCGGTCGAGTACGGCTTCTGTGGTCGCCCATTTGCGATAGCAATTCGTATAGACACGGTAACGCAGCTCAATTGTCGAACTTAGGATGTTACTTAAATCAAGGATTGTTGCGGGTGTTGTATCGCGTCTTTTGAACAACAGGCCGGTGGGCGCGCCGTTGTAAAACCGAGCTTTAGACCGTCTGACGGCCAGCTCGATAAACGGCGCAATGCCGTCCAATGAGTCTGGCACAGGATAGGCACTGGCCAACGTGGTGATTAGGGCGGCGGCGAGTGCTTCATTGTTGGGGTTAAATTGATAGCTGGAATCGATTTGATTAACGGCGTCAATGATGCTTGCGGTATCACGCGCTTTGGCCGTGTCGATTGCAGACGTCACCTCGCTGGATGCGAGCAAGTGAGTCGGCAAAAGGCACAGGCAAATTAAGATTGTTCGGTAGAGGAATTTCGTTCCGAGCACAGCATCGTCTTTTTAATCACCTCATAGTGGGATCGGCATCCCAAAACTGATCTAAACGATTAAATTTTGAAAAATTTCATTGCGCCGCTGTTAATAGCGCTTATTGGTTCAAATAGCCCGCTCGTTCAATCAGCTGCTGAAGATCTTTGACAGACTGTTCAATGCTGCGGCCCGCTGTATCGAGCGTTTGATCCGCTCGAGCATAAAGCGGCTCTCGGCTGGACAATAACCCGCGTAGCTGAATCATGGCTTCGGGATTGCCCGCCATCGGGCGCTTATCGCCTTGCGCCCGAACTCGGTTCATATGTTCCTCTGGATGGGCTCTGACCCAAACCGTATGAAAATGATTCAGCAGCTCGTTGTAGGTCGATGGCTCTGCAACGATGCCGCCGGCCACCGCAAGTATGACCGTATGGTGGCTGGCAATGACTTTGGTCAGCGCTTCGTGTTCAAGTTTGCGATAGCCCTCTGGGCCATAGAAGGAAAGCAGCTCATTGACTGGCATGCCTGCGGTTTCTTCGATTTCTCGATTAAGTTCGACGAAGGGCACATCGAGCAATTTGCCGACCGCTGCGCCGAGCGTGGATTTACCTGCGCCGCGCAAACCAATTAAGCAAATGCGCTGGGCTTTTTGCGAGCCCATGCCGGCGGTGGCCAGAATTTGGAGGACTTGCTGTTGAGATTCGCGGTTGAGGCGGCGAAATTGCTCGGTGAGGTGGACGGTGTCTGACGCCCATGGGTCGTCTTCGCCGACCATCCACTCGATACGTAAATCGAGTGCGCAAACCACGCGTTGTAACAAGCCGATGGAGATATTGCCTTCACCCGCCTCGAGCTGTGCCAAGTAGCGAGGGGAGACCTCAGACATTTCTGAGACGGCACGTCGAGACAGTCCCCGCATTTCTCTTGCTCTGCGCACGCGCTCGCCGACCCGTGCAATCAGGGATTCGACGCGTCGATCCGTTTCGGATGAGCTGGGTAGGGGTTGTGGTTCGCGTTGTGTCATGAATCTCAAGATGGGGCGGGCCTCTGTATTAGTGTAATTGTAATCCTCGCGTTATGTCGCTGGGATTAGGTTTGCTTGCACAATTTCTCGGATTATTTCTGGGGGCTGGGTCTTTTTGAAGGCGTCTGCTTGCGTGAAAACGCTGACAAAATTGCCAGCAAACCACAGTTTGTCGTCCTGCGACGCCTCGACGCGAAATCCCACCGATGTGTCGCCCAGACGGTTGGGCCAAACCCGGCAGCGTAACGGGTGGCGCGGTGTGACCGGCGACATTAAATCCATTTCAATGCGCACAAATGGCGTGCCGAGATTGTCGTCGTTTTCCATCTTATACCAACCGTGCCCTGTATTTGCTTCCCACCATGCATTGATGGCGTCGAGGGCGAACCAAGGCAGTCGGCCGGTATAGACGATATTGGCTGGATCGCAATCGCCCCACGTCACTCGGATGATGTGCTCGAAGGGATTGGCCATTAAAAGGTTTCGACGTGGTAGCGCCCCTCTTCACGCAGCGTTTCGCGCAGCGTGCTCCAAGACTGGCCGCTGCCTTCAAGGATGTTGGATAAAGCCTGCTCGACGCCTTGTTCCATGCCGCGCAGACCACAGATGTAAATGTAGGTTTTGTCGTCCGCCAATAGATCGGCGATGGCTTCAGCGGGTACTGCGTCGCCGATAAATTCGTCGAAGCTCTGGCAGCCCTGCGGCGTGTTGTCACAGGCCACGATGACTTTGCGGATAAAGGGGCTGGCGTCGATTGCGAGGCGCAATGTGTCGTAGAGCTCTTCGCTGACAATGACCGCGGCAGCGCGGCTATCCAGCAAAATGTCTTGATACACCGGGGTGGCCAGTAGTGTGTTGAGCGCAATCGGCACAACGCCAGCTTTAAAGGCGCCGAAAAAGCTTTGCACAAACTCAATTTGATCGAGCACGAGTACCGCGACGCGCTCTTCTCGGTGAATACCGGCATGGTTGAACGCGCTGGCGATTTGTCCTGTGGTGTGCGCTTCCTGCTTCATACACGTACCAGCCCTCGGAAAAATCGTCGAACTTTGCCCCGTCACTCAATGCTATTACGGCACCAATTTCGCCATTCGGGTGCACATGGTGGGGCCCTTTGATGTCCTTCATCCGCACCACATCCACACTAAAATGTGCAGTGTGGGTGCCGGGCTTGATGACACGGCCAAATTTGATGCCGCCCATTTCCCGTGCCATCAACCAGCCGTCTTGCTCACCTGCTTTGCAAAGCGCTTTTAGCTGGCTGAAGGCGTTTCTGTGTGTTCCCCAGCGCTGATTGAGATGCGTTTGCAAGGTGGCGTCGACTGGCATTTGCGCAATGTCAGTGGCGATGTCGCTCAGCAATGATTCAAATTGTGTTTGTGACATGGCGTGCGTTTTGTTGTCAATTTTATGCGATATAATGCATATTTTGTGATTGAGTGCAAGATCAATCTTGTCTTTGTCATAATAAAATTCTTAGTCTTATGTGCTGAGTTGGGAGGCCTGTATGGCTTTTGTATCGTTATTTGATTGGGTTTGCGGCTAGGTCTTTGGTTTTGGTTGGTGGTAAAAAAGCCTTTTCTATTGGATGTTTTTTTGCAATATAGTTCCAAATTTGATCTTGAGGTGAGTATGTCGGTCAGTTGTCGCCAAGTGGGGCACATTGGGTATGTGCAATTAGAAAACCCGCCAGTCAATTCAATCGGGCAGTCGATGCGGCAGGGCTTGTTGGAGGCGGTCCAGTGGGCGGAGTCGTTGCGTCTTGAGCGTGTGATTGTCAGCGGGGCGTGCGTTCGCGGCAGGCGGTGATGCCAAGGAGTTTGATGCAGACCCGGTTGAACCTCACCTAGATGATGTGGTGGATCGCATCGAAAATAGCTTTGTGCCTTGGGTGGCGGCGGTTCATGGCCCTGCGCTTGGCGGCGGTGCTGAAATCATGCTGGCGTGTCGTTATCGTATTTGTACGCCAGACGCGTTAATCGGCTTACCTGAAGTGACTTTGGGCGTCATACCGGGCGCAGGCGGCGCGGTGCGTCTGCCGCGATTGGTGGGGTTGGCCAAGGCGCTGGAAATGATTACCACGGGTAAGCCGGTGAAGGGGCATGAGGCGCTTGCGCTTGGGCTGGTCCACGAGGTGGCGCAAGACCCAGTCGATTTGGCGGAATCGATCAACAGCGAGCAATTGATCACCGTGGTGCCCGTTGGCGAGTTGCCGCCGCCCTCGCTCGATGCAGCGCTGATCGATACAGCAACCCAAACTGCCCACCAAAAAATGCGAGGGCAAACGGCGCCGCTTGAGGCGATCGCTGCGATTAAATACAGCTGTGAACGTCCTTTTGAGCAAGCCTCCAAGCGCGCAAGAGCGCGGTTTTTGCAGTTGAAAGTCAGTGCGCAAGCCAAAGCGCTACGCCATGTATTTTTTGCTGAGCGTGCGGCCAAGGCACCGGCGCAGATTGCAAAGATCGACACCGGCGCACTGGATGCTGTGGCGGTGGTTGGTGGCGGCACAATGGGTGCGGGCATTGCCTATGCGTTGTTGATGGCGAAGCTTGAGGTGATGCTGCTGGAGACGGATGCCGACGGTGTAGAGCGGGCCAGAGGCAATGTCGAAAAGCTCGTCGATGCGGGGCGAAAGCGCGGTGTGATATCGGCAGACAAAGCCGAGGCATTGCGCTCCCGGCTAACGGTCTCGACCGACTATGGGCTGGCGGCATCGGCACAATTGGCCATCGAGGCGGCATTTGAAAGTATGGATGTCAAACGAGACGTTCTGAGCAAGCTGCA
The DNA here is from genome assembly GCA_013373515.1 of Gammaproteobacteria bacterium. Lineage (GTDB taxonomy): Bacteria > Pseudomonadota > Gammaproteobacteria > JABXHR01 > JABXHR01 > JABXHR01. The sequence goes on along the minus strand of JABXHR010000261.1, from coordinate 2,837 downwards.
AGCGGTGATGAGCCAAGAAGCGATCTTGGCGAGTAACACCTCCTATCTTGACCTTGATGAGATGGCCTTGTGTTTGGATGATCCATCGCGCTTGATCGGGCTGCACTTTTTCGCGCCCGCACACATTATGAAGCTGTTGGAGATCGTGGTCGGTGGGTCTACATCGGATCGAGCATTGGCGGTGGGTTACCAGTTGGCGCAACGATTGAAAAAAATTCCGGTCGAAGCGGGGGTATGCGACGGCTTTATCGGCAATCGTATATTGGCGCGCTACCGCGAAGCGGCCGATACCCTGTTGATGGATGGCACCACGCCTTGGGAGTTGGATGAGGCCATGGTCGAGTTTGGCTACGCCATGGGGCCCTATGAGGCGCAAGATCTGTCGGGCTTAGATATCGCTTATGCCAATCGTCGCCGCCAGGATGCAACGCGCGATCCCAACCGGCGCTACATCCCTATCTCCGATCGCATGGTCAATGAGGGGCGCTTAGGCCGGAAAACTAGCGTGGGTTGGTACCGCTATCCGGGCGGGGAGGGTAAGGTGGTCGACCCATTACTCGAAGATATGATTACCAAAGAGGCGCATTTTGCGGGGGTTAAACGCACCAGCTATGACACCGAGGAAATCCAGCGACGTTTGTTGTTGGCCATGATCAATGAGGCGGCCAATATCCTACATGAAGGCATCGCCAAAGACGCCAAGGACATCGATTTAGTAACGGTGATGGGCTATGGGTTTCCACGTTGGCGCGGCGGGCTGATGCATTACGCCGATGCCTTGGGCGCCGCCAATATTGTCTCGGCGCTCAAAGCGCTGTGTGAGGAAGATGCGCTGGTGTGGCAGCCGAGTGCTGCGCTGTTGGCCTGCGCAGAGCAAAATATCGCCATTGCGGCGTATCAACCTTAGTGTTGCGCAGTGTGCCGCCCTCAGTGGGGGCGGCCGTTTAAGTTGTTGGAAAGCCGTCTAAACAAGCGCGGCGCAAGCCTGAAATCAAATCGAGCCGCTGACTGGCTCTAGATCGTACATTTCAAAGGTTTCGATCACGTCTCCCATGGCTGGGGCGTCATCTTCGTGATCGTTTTTGCCCTCTTCGCTGGCCAGAAAATCGTACAGCGAGGCTTTGGTGTCGAAGGTCACCCAGACCACGACACGATTGCGCTCACGATCAACACCGACCTGGCGGGCAAGCATGCCGGGCACTTTGCCCACCATCTTTTCGCTGGGCTTTGAGGCGATGGTGACGAGATCGTCTAAACGACCGGGTTTGGCTGATGAGATACTGACGAAGGTATACCCTGCTTTCATTTAATGCGTTCCTTATTAAGAGAGATAAGCTCGCGGCAATGCCGAAGCTCTAGGTCTAGGACTTTGATCATAAGATCGGTGCCCGGGTGTGCAGCGCGGGTGTCATCGTCGTACTCCAGAGAAGCGCGATGCGCGGCGAGGCGCTCGATTTTTTGTAATAGCAACGCTGCTACTTCAGCTTTGGGCAGCAGGTGCAAAAAGTTCAGTCCGATTCCGCTTGGAAGCTCGGGAATATCACCGCCGCTTAAATTGCGGCGCAACAATTCGTTTAACTTTGCCTGTCCTGTAGCGGTGATTCGGTAATTGGTACGAGCAGGCCGAGTGCCCTCTTGGGTGGTGTAGGACTCGATTAAATTTTCCCGTTCCATATTGCCCAATAGCTTGTAAGCATTCGCCTTGCCGACCTTGATGGGGTTGGAGGCATGGCTCAGAAGTTGACCGAGCTGGTAGCCATGCATGTCTTGGCTGCTGAGTAAGCCCAGAAGCATTAGTTGTTTGTCTTGTATACTGCTCATAGTCATTAATTATATATTATAAACGTGACTATTGATAGCCGGGCTTATACTTGCACTATAAAAGTGCACTGGTGCATTAAATGCACTAATATTGTGCTCAATGTTAGTGCCGCCGTCTGTAAATCATTGATTTTTAAGTCGCACGTTTTTGGCACAGCCTGTGCGATTGTGGTGCGTAACTTTTTTCCATTGATTAACTTGGAGGCGATCATGTCGGCCAGCGACGTTTTAAGTATGATTTCTGACAACGAAGTGAAATTCGTTGATTTCCGTTTCACTGACACCAAAGGCAAAGAGCAGCACATCACTTTCCCTGCGAAAATGGTTGATGAAGATTCGCTCGAAAATGGTGCAATGTTTGACGGTTCTTCGATCTCTGGCTGGAAAGGCATTCAAGCCTCAGACATGATCATGCGCCCAGACTGCTCAACGGCTGTGATGGACCCCTTCTCAGAAGAGAAAACGCTGATCGTTCGCTGTGACATCATCGAGCCAGACACCATGCAAGGCTACGAGCGCGACCCACGTTCGATCGCAAACCGTGCAGAAGCTTACCTAAAGTCAACCGGTATCGCTGATACTGCATTTTTCGGTCCAGAGCCTGAGTTTTTCGTATTCGACGGTGTTAAGTGGAGCGATGCTGCACACGACACCTTTTTGAAAATCACTTCAGACGAAGGTCACTGGCAAGATGGCGCCGACATGGATGGCGCTAACCCAGGGCACCGTCCTGGTATCAAAGGCGGTTACTTCCCAGTGCCTCCAGTCGACAGCCACCACGATCTTCGTCAAACCATGTGCATGGTAATGGAAGACATGGGTGTAGAAGTCGAAGTACACCACCACGAAGTGGCCAATGCGGGCCAGTGTGAAATCGGCACCAAATTCGATACTCTCGTCAAGCGTGCCGATAAAACTCAGATCTTGAAATACGTTGTGCACAATGTTGCTCACGCCTATGGCAAGACTGCGACTTTCATGCCAAAGCCAATGGCGGGTGACAACGGCAGCGGTAT
>JABXHR010000061.1 GCA_013373515.1 Gammaproteobacteria bacterium | reverse complement strand
CATTAGACGCATAGTCCTGCATCACATGCAAGCGACTCGATATCAAGGCCTTGACCGTTTCGATATCGATCTGAGACTTGGCCGAGTCAACCGTGGGCGCTGGCGCAACGCGGCGTACTTTGGCCAGGCCAATAGCCTGCAATGCGCGAATATACATCCAACCCAGATCGAACTCCCAAGGGCGAAGCGCAAACTTGGCTGAGCTCGGATACGCATGGTGATTGTTATGCAGCTCCTCGCCGACGATCACAATGCCCCAAGGGCTCACATTGGTCGCCGCATCATTACACTCGTAATTACGATACCCCCAATAGTGACCGACACCATTGATCACGCCAGCGGCCAAGAGCGGAATACACATCATTTGCACCGCGAATACGCTGACACCCCACATGCCCATTAGCGCAAACTCAATCACCAACAACGCGCTAATACCTAGCCAAGGAAAACGGCTATACACAGTACGCTCTAACCAATCATTCGGGCACCCTCGACCGTACTTTTCCATGATTTCTGGGCGTTTCGCCGCATCTTGATAAAGCTCGGCACCCTGAAAAAATACTCGGCGCAATCCAAGTACCTGGGGGCTATGTGGATCTTCATCGGTCTCGCAATGTGCGTGATGTTTACGATGAATGGCCACCCACTGCACGGTCACCATGCCCGTGGTAAGCCACAACCAAAATCTGAAGAAATGTGAAACTGCAGGATGCAGATCCAATGCTCGATGCGCCATCGCACGGTGCAGATAAATTGTCACACCCAACAGTGTGATATGACAGGAAATTAACGCCCATACAACAATTTGCCAACCGCTCAAATCTAAAATACCATCCAAAATCAATTTCTCCAGACAAATACAACACACGCAAAACCGCGGCGCCCGACCGCGACTTCACCTAAAATATCTGTAACAATAACATCTCTTTAACGAAATTTAATCTCACTTTATTAATATGGCCGACCGCAAACGACAATTTAATGCGTTTTTGATTTTTATCGGCTGCTGTGCATTGGCTTGGCTAATGCTGGACGATCTCAAGAAGCGACAAGACGCCGAAGCCAAGGCCATAGGTCTACAACCAAGGAGCGAAGTCGACGCGTTTACTGTCGTCCGGGCCAATTCAAGCACCATGCAATTTAAAAAAACTGGCGCAGATTGGGATATGGTACGACCCGTTTATGCGCCTGCAAACCCTGTGCTGGTTGATCAGCTGCTAGAACTACTCGCACTGCGCCCGGATGACTGCATTTCACCTGACTCCATTGACCTCGACAATGCTGGCCTCTCAGAGCCGCTCGCCGAGCTGACTTTGGCCACACAAACCATTGCGATCGGTCAAACCGATGCGCTGGGCAGCAGACGCTACCTACTCACACGCCATGGCGTATGCTCCGCGGAAGCCACCACGCTGCAGGCGTTTTTTGAAGACTCTGGTTACTTTGTCTATAAATATCTCACCAACCCTACCTTTGAGCTGACGCAAGTCGCCTTCAAAGGTGAGGCTTTAACAGTTGACCTCGAATACTGGCAGCAATCCGAAGCCGCTGCAGTGCAGCGAGCCGGACCCACAGAGTCATGCGCCAAAGTTACGCTACAGTATGGCGACGCCAATCAACAATCGCTCTCCCTTTGTCGTCGAGGCGCAGACTTCGCCTTTGTGCCCGCACAGCGCGACTACGAACTATTGATCGACGAAGCGACGCTAATCTCACTGGGCATTAATCCAGCCGATGCCTGAATTACCGGAAGTCGAAACCACGCTGCGCGGCATTCGCCCCTATGTAGAAAATCGAACCATATCGAAGCTGATCGTGCGCAATCGCCAATTGCGCTGGCCGGTGCCCAAGGCCTTGATTGACGCACGAGACATCGAAATCGGCGCCATAACCCGACGCGCCAAATATATTTTGCTTGAAAGCTCGCTCGGCACGATTGTCAGCCACTTGGGCATGTCGGGCAGCCTCAGAGTGATCACCGACAACAGCCGCCCTAGAAAACACGATCATATCGACTGGCTGGTCGCTGAAGGCGACAAAATTCGCTACCACGATCCGAGACGATTTGGCGCGCTACTGCTGGTGACCGACACAAACCAAGATAAACTCTTCTCACACTTGGGCCCCGAACCGCTCAGTGATGCATTTAACGCAGAGTATCTGCGCGAGGCAATAAAGCGAAAAGCAGCACCGATCAAACCAAGTCTTATGGATCAAAAAACTGTGGTGGGCGTGGGCAATATTTATGCGTCTGAGAGCCTGTTTATGAGTGGCATTTCACCGCTCACACCGGCAAATAAGCTCTCAGCAACACAACTGGCAACCGTGTGCGACAACATCAAGTACGTGCTGCAACGCTCAATCGACCAAGGCGGTACCACGCTTCGCGACTTCGTCAATAGCGATGGCAAACCTGGCTATTTTGCACAACAGCTTTTTGTTTATGGCCGCCATGGCGAGACCTGCAGACGCTGCGAAAGCAAAATCGAAAAAATCACACAAGCACAGCGCGCGACGTTCTTTTGCCCAACATGCCAACACTAAAACCCGATCAAATCTGGCTGGCCCCGATGGAGGGCGTCCTTGACGCACCCATGCGTGAACTACTGACCGCCATCGGTGGCTATACGTTGGCCGTGGCAGAATTTGTGCGTGTCACAGATCAGGTCTACCCTCGGCGCGTGTTTACGCGGATCAGTCCAGAATTATTCAATGGCGGCAAAACCCAAGCCGGCACACCTGTCCGCTTGCAGCTATTGGGGCAGAACCCCCGTGCAATGGCGATCAATGCGGAAAAAGCGGTCAGGCTAGGCAGCCCTGGCATCGATCTCAATTTTGGCTGCCCTGCGCCGATCGTCAATCGCCATCTGGGCGGCGCAGCGCTGCTTGAGTACCCGGACCATATCGAGCAAATCGTACGTGCTGTACGCGAACGGGTACCGAGCGATCAGCCGGTATCCGTCAAAATGCGACTGGGTTTTCGCGATCGCAGCGCCGGCTATGACATCGCAAGACGCATAGAAGATGCCGGTGCCGACTCACTGGCCATTCACGCCAGAAGCCGAGACGACAAGTACACACCGCCAGCCCACTGGCATGAGGTGGCACGTATTCGCCGCGCGCTGAGAATCCCTCTGTTTATTAACGGAGAGGTTTGGACACCTCAGGATGCCTCTGATGCCTTACGAGAAAGTGGATGCCAACATATATTGCTGGCGCGCGGCGCCGTGTCTGCGCCAGATTTGGCCGTGCGACTACGTGAGGAACGCCCACAGATGCCATGGGCAGAAGTGGTGGAGTTACTGAGCCGAATGTTGAGTCTGCTATCTGCCACTCGCGGCAAGAAGCTTGCCTCTAGCCGCCTGAAACAATGGCTCAACTACCTAAAACGCGAATATTGCGAGGCCGAAGCGCTGTTTTCCACCATTCGACGCGTCACATTAGAGCCTGAGCTTCTGAGCACTCTCAGGTCGGCGCTTCCTCACGTCGCATGGCAAATTGGGCCCTCACCACATACTGCTGAATCGCGTCCACCAGAGCAGGACTAGGGTTAATGAACTGAAGCCCAAGTGTGAAGGTTTTTTTGATGTCATCATGCTTGGCAAATCGCCACTCAACCGGAAGCTCCATTAGCTGAGTTGTATCGGGAAGCTCCAAGCGCAAAATCGAGTCCTCGCCTTCGACTGGAGCTGAGATAGGGTCATTGACCTTAAACAGCACAATGCGCGCACCACCACCAGAGATATCGATTAATTCACCAGAGAACACAGAGCTGTCATCATCTTCCGACAACTGTGAAGACGTCTTTTGCAAATCGACAGGCACAACTTTGGTCTCACCGATGGGCACCCTGAAGTACTCACGGCGTTGCTTGTAGAGCATCGACTTGGGGATTTCGACTTTGTACGCAGGCGTGCCATCGATTTTGACGATACTTTTGGCGACCAGGCCTGAGCAGAATACCGACACACCCTGATCCATACCCCGAAGACTGAAAGATTTACCAGCTCTGACCGCATCAGTTAACTCGGAAGAGCTAAATTCGTCGATATAGAATACGCCTTGCTTGCGATCAACGGCCACCACCAATGAGGCACCCATGATATTTCCTTCGCGCACATTGATGCCCAGCAGCGAGCGCTGCCGCGACATCGACGTGAGAACACCGGCGATGCGACCCACTTCATTGAGCGTAAACTTATCCATATCAACATTTTGACCTTTCTAAAGGTTTCGGCCAGTCTAAAGGTGACTTGAATCGCAATACTGACAGATGACCGAATGAAGTCACCCGTAAAACCGAGCGCTAATCGACGGTTTTACCGGTCAACAAACGATAGCGCGCCAGCAGAACGTCGTCTGACTCTACTCGTTCGGGGTCGACGATAATGCACTCAACTGGACAGACCTCAACACATTGGCTGGTTTCGTAGTGTCCTTTGCATTCGGTGCATTTGTCAGGTTCGATTTCATAGATTTCTGGCCCCATGTAAATGGCGTCATTGGGACACTCTGGCTCACAAACATCACAGTTGATGCATGCATCTGTAATCAACAGCGCCATCAGCGCGATCTCCACTCTTTTAAAGCGTCTTCCACCACTGGATGAACAAACCCACCCAGCGCACCGTCTAATCGTGCGATCTCACGCACCATGCTCGACGAGATAAACTGATATTCATGACTGGCGGCGATAAAGACCGTCTCCAAACGAGGCTCCAATTCTCGATTGACCCCCGCCAACTGCATTTCATATTCAAAGTCAGTCACCGCACGCAAGCCACGAACAAAGGCGCGCGCGCCTTTTTCGATTGCGAAGTTCACCAACAAGCCGCTAAAACTAACCACTTCAACGTTAGGTACATCTTCGAGCACAGTTTGCGCAAGCGACACCCGCTCTTTCAAGGTTAAAATTGGCTGCTTCGCTGTATCTTCGGCCACAGCCAGATACACCCTGTCGAACATCGACGCTGCGCGCTTGGCGATGTCCACGTGTCCATTGGTGATAGGATCGAAAGTGCCTGGATATACCGCCGTTACCGCCATTTAACTACCTTTGCGTTTCGCGAGCGAATAGACATACCTGCACCTCGCCCAATACTTTGTGTTTTAACCGTTCTAAATCAGCCATTTCAATGGTCTGAAGCTTCGGCGCTTCGACATACAACTTGCCGCCCTCTGCAAGATGCGCCATCGCCATTGGCAAGAGCTCGGCCCAGTGCCCGCCAGCAAACGGCGGGTCAAAGAATATCAAATCATAGGGTGCCTGCGCAGCACTGAGCCAAGTTTTTGCATCGGTGCAATGAATTGCGCCACGCTCACCGGCACCAAGTGCGGCGGCATTTCGCTGCAAAGCAGCGACTGACTGGCGCGAAGCATCGACAAAATCACAATGCGCCGCGCCGCGAGATAAGCCCTCAAATCCTAGTGCACCTGTACCCGCAAACAAATCCAGACATCGCGCACCCACAACATCATGCTGCAGCCAATTAAATAGCGTCTCGCGCACTCGCGCGCCTGTGGGGCGAAGCCCATCAACATCTGTCACTTCGAGCAGTCGGCTGCGCCAATTCCCCGCTATAATGCGTACTTTACCGTTACGTTTGCTGGCCACGATGTTTCCATCGACAAAATTGGCCCTAATTTAACACCTGAACGCCCAAGGATCATCGAATGAGTTGGTTTGGTCTATTCAAATCTAAAAAAACTGAAACAGAAAAAGCCAGCCTGAGTCAGCGCCTAGGTGAGGGGCTTGCCAAAACCCGCGCGCGTATGGCCGGCATTGGCAATATTTTCAAACGCGATGTCATCGATGAAGACACGATCGAAACTTTGGAAGATACACTTCTCAGCGCCGATGTCAGCATCCCAACTTGCAACGTGATTATTGATGGCATCAAAGCGCGCGCCAAACAAAGCGACCCACAAACCGCTTTTCGCGACACGTTGATCGATTTGATTCAGCCCTTAAAATCTGACTTGACGGTCACCGAAGGCATCAAGCCCTATGTCATCTTGGTTGTCGGTGTAAATGGGAGTGGCAAGACCACCACCATCGGTAAGCTCACCAAGAAACTTCAGCAAGAGGGCAAACGCGTCATGTTGGCGGCTGGCGACACCTTTAGAGCTGCCGCTTCAGAACAGCTAGCCACCTGGGGCGAACGCAATAATGTTCCCGTCATCCGCCAGGCGCCAGGCGCAGATCCGGCGGCGGTGATTTTCGACGCCTACCAATCTGCACAAGCACGCGGTAGCGATGTGTTGATCGCAGACACCGCAGGGCGCTTGCAGAATCAATCCGGCCTGATGGATGAATTGGCCAAGATTCGCCGTGTACTCGGCAAAGCCGAAGCAGACGCGCCACACGAAACCTTACTCGTGATCGACGGCACGACCGGCCAAAATGCATTACAGCAAGCAAAACTATTCAAAGACATCGCCCATGTCACTGGCGTCGTGGTTACCAAGCTTGATGGCTCGGCACGTGGCGGCATGATTTTCACCCTAGCCCACGAGTTAGCTATCCCAGTCCGCTTTATTGGGGTCGGCGAAAGTGTGGATGACCTTCAACTTTTCGACCCAGACGCTTTTGTAGACACACTTTTGGACGATAACTAGTGCTGGGGTTACGCCCTTTTACTGTTCTTTACCGCCCAGATTTAGCACTCACACCCATCGAGTGCTAAAATACAGTCATTAAATTAACAGGAGGCTGTTATGAACGCACTCACAACAACCAATGCAATGCCCGTCGCGACTGGAGACTTCAACCAGTATGTCCGCGAAATTGCAGACATACCAGTGCTAACAGCAGAAGAAGAGCAAGCGCTTGCCGTTCGCCTTCGTAATGAAAATGACCTCGATGCCGCGCGTAAGCTCATCATTGCCCAACTGCGCTTTGTGGTACACATCGCACGCGGTTATCAGGGCTATGGCTTGCCACTTGGCGACCTCGTCCAAGAGGGGAATGTCGGCCTGATGAAAGCCGTCAAGCGATTCGACCCAGAAGTTGGTGTTCGCTTGATTTCATTTGCAGTGCATTGGATTCGTGCTGAAATTCACGACTACATCATCCGCAATTGGAGAATCGTTAAAGTGGCCACCACCAAGGCACAGCGCAAGCTGTTTTTCCGCCTGCGCGGTGCGAAGAAGCACCTCGGTTGGTTCAACGACGAGGAAGTGAAGGCCGTCGCCAACGATCTCGGCGTGCCTGAAAAACAGGTACTCGAAATGGAACAGCGCTTGTCTGGTCATGATGCGTCGTTTGATCTAACCGATAGCGATGACGACAACGCCGTGGCACCCGTGCAGTATCTGGCTTCTGCGGAAAACCACGATCCTGCGAAGCAATTTGAAGATAACGATACTGAGGAGACGGCGACGCAGGCATTGTCTTACGCGCTTGAGCAGCTCGATGATAGAAGCCGCGATATCCTCTCGCAGCGCTGGCTCGATGAAGATCAGAAGGCCACTCTGCAGGATCTAGCAGATCACTATCAAGTATCGGCCGAGCGAATTCGCCAAATTGAATCGGCGGCGATGAAAAAGCTTAAGAAGATTATGCTGGAGAACAGCGCGATCGAAGCCTAACCGGCCAAGCTTGATCGGCCAAGCCTGCCCGGCGGTGCCTAACCAGCACTCACAAAAAAGCCCCTTCTCGGGGCTTTTTTCGTTTTAGGATTAGCTCAATCCCAGCCAAATACCATAGCTTCCATTGGCGAAGAGGTAGTGATCAATCAGCATCACCGCAAACAAGACCATCAAGTAATTGATCGAAAATACAAAGGTCTTCATCGGCAGTTTAGGGTCACTATCCTCAGGCATCATATCCAACGTCATCTTCAAGAACCACATTCCAAGCCCCAAAGCAAAGATGGCGTACACCAGGCTATTCATCGCCAGCAAAAATGGCAGTAATGTCACCAAGATCAACAAAATCGTGTACAGCACAATTTGTAGCTTGGTGTGCGCAATGCCATGCGTCACCGGTAGCATCGGCATGCCGACGCGCGCATAGTCATCACGGCGATGAATCGCTAAGGCCCAGAAATGCGGCGGCGTCCAGATGAAAATAATCAAAAACAACGCCCAAGCCTCGGCGCCTACTTCACCGTGTACAGCCGCCCATCCAAGGACTGGAGGCATTGCACCTGCAGCACCGCCAATGACGATGTTCTGAGGCGTCGCACGCTTTAGATAGGCGGTGTAGATCACTGCATATCCAATTAGAGAAGCGAAGGTCAGAAGTGCCGTTAGTGCATTGATAAACAACGCCAAAATCAGCATGGCGATCACGCCCAATGCGGTGGCAAACGCAATGCACTGCTCGGTGGTCAGAGCACCGGTCGGCAATGGGCGACCTTCAGTGCGATGCATTTGAGCATCGATACGACGATCAAGGACGTGGTTATAAGCCGCCGCAGAAGCGGCAGCCAGCGCAATACCCAAGTTGCCGAAGATGATCACATCTAACGGGGGCAGTGTCGGCATGGACAACGCCATACCGACCAACGATGTAAACACCAACAGCAAGACGACTTTCGGTTTCGTAACGCCGTAATAGTCACGCCATGTTGCAACCGTTGGTTGTGACATTGCCTGTGGCATTAAGTACTCCTTGAACGTTCTAATTTGCCGCTGGATTTATAGATCAGCGTGATAGTCACTAACAACAACACCGCAGCGCCGCCGTTATGTGCCGTGGCCACCCAAAGCGGTAAAGAGAATATTATATTCGAGATACCTAAGCCAATCTGCGCAATTAGCGTGATCAGCAATAGAACCCCCAACCGGTGTGTTGACTTGGCCACCGGTTTGGCAAAGATCATCGCAATCACTAATGCAAACCACACCGCGACGACAATTGCGCCTATCCGATGTGAGATATGGGTCGCCACACGGCTTTGGTTCGAAAGAACGCCGCCTTCATAGTCTTGGCCCAAACCTCGCCAAATCGTAAATGCATCGTGGAAGTCTGGATTCGGCCACCACTGCCCTTGGCAAGTTGGGAAATCTGGGCAGGACAAAGCAGCGTAGTTGGTGCTAACCCAACCCCCTAAAAAGATCTGCCCAATTAACAACAAGAGTGCAACATACAATGGTGCCTTCAACGACTTACCCGCCTCTGTACCGTCTCGTTTAATCGCCTTGGTCATTCGGATAAACAACAACCAGAGCAAGGTCATCGTGGTTAGACCACCAAATAAATGTGCGGTAACGATCGCAGGTTTCACCAACAACGTTACCGTCCACATACCCAATGCACCTTGAAAACATACGATCAAGAACAGCGCGATGGTGTGCATCAAGGGCACATTTTCCTCACCGCGCATTTTCAAGCGAATGGCCTGCACCATCATCACTAAGATCAAAAAGCCCAGACCAGCGGCGAAATAGCGGTGCACCATCTCCTTCCACGCTTTGGGAATTTCGACTGGGCGTTCCGGATAAGCGCTGTTGGCGCGTTCAATTTCATGAGCCTCATTGGGCACGCCCACATGACCGTAGCAGCCCGGCCAGTCAGGGCATCCTAATCCAGCATCTGATAATCGAACATAAGCACCGAGGACCACCACAAACAGCGCTAAAAATGTAGAGATAAATGCAAGGTTACGTATGGTTTTCATTGTCTACTACCCAATTCTTGAATTCTTCAACAAACGCGTGATGTCCGATTTCATGTCTTTAAGATCCATCGACCCATTAAACCTGATGACGACATTGCTAAAAGGGTCTAGTAAGTAGACACAGTCATTACACGAAGGCAATGATCCATCGGCGCTTCGCAATTGATCGACAAGCCCAGCATTGGGTTGTGCCACAAACCACATGTCTGGGTGTGACGCCTGCATTTTTTGATCTGCACTACCGTCAACAAACACTGAAATTCGTTGGACGCGCGACGCCTCTTTTCCAAGTGCGTGCCAAAGTTGTCGGGTGTTGTAGAGTCTTTTTGAACAAGGCTCTGCGCATTGTGCAGGCTCCATCTGGACTAACGCCCATTTGCCATGTAGCCGATCAAGATTGATGACTTCACCGGATTGGTCGGTGATTTCAAATGGTTCCAGCGGGTAGGTTTTCTCGAGCAAATCACCGTTTGCGCGATTACCCATATCCACGCCGCTGGAGCTGACATAGCTATACCATCCCCATGCAATAACGAGTGGCAGCACATACATCGCAAGTATCAGCACCATCTTCAGGCGCGCTTTCTGCACTTTGTCCATGATTAACGATTTCTCTTTAAGCCAAAAAATAAAACCATTCCCAAGAGGGCGGTCGCAAAGCCAAACCACTGCATTGCATATGCATAGTGCTTACTCGGTTCACCGCCAGTTGGCTTCCAAATCCGCTCAAACGTCCATAGATATTCCTTAACTGGACGGAGCACGATTGGCTGTAGATCTACCTCAAGCGCCTTCGACAAGGCTTCGAAGTCATAAGTTTGAACGACTTTAGGCCAGCCGGTATTTAGCTGGTCTGCCGTCGCATCACCGAGCAAAAACCCTTTACTAGGACGATTGACCAATGCCTCGAACATTGCAAATTCTTGGGGCTCCAGAGGCGTCTTAATACTGCGATCTGCCATCATTGGCACCCAACCTCGATCTACCAAATACCATTTGCCTTGATACTGTAATGGCATGAGTACCAAGAAGCCTGGACGTTGCTGACTCACTTGGTTATCAAGCAGAAAATGCTTATCGGAGACGGATTCCGGGTCAATTTGCACCTTGGTGTATTCATCAAGTGCAGTTATGTTTCTAGAGACCACAGGCGGTGCCTCGAGCGCACTCTCGGCAGCAAGGTTCATTTGCTGTTTCTCATCGCCTCTGCCCCACTGCCATAGCCCCAAATTAATCAACAGCACCATTGCCATCAGCGATGCGATGAGCACGAGCCAGGAGACTTGGAATCGAAAAGAACCGAGAACAATTCGCATGGTAGACTGTGCCGCTTAATTTAGGAGAAACGCTGTGGTCAAATTTACTGTCATCGCGCTACTAATGGTCATCGTCGGCTCAATGGGTTCAGCATTACTATTTATGATGCGAGACACTGACAACTCCAAGCGCACAGTCAACGCGCTTACACTTCGCATCTCTCTTTCAATCTTGGCCATTTCGGTATTGTTGATTGCCGCCTATTTCGGTTGGCTCACACCTAACCGCTCGCCCATACAATAAAAAACGGCGGACAAAGCCGCCGTTTGATCAATTTGACGCGCGTTTACAACCAGTAAACGAATACGTACAAACCCAGCCAAACCACGTCAACGAAGTGCCAATACCAAGCAGACGCTTCGAATGCAAAGTGATTTTCAGCTGTAAAGTGACCGCGGAAACCGCGAATCATCACGATAAACAGCATCAGGGTACCCATTGCAACATGGAACCCGTGGAACCCAGTCAACATGAAGAATGTGCTGCCATAAATTCCAGACTCAAGTGTTAAGTTTAGCTCGTTGTAGGCGTGCGCATATTCTTCCACCTGCAAGGTCAGGAAGATTGCACCCAAAATCACCGTGGCAAGCAACCACATTGACATTGATTTGCGCTTACCTTCCTTAATGGCGTGGTGGGCAATCGTACAGGTCACACCTGATGTCAGCAGCAGCAATGTGTTGATCAATGGAAGACCAAACGCTCCCATGGCTTCAAACTGTCCGCCGATCGCCTCTGGGCCATTGGCTGTGTTAGGCCACGTGAAGCTAAACTCTGGATACAAGATCGCTTGCGTTGTCGCGCCCGCGCCTTCACCGCTTAACCATGGCAAAGCCAATTGACGTGCATAGAACAATGCCCCGAAGAACGCAGCGAAAAAGAACACTTCTGAGAAAATGAACCAACCCATTCCCATGCGGAAGGACATTCCTTCGTTCTTCTTGTACATGCCGCCTTCGGATTCACGGATGACATCGCCAAACCAGCCGAACATCATGACGACAAGAATGGCTGTTCCGCCAGCAAGTACAGTTGGCCCGATGCTCGCGCCATTTAATAAGTTTGCAAACCCAACAAAGAATACAAACAGACCAATGGTTCCAACAATCGGCCATTTCGCCTGATGCGGTACGTAGTAGCTGCCACCAGCCATAGCTTCTCCTAACTCTTAACTTTTATTAAAAAATGTATATGAAAGCGTAATCACATCAACAGAGGGCGGGAGTTTTGGGTCAATCACAAACGTCACCGGCATCTCTTTCAGCTCATTGCCTTCAAACTTTTGCTCGTTAAAGCAAAAGCATTCTGTTTTATGAAAATATAGCGACGCATTTGAAGGCGCCACGCTCGGAATGGCCTGACCAATCACCGCTGCATCGGACAAGTTCTTGGCGACAAAGTTTGTCGTGTAGGACTCGCCGGGACTGACCATCATCGAAGGGACAGCGGAGCCAAACTCCCAAGCGTCCTTTCCGTTGACACTCACGCTGAATTCGACGCGAATTTTTCGGTTGTAGTCTGGCTCGTAAATCGCAGCTGCCTCAGCCGCGTCTAGTCTGCCAGTTTTGCCATTCAGCCCCGTGACTTCACAAATCAAGTCGTACAGCGGGACCATCAAAAACCCGAAACCAAACATTGCGATGCTCAACATCGCAAGCCGGAGGGCAATCATAAAGTGACTTTTGTTTTGACTTTTCATCTAGCTGTTCTTCATTAGGAATATCGCAATGCTCCCAACATAAACAAGCACAGCAATACCCACCAAAATTACGACAACAGTTTTATTAGACAACATCATCACTCTGCCAAATGGGCTCAGATCGTTTCTGAGCCCTCATTCTTATACTGACCTACTTCACATCCGGTGGTGTATCGAATGTGTGATATGGCGCTGGAGACGGAACCGTCCACTCTAGACCATCCGCACCATCCCAAACTTGATCGGTTGCTTTCTCACCACCGCGAACGGCTTTGACGATGATGTAAACAAACAAGATTTGAGTAAATCCAAATCCAAATGCACCCACTGACGCCAGTGCATTCATATCAGCGAACTGCAGGTTGTAGTCAGGAATACGACGTGGCATGCCCGCCAAACCAACAAAGTGCATTGGGAAGAACAACAAGTTGACAAAGATGGTCGACAACCAGAAGTGCCACTGACCAAGCTTTTCGTCATACATATGGCCGGTCCACTTAGGCAGCCAGTAGTATGCAGCAGCCATCAATGAATAAATGGCGCCGGGCACCAACACATAATGGAAGTGCGCAACGACAAAGTAACTATCATGATACTGGATATCCGCAGGTGTGATCGCAAGCATCAAACCAGAGAAACCACCGATGGTGAACATCACGACGAAGCCTAATGCAAACAACATTGGTGTTTCAAAAGTCATTGCACCGCGCCACATGGTCGCAATCCAGTTAAATACTTTTACGCCAGTTGGAACTGCAATCATCATCGTGGAGAACATAAAGAATAGTTCCCCCGCCAGAGGCATACCCACAGTAAACATGTGGTGAGCCCAAACGATAAACGACAAGAAAGCGATTGAAGCTGTCGCATACACCATTGAAGCATATCCAAACAGGCGCTTACGAGCGAAAGTTGGGATGATCTCTGAGATCACGCCGAACGCTGGCAAAATCAAGATATAAACTTCTGGGTGTCCAAAGAACCAGAAGATATGCTGATAAAGTACCGGATCACCGCCACCTGCAGCGTTGAAGAAGCTAGTGCCGAAGAAGCGGTCTGTGAGCAACATGGTGACTGCGCCAGCAAGTACTGGAATAACGGCAATCAGCAAGAATGCTGTGATCAACCAAGTCCAAACGAACAATGGCATTTTCAGCAGCGTCATGCCAGGCGCACGCATATTGAGAATGGTTGCGACGATATTAATCGAGCCCATGATGGACGAAATGCCCATAAAGTGAACCGAGAAAATAAAGAACGCAAAGCTGTCACCACCCTGAAGAACCAACGGTGGGTACATTGTCCAACCGCCTGCTGGGCCGCCTGACTCCATAAACAATGTAGACAGCAGCAAACCAATTGCAGCTGGCATGATCCAGAATGACCAGTTATTCATTCGTGGCAACGCCATATCAGGTGCGCCGATCATCATTGGAACCATCCAGTTTGCCAAACCGACAAACGCTGGCATAACGGCACCAAAGATCATGATCAACGCATGCATGGTTGTCATTTGGTTGAAGAAAGAAGGATCGACGAACTGAAGACCCGGCTGGAACAACTCCAGACGAATAATCAGCGCCATCGCTCCGCCGATAAAGAACATAATCAGGGCGAACCACAAATATAGGGTGCCAAGATCTTTATGATTCGTGGTGAACAACCAACGCTTGATGCTCGACGCCGGCGGCGCGTGATGTTCATCGTGATGCGTATCTACTGCACTCATTCCGATTACTCCTATTACTAAACTTTAACGCGCTGCAGCAACGTCAGCTGCAGTGACCACATCGCCGACGCTGTTGCCCAAACCGTTGCGCTGGTAGGTCAACACTGCAGCAATGTCCTCATCCGGCATCCACGCGTACGAAGACATTGCACTGCCGGCAACACCGTTCAAAATCAACGCAATGTGTCCCGCCTTGTCACCCGTCGCAACTGCACTGCCGGTGATGGCGGGGAACGCGCCTGGCAAACCTGCGCCGGTCACTTGGTGGCAGCCTGCACATACATTGTTGTAAATGGTTTGACCCTTGGCCATAAGCGCATCTTTGTCGTCTGCTGCAGCAGGCGCGGCTTCTTCGACAACGGCCTCCTCTGCTGTAGCAGGTGCTTCATCGACGGCAGTGTCAGTGCCGCCCGCAGCCACATTGCCACCTTTCTGCTCGACGAGCCAAGCATCAAACTCTTCCTGAGGCACTGCGCGAACAACGACTGGCATGAACCCGTGGTCGCGACCACAGAGCTCTGCACATTTGCCACGATACACGCCTGGCTCTTCAACCTTCGCCCAGTTAGTATTGATGTAACCGGGAATCGCATCTTTCTTAAGTGCTAGCGCTGGAACCCACCAGCTATGGATAACGTCGTCTGATGTGTGAAGGAAACGGACTTTTTTACCCACCGGAATCACGAGCTCGTTATCAACGTCTTTCAGGTAAGTCTCCATCGAAGGAATGTCACCTGCTGTTGGGGAGTTAAGCTGACGAGCCGCATTGTGCTCAGCATTGAGCGATGAGAAAAAGGCGACGTCGTGATCGAGGTAATCGTAGTGCCACTTCCACTGATAACCAGTAATTTTGATTGTCAGTTCGGAGTCAGACGAATCTTCCATCGCAACCAGCGTTTTCGCAGCTGGCACGGCCAGCACAACGAGAATTAAAAATGGCACAGCTGTCCAAATCATTTCGACGGTGTGGCTCTCGTGGAAAGTTGCAGGCGTAACGCCGCGAGACTTGCGATGCGCAAAAATGGAGTAGGCCATGACGCCAAACACCAAAATACCGATCACCACACAGACCCAGAAGATGGTCATGTGCAACCCGTAAACACTGCGGCTGATTTCAGTCACGCCAACAGGCATATTCAGCGGAACAGCATCTAAAGATTCGGCGTTTACTATTCCCGCAAAACCTGCGGCAAACAAAGCCAATGCTTGTCTAAGTTTCGACATGAATGTCTCCGTACCCTTAATTATAAACTCTAGAAATTCTCAATTTTTTCTGACTTCCACGGCATCAAAGTGAGGCTTTAATGCTTCAAAGGCTTCTTCACGCCCTGCTTCACCAAGCGAACGTGCAATTAGCGCCCTGTTTGCGTGCCACCTAATCGACAACTCACCGATGTCGAAAAATTCTTCTGACTTCCGGTAACACAGGCGACTCCATTGCCGCGGAATTACAAGCGATTCATCGACTGACTCGATACCCCGCTCAATACAAATCTCTGTCTGCCGAATGGTTAGTTTCTCAACCACCATCAGCTTGCGCTGAGTGAGGTACAGCGCATACCAAAGCGCGGCAACTTCAAGTCCGGCAAACGGCAGAACGGGCCAGAAACCCAAAAATGCCATCGGTACAGCAACCGAACCGACCACTGCGGCAACCACCAGAACAACTACCTTGTTCTGCTTCCAATTCATCGACCGATTGGGCCGCAACACGATGACGGCTTCGTCGTCTTCAGTCCACTCACTAATATACGCCATAGCTTCCCCTACGGCGAGATTAGTTTATAGTTACGAGACGCACGAGCACCCCCAACCGTATCGATGGAACAAAGCATTATGCTTGACACCGCATTAATTGCAACCGCTATTGGCCTAATTGTAACTGCATACTTATTCGGCTCATTATCCTCAGCAATCTTTGTCTGCAGAGCGTTCAATCTTGCCGACCCAAGGTCGGAAGGATCAAAGAACCCTGGCGCGACCAATGTAATGAGAATTGGTGGCAAACTACCCGCAGCCTTGACGCTTTTAGGTGACCTGCTCAAATGCACAATCCCAATGTGGGCTGCTCAATACTTAGGAGCACCTGCGGAAATCGTATTATTGACGGGCTTTGCGGCTTTTCTTGGACACCTCTACCCTGTTTGGTTTGGCTTTGAGGGCGGCAAAGGTGTCGCGTCGTATTTCGGTATTTTACTGGGCATTTCGCCAATCGCGTGCGCATTGTGCGCCCTGTTTTGGCTAGGCGGCTACAAGCTCACCAAAACCTCTGCATTGGGCGCTGTTGCGTTGTTTATCGCTGCACCAGTGATTGTTTACATGACCGAACAATCCGTGACTCAATCACTGATTATTTGCGTGTTATCAATCTGGTCGGCTTACCGTCACAAGGAAAATTTCTCACGCCTCATCAAGGGCGAAGAACTGCGATTCAACGGCAAATCCTGACAACTCAGACAAATCCCAGCGAGCCCGAACACCACTGACCGATTCGACACCTCCGCCGGCTTGGCGCAGCGCGCCAGCCACAGCAATCATTGCCGCATTATCGGTGCAATAAGCCATGGCAGGGGCGACAACTTTCACGCCCCTCACCGCCGCTAGCTCATCCCGCAGACGCTGATTGGCCGCCACCCCACCGGCCAGCACCAGCAGATTGGGCGACACAGCGTCGCAAGCCAACAGCACCTTTTTTACCAAAACGTCGACGATTGCCGCTTGATAGCTTGCGGCCAAATCCTCGTTCGAGTGCCGCATTTTCTTGTGCTGCGTCGCAAAAGCCGTTTTCAAACCAGAGAAACTAAAATCCAGCGACCCCTTGGCCAGCATTGGCCGCGCAAATCGCACAGCGCCGTCATCACCTGATGCCGCCAATTCCGCCAAAGCACGCCCACCGGGATAATCGAAACCCAATACCATTGCCGCCTTATCGAATGCTTCGCCCACCGCATCATCGATACTCTCGCCGATCACAGAATATCGCCCCCAACCGTCCACCCGTATCAGCAGCGTATGACCACCTGACACCAATAAAGTCAACCATGGAAACGGCCGGAGCTCAATCGCCCCATCCAACAATACAGACAGAATATGCCCCTCTAAATGATGCACCGGGACTTCCGGCACCCCAAGCGTCTGCGCAATCGAACGCCCAAACGACGCCCCCGTCATTACCGCCCCAACAAGCCCCGGCCCGGCTGTGTAGGCCACGCCACCAATATCGCCAACTTGCAAATTTGCGTCAGAAAGCGCTTTTTGAAACAATTCTGGCAAGCGCGCCACATGGTCTCGCGCGGCCAGCTCTGGCACAACACCGCCGTATAGGGCGTGCAATTCAACCTGAGAGAAAAGCGCCTGCGACAGCAAGCCCTCGCCCAACTGATAAACCGCAACCGCAGTCTCATCACAGGATGTTTCAATCGCGACGATAGGTTTTACTTGGCAACTCATCATTTATCCGTTAATATTTCGTGTTCTTTTATTAAACCACAGCTTGGATTATACAAATGCCCTCAGTACGAGTTAAGGAAAGTGAACCGTTTGAGTTAGCGATGCGCCGCTTTAAGCGCTCATGCGAAAAAGCGGGAGTGCTTACCGAAACGCGTCGTCGCGAGTTTTACGAAAAGCCAACCACAGAGCGCAAGCGTCGCAAAGCGGCTGCGGTAAAACGCGCTCAGAAAAAGCTTTCAAAAGAGACATCACGTCGCGTACGTTTGTACTAATTACAGTACAAACGCTTTTGCAGACATTGATGCGGCACTCTGACCGCATCAGACGCAACCAATCGATTTGTAAACCCCTTTGCAACATCGCCTTTGGCGTCTAATACTCGTGCTCACCGCACGTTGAGGCCCGCCACGGGCAACAACATGACCGGTACGTAAATGAGTAACCCATTCCAGTTTCTAGATCAGCCACGAATAGACCCCGACAAAGAACCTGCCAAAAAGCGCGTCAAAGAATTCAAAGAAATCTACGGTCAGTTCAGTGCGCAGAGCGCCGCCTCACAAGCTGGTCGCTGCCTCGAATGTGGCAATCCTTATTGTTCTTGGAAATGCCCGGTTCACAATCACATCCCGCACTGGCTCAAGCTGGTCAACGAAGGCAAGCTAGAACAAGCGGCGAAGTTATCGCACAAAACCAATTCACTACCGGAAATCTGTGGTCGCGTCTGCCCACAAGATCGCCTTTGCGAAGGCGCTTGTACGCTTAATGATGGGTTTGGCGCAGTCACCATCGGTGCCGTCGAAAAATACATCACCGACTCAGCGTTCGAAATGGGCTGGAAGCCAGATCTCAGCCACGTGGTTAGCACCGGCAAAAAAGTGGCCGTTATCGGCGCAGGGCCTGCAGGGTTAGGTTGTGCAGACATCTTGGTTCAGCAAGGCATTGCAGTCACCGTGTTCGACAAGCAGCCAGAAATCGGCGGCCTGCTGACGTTCGGAATCCCACCATTCAAACTCGAAAAAGACGTTGTTCGCAAACGCCGCGAGATCCTCGAAGGCATGGGCATCGAATTCAAACTGGGCGTTGAAGTCGGTAAAGACATCAACTTTGACAGCCTGCTAGAAGAATACGATGCCGTTTTCCTCGGCATGGGCACATACACCTACATGAAAGGTGGTTATGAGGGTGAAGATGCCGAGGGCGTATACGAAGCACTGCCCTACCTAATCTCGAATATCAATCGAGTCGAGGGCTGGGAGAAAGACGCTGCCGACTTTATTGACATGAAAGGCAAAAATGTCGTGGTACTAGGTGGCGGCGACACCGCGATGGATTG
>JABXHR010000253.1 GCA_013373515.1 Gammaproteobacteria bacterium | reverse complement strand
TTCACCGCAGAGGGCGATCCAAACACTGGCGTGATCATCGGTGATGATTCGGTCATGATCGTGGATGCCCAGGCCACGCCGCGTCTTGCGCACAAAGTGGTTGAGTGCATCCGCAGCGTCACCGATAAGCCGATTAAGCATGTGGTGCTCAGTCATTATCATGCTGTGCGGGTTTTGGGTGCTTCGGCCTATGACGCCTCTGAGATCATCGCTTCAGACAAATGTTTGGGCATGATTCATGAGCGTGGACAAGAGGATTGGGACAGTGAATTTCAGCGGTTTCCACGACTGTTTCAGGGGCATGAGAGCATTCCAGGGTTGACTTGGCCCACGTTGACCTTCGAACGTAAAATGACAGTGCATTTAGGCCATCGCCGCGTGGAGCTGATGCATCTGGGGCGTGCACACACGGCGGGCGATATTGTGGCGTGGGTGCCTGATGAGCAAGTGATGTTTACGGGGGATATCGTTGAATATCACAGTGCTTGTTATTGTGGCGATGGGCATTTCAATGATTGGGGCAACACTTTAGACGCCATTGCGTCTTATCGCCCGAGAGCCATTGCACCAGGTCGCGGTGATGCCTTGGTCGGCGACGAGATGGTGGGACAGGCCATTGAGAATACCCGCGATTTTGTCGAATCGACCTACCGACCCGCCGCACAAGTCGCCGCGCGCGGCGGCTCTCTCAAAGAAGCCATGGCAGCTGTGCGTGAGGTGTGTGATCCAAAATTCAGTGACTATGCCATTTACGAGCACTGTTTGCCTTTTAATGTGGCGCGAGCGTTCGACGAAGCCAAAGGCATTGATACACCTCGTGTCTGGACCGCAGAGCGCGATTTGCAAATGTGGAATGACTTGCAAGCCTAGGAGTTGAGATGGGCACCTACGACTATCAAACCTACGATGTCATAAAACCCCGCGAGTTAGACGGGCAGCGAAGCGACGCACCGGTGGTGATTGTCGGTGCAGGGCCAATTGGCCTTGCAGCGGCGATTGATCTTGCACTGCAAGGCATAAAGACCATCGTGGTGGACGATAACAACGTGGTGTCGGTGGGTAGTCGTGCGATCTGTTGGGCAAAGCGCAGTCTTGAGATATTTGATCGGCTCGGCGTCGGTCAGCGCATGCTCGAAAAAGGCGTGACATGGCAATTGGGGCGCGTGCATGTTGGCGATGAGCAGGTTTACACGTTTGATCTGCTGCCCGAGGCCGGACACCAATATCCGGCGTTTATCAATCTGCAGCAATATTACGTTGAACAATATCTCATTGAGCGCTGCGCTGATTTTCCCGATTTGATCGAAATTCGATTTAAAAACAAAGTGGTCGCCGTGCGTAACCAGCCAGATCAAGTCGAGCTTGATCTGGAAACTCCCTTTGGCGATTACACCCTAAACGCGCAATGGCTGATTGCCTGTGATGGCGCCAAGTCATTTGTGCGCGACGCCTTGGGCTTGCAATTTAAAGGACAAGTTTTCGACGAACAGTTTTTGATTGCGGATATCAAAATGGAAGCCGATTTCCCCTCGGAGCGTTGGTTTTGGTTTATGCCGACATTTCATCCAGGGCAGTCTGCTTTGTTGCATAAGCAGCCAGACAATATCTATCGTATCGATTTGCAACTCGGTGCCGATGCTGATGTTGCATTGGAAAAGCAACCTGAGCGGGTCATCCCGCGCATCAAAAAAGTGGTTGGTGAGCGGCCGTTCGAGTTGGATTGGGTGTCGGTTTATCAGTTTCGCTGTGCCAAGCTAGATCGCTTTGTACATGATCGGGTGGTCTTTGCAGGCGACAGTGCGCATGTAGTGTCGCCATTCGGTGCGCGCGGGGGCAATGGCGGTATTCACGACATTGATAATTTAGGTTGGAAATTGGCCCGTGTTGTCAGGGGCGAGGCCGATACTTCCTTGATGGAAACCTACAATCAAGAGCGGGTCTACGGCAGCGAGGAGAACATCCGTAATTCGACTTGGACAACCCAATATATGTCACCCGAAACCTCAGTTGCGACGTTGTTTCGCGATGCGGTCCTAGATCTTGCAAAAACGCGGGCGTTTGCGCGCAGAATGGTCAATGCCGGTCGGCTATCGGTGCCCTGTGTGTTGGAGGAGTTTGCCCTTCAAACGCCATCGCCTGCCATCTCAACGGTCAGAACTGGACAGGTTTGTCCAGATGCGCCGCTTAGTCTAAATGGGCGGCCTCAGTGGTTGCTACCAATGCTGGGCGGGGCGTTTAAGTTGCTGTGCGTTGGTTGTGAAATCAGGGTAAATGGACTTGAATCCATCGTGATCGGTGACGGTGGTTACGAAGACGCCACCGGCAAAGCTGTCAAGGACTATGGCCAAGGTGTTTATTTGATTCGACCCGATCAACATGTTGCCGCACAGTGGACCGCGCCGACTGAGTCGGACATCTTGTCGGCGCTTGCACGTGCCGGAGGTGAGCAGTGTTAAATCTTGACTACAATTTCGCTGATCAACATGATCAGCTCTACAACGAGCTTTTGTTGTTGCATGACGGCTTAGATGCGGACCAAAGTCAGGCACTCAATGCCCGGCTGATTTTGATTTTGATGAATCATATCGGTGATGCTGATGTGCTGCGCGAGGCATTTAAGGCCGCGCAACTATAGACCCTTCACAAAGTCCAACAATATCGAACTGAGCGCAGCGCCTGCGCAGGTCATCACCGCATCAGCAGCTTCGACGGTGCCATTGCCCTGAGCGTCATAAGCTTCTTTGGCCAACCCTGCTGCACACCCCAAAAGCATGCCGCTTCGGCTGTCTCCGCTGGTGTTGAGCGCGCCTAAGCTAAACCCCACCGCAAAGTGCATTTCCTTGTCTTTTTCAAGCGCAAAGCAGGTGTTTGCACTCAACATCAAAATGGCGGCTAAGCCTATTTTTCTTATCATCTTGATACTCCACATGTATAGGAGATATCGACCGATTGAAAAATTAATTCAGCAAAGAAACTGCGATGCTAAGCATGGTGATACCGACAATTGCATCGAGCATGCGCCAAGACCTGGGCGAGGCGAAAAGCGGACTGAGCGCTTTTGCGCCAAAGCCAAGTGCGAAGAAAAATACCAAGCTTGCGCTCATTGCGCCGAGGGCAAAGGCGAGCTTTTGACCCGCGAATTGGGTCGATACCGAGCCGAGTAAGATAACCGTATCGAGATAAACATGTGGGTTGAGCCAAGTAAAGGCTAAACAAACTGCCATCGCTTGCCAGAGCGTTTGGTCGCGATCATTGGCCGCCAGCATGGCATCGTTGGATCGGTATGCTGACCAGAGTGCGCGAAGGCCGTAAACCGTTAAAAATAGCGCACCACCGATTTTGGCCATTGGTTCTATCCATGGGGCTTTTTGGACTAAAACGCCGAAACCAGAAACCCCAGCGGCGATCAGTAGTGCATCTGAGAGTGCGCACACCAACACCACCGCAAGCACATGTTGGTTTTTAAGTCCTTGGCGCAGCACAAAGGCGTTTTGCGAGCCTATCGCAAGAATTAAGCTGAAGCCGAGCCCGAAGCCTGACAGCGCAGCGTTCAATGCTCGTCTTCTAGTTGGTGTTGGGAATTAAGCCGGATATTGTAAGGCGTCCAGACGATTTGCTTCTTAAAGGCAGCCTTGCGGATGGCACAGTTTGCGACAGCGCAGAACTCGCACATATCGGGTTTGCAGGCATCAATGTGCACAAACATCTCGGTGGACTCGCCGTATTCGTCACGAATCACATCCTCGAGCAGGTCGACTTGCTGATGGGCATCCACCACATTCATGTAGCGCGGCAGCGTCAGGTGGCAGTCAAAGTGAAGCACGCTGCCATACTTGATGACCCTGAGATTGTGCACATCAATCCAATGCTCAGAGCGCCCTTGCTCCAATGTAGACACCACATTGTCGAGCAGTTGATCGTCCGCCTTATCCATAATGCCGGCGATGGCTCTGCGGATGATACGCGTGCCGTTAAATACGATAAACACGGCAAAGGCAATGGCGATGACGGGGTCGAGGGACTGGATAGAGGTGAGCTTGACCGCCCCAAGGCCCAAGATGATGCCGCCGGTGGTGTAGACATCGGTCAACAAGTGCTCACCGCTTGCCTGTAAGGCAGGAGATTTTGTGCGTTTGGCGGTACGTATCGCCCAGATGCCGATGCCATAATTGACCACTGCAGTGAAGGCGATCAGGTAAATCCCGGTCATCAAACTCTGGATTTCAGAGCCATCGAAGAATTTGCCAACACTCTCGATGATGATCATGATGCCTGCGAAGATGATCAACGCGCCTTCAATGGCCGCACTAATAAACTCGATTTTACCGTGACCGTACGGGTGGTCTTCATCGCGTGGCTTTGCCGAGAGATAGAGCGAATACAGCCCAATCAGTCCAGCGGCGATATTGACCACGCTTTCCAAGGCATCGCCGAGAATCAATGCAGAATCGGTCAGCAGCCATGCGAACATTTTGACAGCAAACAGTACGACGGCGAGTCCGGCGATAAACCATTGAATTTTGATGTTTTGTCGATAGGACATTGGACCGGTGTCTTTTGCTCGAGCGAAGTGAGGATTAAAGGTGCAATAGTGTACCCAATCTGCGGCGCTGGCTGTACCGAAATGGTCTTTTTAACAGGCCGCCTCAACTACTGAGTCAATAATATCTCAGGCCGATACTCAAAGTGCATCGTATCGAAGTGATGCCATTTCCCACCCCAGATAAAGCCGTGCGCTTCAAAAATGTCGACAATGGCGTGCGGGATGCGGTTTTGGTAGTCAAAGCTGCCATCCGCCTTTCGACCCCATCGCCAGTAGTTTGCATGCTCGACGGCGAGGTCAATCGCAATACCGTAGGCATGCGAGCTGAGGTCGTCTGTGCCGGCAATTTTTCGGTAATTGAACGTCCCTGCAGTGCCCTCTGCGATTTTGCGCTCGGCCTCGGGCAGCTGCGCAAGTGCTGCTTGGATGCTTTGAAGTTTGAGATGCACATCGTTGATGGTGGTGACTTTGACGGATTTGCCGAACCAATCGATGGTGGTCAACTGTGACTCCACAGCCGCGTTATCCTCGCCATACATTAATGCAAAGAAAAGCGGATTCCGCGCACGTCCTGCATCGTTAAACGGTGGGTGAAAGTGCGCAGCATAGGGTTCTGCAATTTGCTCAAATAAGGTCGGTGTCGCCTCAATTGCATTGAGTGGTTGTTGTCGGATTAACACGTTTTGCGTATCAATTGTTGTGACGGTGCTGGGATAAGCGCGCTGATAAAGCGCCAGCGGATTTGCAAGGGCTGTAGCGGCGGTCAGTGAACAAAAAATCACACTCAGTAAGCGAAAACTCATCGCGATGACGTATCCTTGTGGATTCATATAAATTACCCCGCACACATGAAAAAGAGCATCCGAGCGCAAAAGCGCTTTCCCAACGCAAAAAAGGACATGCAGCAGGCCAAAGTCGTTCCGCAAACGGCGCAAACCCTGTCAAGCACCTATCGTCTGGCGTTTGCTGACGATGAATTTCTCACCAGTGACGAGCTGCGCTCATTGCGTTTGCAATTAGAAATGCTGAAGCCTGAACTGGCACTGGCTGAGGCGGGCATTGAGTCTACCACTGTGCTGTTCGGTGGCGCGCGAATTCCAAGCCCTGCCAATCGCGACTCTGCCAAAACCGACACACTCGCAAAGTTATCGGCGTATTACGACGAAGCGCGGTTGTTTGCGCAAAAAATGACTGAGCGCTCGATCGCATCCGACAACAAAGAGTGGGTGGTGTGCACAGGGGGCGGCCCGGGCGTGATGGAGGCAGGTAATCGCGGCGCAGCCGAAGCCGGTGGCAAATCAATATCGCTCAATATCGTGCTGCCGCACGAGCAAGCCCCCAACGAATACTGCACCCCAGAGCTGTGCTTCAACTTTCATTATTTCGCGACACGAAAAATTCACTTTTTACTCAGGGCCAAGGCGATCGCTGTCTTCCCGGGTGGTTTCGGCACATTAGACGAGCTGTTTGAAACACTTACGCTGGTGCAAACAAAGCGCATGAAGCCATTGCCAATTTTGCTGTTCGGCAAGTCATTCTGGATGTCAATCGTCAACTGGGACGCCATTGCCGATGCAGGCACAATCAGCCCAGAAGATATCGAATTGTTTCAATATGTTGAGTCTGCCGACGAGGCCTTGGCGGCGATTGATGCATTTGATTATGATGATGAGTGAGGTTTGTTATTCATTATGGTGTTTAGGCAAACATGGTCTTTGATTAAATTCTTGACTGTAATTATTTTTTTTCAAATCTTATATTATGCTTGGCCACTAGCAATTTTTTTGTTGGAAAACCTGGATTTTTCAAAAAAATCAGATGTTTTGATATTTTTTTCAATATTTATAATAAATTTTATATTTAGCTTTATTGCTTGTGGTTTTTTATCGCTATTTGGGTCATTTTTCTTAAAGTTAATATTGTCTTCTCTTTTTGTTTTGAATGGAGTTGCAATGCACTTTATGGTGCGTTACGGCGTCGTAATTGATTTGGCGATGGTCGGAAATGTATTTAATACTAGGGTAAGTGAGGCATCGGTTTACTTAGGTTTTACCTTTTTTTTTGACGTTGCATTTTTTGGGGTTCTTCCGGCATGGCTTATTGCTATGCAAAAAATAATTTTTCCGAGGTTTTTATTTAGACTATTAATTGCTCCCTTTTCGACGTTTGTTTTTTTGGTGTGGGCGTTTGTTACATCGTCAACATGGCCTTGGATTGGAGAGCACAGTAAGCAGCTGGGTGGATTGATTTTGCCATGGAATTACGTAGGTAATACATGGATGCATGTTTCCAATTCAATCGATGTGAAGCCAGTAGAACTTCTTCCGGATGGTGATTTTGGCAAAAGTTCAATACCCAATTTACTAACTATATTGGTTATTGGCGAATCTGCCCGTTCAGCAAACTTTCGTCAGTATGGCTACGAGAGAGATACACAACCCTACACGATCGAAAAGGGATTTGTACCATTGCCATCTCCACGCTCATGTACTACTTACACTTCAGGGTCTCTCGAGTGTATTTTGTCGCACATGGGAAACAAAAGATCATCATTCATCAATTATGAGCCATTGCAGAACTACTTGAGTCGAATGGGCGTCCATGTAACTTGGCGCACAAACAACTGGGGAGAGCCAAAATCTATTGTTGATCTATATCAAACTAGGTCAGAGATCGTATCAGAGTGTGAGAGTTATAATTGTGGGGATATTTATGAGGATATGGGTTTGCTTCACGGCTTGGAAGTGCTTTTAGAAAAAAATGGTGCTCGCAGAGACTTCGTGGTGCTACATCAAACCGGTAGTCATGGGTCTAACTATTTTGAAAAATACCCAGATTCATTTGAGGTATTTTCGCCTGTGTGCCGTTCGATACAGCTAGACTTGTGCAGTCGACAGTCCCTACTAAATAGTTATGACAATACAATTGCATACACTGACTATTTTCTGTTCAAACTTTCTGAATTGGTTGAGTCAAAACCAAACAGACCTACACTGATTTTGTACGTTTCAGATCATGGTGAGTCACTTGGCGAGTCTGGGTTGTATCTACACGGCACACCCAATGTGATGGCGCCTGATGTGCAGCGCAATATTCCATTTTTGGTTTGGACAAATGAAGCGTTTCAATCAGCTAAACGCATAAAATCCAAGTGGCTGCGCCCAGAGGCAGAGGTGAATCAGAACTTGGTTTTTCATAGTGTCGTTGGCGCTTTCGATCTACAAACCCCGGTGTATAACCCTGAATTGGATTTGTTTGAAGATGTTGAATCTGCTGAGTAATTTATCTAAGCCAGAACGCGTGTATTTAGGCATATCCATGGTGCTCATCGCTTGCGGACTGGCGCTACACCAAACGCTAATAAGCGAGCTACTGACGGCTGATTTTAATCGGGTGTCCAGAGTATTCGGCGATCTATTCTGGGGCAGTATCAGTGAGTTTGGTGATGCACATTTGGTGTTGCCTTTGGTTGTGCTGCTGTGCCTGCGCAAACCGAGTGATGGCTGGACGATTGCGATTGCGGTTATCGGTGCAGCGGTCGCCGCTGGTGGTCTGAAGGATTTCTTCGATGCACCCCGTCCATCGATGGAAAATGTCTATCAGCTTCATGTCATTGGGCCAGAGGTGAAAACCCGTAGTTTCCCATCTGGTCATACCTTGACCGCCTTTACTGGGCTTGGTCTGATTGCACTGTTACGTCAGCAATACCTTTGGCTTGTCATGGCTGCATTGGTTGCACTGTCGCGGATGGCAATGGGCGCACATTGGCTTGCCGATGTGTTGTTTGGCGCAGGATTGGGATTGTTGGTGGCCTTGGCGGCTGCGTGGGCTCATGGGCGAATTCGCTCGGGCGGTCGAAAGCTCAATTGGACAGTATTGCCTGTTCTAGCGTTATTTGCGGCGATCAATGTTCATTACGACTCAACCTTGCCGTCCGATCCATTTGTTGATGCATTTGCACTGTGGGTACTGACGGTCTTTGGTTATCGTCTATTTCAGCAAAGACAAAACAAAGCCTAGATGCTCTGCCATGGCCTGACGTGCCGCCTCAGGTGAACGCTTGCGGATTGCGGTTTCGATGGCTGAGTGTTGTGCGGCAATCTGTTGAAACTGTCCGGCCTTAATCCCGCGCTGCGTGGCAATGCGCATCGGCTCTCTGACGGCAAACATAATGGCGCGTAGCGTGTGCATTGCCACCGCATTGCCAGAGGCATCCGCGATGGCCAGATGTAACGCCATATCACTGTCGACCTGTGGGGCTACCGATTGCCATTCATCACTGTGGCGTTTTCGCCAATAGGCGATTTGCATCAGCTGCTGGTCGCTGCGGCGTTCTGCGGCGAGGGCGGCAAGATTGGGCTCGAGTTGCGCTCTAAACTCGGTGACATCGGCAATCGAAAAGCGACTTGCTTGCGCGCTCAGTGATGGAGTGTCGAGCGTAAACTGAAGTTGATCGGCCACGGGGTTATTCACGCGCGACCCATCGCCACGTTTGGTTTGGATCCAACCCAAAGCGGCCAGTTGTGCTAGCGCTTCTCTGACTTTTGCCCTGGATATCCCATGCTGAGCTGCCAGTAACCGCTCGGCGGGTAGTCTTTGGCCGGGCTTGAGCTGTCCAGACAGTATTTCCTCAATAATGGCGTTTTTCATATTGGTCTGACCAATTGACACTGGCAAGTCTAGCGCCAATCGATAATCATTGCAGCATCAACCGAATTGGAAGACTCATGAGCGAATTCAACGTGGCGTTGTTTGTCACCTGCTTAATTGATGCGTATCGCCCCTCGGTAGGGCTCTCAGCGATCGAGCTACTAGAGCGCAACGGATGCAGGGTTGAGGTGCCTGAAGACCAGACTTGCTGTGGTCAGCCTGCGCTCAATAACGGTCAAACTAAGCTTGCCAAGGATCTGGCCAAGCAAATGATCGAGCGTTTTGAGGGATTTGATTATGTGGTCGGCGCATCGGGCAGCTGTATGGGCACAGTGATCACGCATTACCCAACGCTGTTGGCAGAGGACCCACAATGGCAACAGCGTGCTGAGGCACTGGCAGGTAAGAGCTATGAGTTATTGCAGTTTTTGACGCAGGTGCTGCAAGTGCAGCTGCCCGTGGCTAAATTACCCAAAACCATCACCTACCATGACAGCTGCTCTGGGCTGCGTGAGCTCGGGATATTCAATGAGCCACGCGAGCTGCTGACACAATGTGGCCACCGCATCAGTGAGATGGCAGACAGTAACGTTTGTTGTGGGTTTGGCGGCACTTTCAGCCTCAAATACGCCGATATATCCACCAAACTAGCGGGTGATAAGGTGAGCAATATCTTAAACACAGGGGCCAAAACCGTTGTCGCAGGCGATATGGGCTGCCTGCTCAATATCGCCGGTAAGTTGCAACATCAGGGGCACGATATCGAAGTGCGGCACATTGCCGAAGTACTGGTTGAGGCAACCACGCCAGCCATTGGAGCGACACGATGAAATCACAAGCGATGCACTTTGTGCCCAATGCGCGGGCAGCCATCAAAGATCAAAATCTACAAAAAGCTTTGGGACACATCGCAGAGGGCTTTGTCGGTAAGCGCGCCAAAGCGGTTGGTGTGATTGAAAATTGGCAGGCCATTCGTGAGCAAGCGGCCATTGTCAAAAATCACACGCTCGAGCACTTAGATCATTATCTGGCCCAATACGAAGCCGCTGTGACGGCGCGTGGTGGTGTCGTCCACTACGCCGATGATGCGGAAGAGGCCTGTCGGATTATCGATCAAATTTGCAAGGATGTTGGGGCGAAATCAGTCACCAAGGGCAAATCCATGGTCAGCGAGGAAGTCGGGCTCAATGCGCACTTGGAAAAATCAGGTCTAGACGTGATTGAGACGGACTTGGGCGAATACATACTGCAATTGGCAGGGGAGATGCCGAGTCACATCATTGCCCCTGCCATTCACAAGACCAAGGAGCAGGTGTCGGAGCTGTTTGCAGAGCATCATCAAAGACCCAAGCTCACCGAACGAACCGAACTGGTGACTGAGGCGCGTCAGATTTTGCGTGAGAAGTTTCTGGGGGCTGATGTTGGGATCACCGGTGCCAACTTTCTGGTGGCCGAAACGGGCCAGCATGTACTGGTGACCAATGAAGGCAACGGCGATTTGACCTCTTGCTTGCCCAAAACGCAGGTGGTGATTACCGGGATTGAAAAAGTGGTGCCGACGCTAGAAGACGCCGGGCTGATGCTAACGCTTCTGGCACGCAGCGCGACCGGGCAGGCGTTTTCAAATTACACCAGCTTTTACGGGGGGCCGCGCCAAGCCGATGAAGGGCAGGGGCCGGATGCATTTCATGTGGTGTTGGTCGACAACGGCCGCACGCGCATGCTCGGCAATGACTTTAGGGAGATGTTGCGCTGCATACGTTGCGGCGCATGTTTGAACCACTGCCCGGTGTACAGCAGCATTGGCGGCCATGCCTATGGTTGGGTGTACCCGGGGCCGATGGGCTCCGTCGTCACCCCGAATTTTATCGGTATCGACGAAGCAGGGCATCTACCCAATGCCTGTACTCTCAATGGCCGCTGCGGCGAAGTGTGCCCAATGAGCATTCCGCTGCCAGCTATGCTGCGCAAGCTCAGAGATAAGCAGGCCGAGGCCAAGCCAACACCGTTTTTAATGAAAGTTTGGGGCAACCTTGCCAAGCGACCGAAGCTCTATCATGCCGTGACCAAAATTGGCATTTTCGCGGCGCGCATGGCCAGTTTTAATGGCCGCTTAAAAGTACCCACGCCCTGGAATAACGAACGCGATATGCCTGCACCAGAGGGCAAAACATTCCAACAAATCTACAAGGAGTCGCGTCGTGGCTAAGTCTACTGTTTTTGCAAGAATTCAATCTGCGCTTGGTCGTGACACGGTGACAAGTGATGTTCAGCATCCCTTGCAGTCTCATATACGCATCCAACGTCAGGCGCCTGATCAAGTGATCGATGACTTTCTGGCGCAAGCACAGAATGTGCAGATGTCCGTTGAATTGACATCCGAAGCCGAGATCAATCGCGCCGTTAATGCCTATTGGCAAGCCCACCAGCTTGAGGGGGCGCTGTTGGTGGCCGATCACATCTCCACAGACGGGCTCGAAATGCCGGTGGCCACAGGGCAAACAGATGGCGCTCACATTGCGGTCGTCACGCGGGCGATGGCGGCCATTGCTGAGACGGCAACTTTGGTGGTGAATAGCCAGTTGCACCCTGTGCCGTTCAATTTTTTGCCAGATCACCATTTGGTCATACTGGCGCGTAGCCAGGTGATTCCAGCGTTAAACGATCTGTGGCCGCGATTGCGAGCCGAGGCTTTGTCCGCCAGTGCGGTTAACTTGATCACCGGTCCTAGCCGTACCGGTGATATTGAGCAGACTATAGAGATTGGTGCACACGGACCACGTGCCGTTCATGTGCTGTTAATTGATAATTGAGAGTTCATTCACGAGTAACGGTTGAAGGCGTGACGATAGCCGAGCATTGCGGCATGATGACAAAAACAAACAAGTATGCGGGTGCGTGATGCCGCTAAAGGTACGTTTACATGATCAAGCCGTCGGCGAACTGTGGCTACAAGACGGACGATTCTGTTTTCAATACAGCGACGACTGGTTAACGTCCAAGAAGCGCGTTGCGATTTCTGCTGCGTTGCCGTTGATGGACAAAGTTTTCGACGATATGCGTGTCGAGGCGTTTTTTGATGGCTTGCTCCCCGAATCTCCGATTCGTGAAAAGGTGGCCAAAAATCTACGCCTCAATGTTGCCGATCGAGAGGCCATGTTGTCTGCGCTGGGCGGAGACTGCTTTGGCGCAGTTCACTTTGGCCGTGCCCGTGCAAAGTCAGTTGCATCAGACGGGACTGAGGCACTCGCGCCTGCGCAAGTTCTGCAGTTGATTGAACAAGTTGATCGTTTTCCGCTCTTCGCGGGCATGCCGAATGTATCGCAGTCAATTGCGAGTGATATACCGGTGGTCGGGGTTTATGTCAGCGGAGGAAAGATATCACTGCCAGAAAACGATCAATATTCCACGCATTGGTTGATGGCCGGACAAGGACAAAGTGCGTTTGAGCTACTTAACCGCCAGTTTTGCGCGGATCTCGCCAGCGAGGTCGGAATTGCGGTGGCAAAGCATACCCCAATCGAAGTGGGCAGCAAGAAAGCGCTGCTGATTGAACGTATCGATCGTGCTGTTAATAAAAACGGCCAAGTACACGCGGTGCATCATGAAGATTTCTGCCAAGCGATGGGCGTGCCGTTTGCCAAAAAATACCAACAAGCGGGTGGCCCAGATGCCATAGAGTGCGGCGCATTGGTTCGGCGCGCATGTGGGGCAGATGATGATGAGCTTTGGCGCTTTATTCGCCAATTGGTGTTCAACGCCCTAATTGGCAACCATCGGGCGCACACGCGGACCTACGCCTTGGACCACGCTTACCACACGGCGAGGCTTGCTCGCCAACAGTGGATTGAATGCACTGCACTTGAAATTGGCAGTTCAAACTTGCTCGCTCACAAAATCAACACAGAGCAGGATTTTGAAAATTTGCGCATGCACCACTGGATTCGACTGACGGCACCTTTTGGCTTCTCTGGACAAGATACTCGTCGTGTCTTCGAGGCCTTGGTGGCTGGCGTGCGGCAGGCACTGCCGAAGGTCATTCAGTCTAAAAAACGCTATCAGGGCAATGACGAGATCGCGCTCATTGCACAGTTGATTGAGCGCAGGACGTCTCGTCAGCACTGGGGCGATTTGAGCAAGGGCTAAAGGGCGCTTTTAGAATAGTGCCAATTGCGCGCTGTCATCCTCGACGTCATAGTCCAAGTTGTTGGCAGGCATCACAGGATAATCGCTAAATCTCTCACCACCGAGCCACTGTTTCGCTTGCTCAACGTTTAGCATGACCACCATTCGTTTTTCATCGTCGGGGTGATGAAATTGCTTCATCAGCGAATGCGCTGCTGCGCCAATGGTGAGCATGGTAAAGCTATTAATGGCGTGCCCTTCGCCATTTCGCCAGGTATTCCAAAGCCCCGCGATTAGCAGCGGTGCACCATAGCGATCATAAATGCGTGTGGGTAATGCACGGGCCGCTTCATATTTGGGCTCATAAATGGCTTGTGCGGGAATGATGCAATGTTGGCGCTGTTGCCAAGCCAGTTTGAAGCTTGGCTTTTGTGCGACTGTTTCGGTGCGTGCGTTGTAGGTTTTGGATTGAATTTTTTGATTTTTGGCCCAATTAGGCATGAGACCGAAGCTGCCCGTGTAGAGGAAATTGGTTCCCTCAGCTTGGGTGATAAAATGAGCGTCGTAGCCTGGCCAAACGTCGACATTATCGGTGGTTGAAACCGGCGTTAAATTGAATAATGTTGATAAGTGGGCTCTATCGCGATGGTTTTCAAAATGACTGCACATAAGCAAGCGTTGCGGCGGCTTCCAAGGTGTATCCTACTGCATTAACGCCGCGCTGCCAGCGCTTTTGGCAAAGACAATAGGTCTCGATATGTCCGAATTGACACTCAAACTCGATAAGATACGCTGCGGTGGCTGTGTGGCTCGTGCGGAACGAGAATTCTCTGCCGCCGAGGGTATCGACACCGCCGAGGTCAATCTGGCAACCAAAGAATGCCGCTTTGTATTCGATCAACGCCACAACTTATCGACATTGGTGTCCTTGGCCTCCTCGGTTGGTTACCCGGCCGTGACAGATGAAATCGTCCTAACTGTGCCAGCACTTAACACGGAAAATCTCAGTTTAATAGAACAGCGTTTGATGGATATCGACGGTGTCGATAAAGCCATCGCGGATCCCATTGAGCGACGCGTTTATCTCTGCGTTTACGGCGGGGTATTTCAGCTTGATATGGCGCTGCAAAGGTTAAAGCGCTTCGGCTATGAGGTTCAGCTCGACCGAGCCGACACAGGCGAGTCTAGAGAGGTGCAGGCCGATATCGCGCTTGGGGCGCGCCTGAAATGGGCCATGATTTTGACAACACCATTATTTGCGGTGGTGATGGCGACGCATTTTATTCCCGGTGCAATGCAGGCAGTCAGTGGTCTCATGCCAATGGGGGTATTTGTGTCCCTGCAAGCGGTGCTCGCGCTATTGGTGGCAGTGGGTCCCGGTCGCGCATTTTTTGTTGAGGGTTGGTCAGCGCTGCGCCACGGGGCGCCGGATATGAACAGTCTGGTGATGCTTGGCTCGGGTGCAGCCCTCGTGTTTTCACTGGCGCAACTGTTGTTGCCCGGGGGTGACTTGCACAATGTCTATTTCGAATCTGCGGCGGTCATCATATCGTTAATACTGTTAGGTCGATTTTTAGAGGCTCGCGCCAAGCATCGCACTGGTGACGCTGTGCGCGCGCTACTGTCGCGCGGTGCAAAGACGGCACTTCGCCGCAATGGTGATGATTTTGAGCGTGTGGCGGTCACTGATATTCAAGTTGATGATGTACTCAAATTGCAAGCCGGTGAGACGGTGGCGGTCGATGGGATTGTGATCGACGGGGCAAGTGATGTCGACGAGAGCATGCTCACAGGTGAACCTATTCCGGTGGTCAAAACCCTTGATCAACCGCTTTACGCGGGCACCGTAAATCAAGATGGCAGTTTGACCTATCGTGCCACGGGAGTGGGTGCGGATACGGCGATTGCCAAGATCGCCAAGCTGGTGCAACGCGCACAAGCCACACGTTTACCCATCCAAAATTTAGTCAACCGAATCACGTTGTGGTTCGTGCCTGCCATTTTGGCGATTGCCGCGCTGACCGCGCTGGGGTGGCTGGCACTGGGCGGCCCCGTTGCGCAGGCGTTGGTGGCGGCAGTGTCGGTGCTGATTATTGCCTGTCCTTGCGCAATGGGCTTGGCCACGCCAACCTCGATCATCGTCGGCGTTGGACGCGCTGCGCAGCGAGGGGTGTTATTTAAAAAGGGGGATGCTCTGCAAGCCTTATC
Source organism: Gammaproteobacteria bacterium (assembly GCA_013373515.1). Taxonomy (GTDB): domain Bacteria; phylum Pseudomonadota; class Gammaproteobacteria; order JABXHR01; family JABXHR01; genus JABXHR01. The sequence goes on along the minus strand of JABXHR010000253.1, from coordinate 8,186 downwards.
GAGCGTCCGTGCCGTGGTGTTCGATAAAACCGGCACACTGACCAAAGGCCAGCCAGAGTTTGTGGGGGCGCTCAGTTCCAACATCGATCAAGATCAGCTTTTATCGCGCGCCGCCTCGGTTGAGCAGCACTCTGCACATCCCTTGGCAACCGCGATTTTGGCGGCTTATCCGCACACACCGGCAGAAAGCACCCAATTTAAAACCTATCGAGGTGCTGGCGCCGAGGCCATGGTCGATGGTCAACGGGTGCGGGTTGGCAATTTGGCTTGGTTTGAGTCACTGGGTATCGAGTTTGATGAGACGCTGCGCGACTTTGCGCACCAGTCTGCCGATGACGGCTGCAGCCTTGCCTATGTTGGGGCAGATGATCATGCGCTAGGGGTGATTGCGCTTCGAGATCAAATTCGGCCGCAGGCGCAAAAACTGGTCGAATCGCTTCAGTCGCAATCGATTGAGGTGGTGATGCTCACGGGCGACAACGCCCGAAGTGCACATGGAATTGCCAACACACTGGGTATTTCGGTGGTGCATAGCGATGCAACCCCGGAGAGTAAAGTCGACACCATCGAGCAGCTCAAAGCGCAATACGGCACAGTGGCGTTCGTGGGTGATGGCATCAACGACGCGGCGGCTTTAACGGCGGCTTCGGTTGGTATGGCCATGAGTCAAGGCAGCGACATTGCGATTGAGAGCGCTGATGTGGTGTTATTGAATCAACGATTAGACGCCGTGCTCAGCGCGATTGATTTGAGCCGAAAAACGCTGCGCAACATTCGTCAGAACCTATTTTGGGCCTTTGCCTATAATGTCGCGCTTATTCCGGTGGCGGCTGGCGTCTTTTATGCATGGACATCGATGCAGCTCTCACCGATGCTGGCCTCTTTGGCGATGGCATTGTCCAGCGTGTTGGTGGTGAGCAATGCGCTACGTTTGCGAAGGGCTTAATCACACCGATTAATGGTTTATTTTCAGGCACTGCCGACCGTTGAGCGGCGGTGTGAACATTCATAAGGATTTTAAATGACAGATACCGTGACACAACCTTGGTCCCAATCCATGTCGGACGAGCAGTTTGCGTTTATGCGAGATGTGCTCGCGGCGCCAAGTCCCGTGGGTTTCGAAGCGGCTATGAGCTATGGGGTCATCAAACCAGAGTTTGAAAAGTTTATGCCCGAGAGTTGGGCTGTGCACCAGTTTAAGGGCAATGCGGGCATCGTGATTGACACGCATCCAGGACACGATGACATGGTGACGGCAATGATCATTGGCCATGCGGATAAGATTCGTCTGCAAGTTCGCAAAATCGACAGCGATGGCAAAGTATGGGTGAATTCGGACTCCTTTTTGCCCGCCACGCTGATAGGCCATGAGGTAAAGGTGTTTGCCTCAGAGCCAGGTAAGCCAGGTAGCTATCGTGTGATCGAGGGCGGCACCATCGAGGCGATGGGTGCGATTCATTTCTCTGCCCCAGCTCAGCGCACAGGGGAGAAGGGCATCAAGCCAGAAATGCTCTACCTCGAGCTGCAGGTACATGGTGACAACGCAAAAGAGCAGGTTGAAGCCATGGGGATTCGTCCGGGCGACCCAATTATTCTCAACCGTCCGATCAAACGCGGCGTGTCGCCAGATACCTTCTACGGTGCCTATCTAGACAACGGCTTGGGCTGTTTTGTGGTGACCGAGGTTGCCCGTATTTTAGCCCTGTCGCCGCTGAAGAATTTGCGTGTGCTCTACACCATTGCTACTCATGAAGAAATTGGTCGCTTCGGTTCTACGGCGTTGGCAGGTGAGCTGAAGCCAGATATTGTGATCGGCTCTGATGTCAATCATGACTACAACGCGGCCCCGGGCATTGGCGATAAGCGAATGAACCCGCTGGCCATGGGCAAAGGGTTCACCATCGGACGCGGTGCCATCACCAGTGAATTTATTATCAATAGCATCGAGCAGGCGTCGATAGAGCAGGGCATTCCCTATCAAATCGATTTTAGTGGCCGTGATACCGGCACGGATGCAATGGCAGCAGCGCTTGCGGGCTTTGATGCAGCGGCTGTGACCATTGGCTTTCCAATCCGCAATATGCACACCATTTCCGAAACTGGCCACACTGGCGACTTACTGGCCGCGATTCATGCCATGGTGGCCACCTTCCGGCATTTTGACGGTATGAATGATGGTACGGGCATTTCGCGCGCTGACCTTCAAAATAGCCACGTCCGCCTGGACTTGGTCAACTAACCGCGCATTGGCGACCATCTAGCCATGGTGCTAGATGGTCGCAAAGTGCGTTAAAGCTTTTGCTTTAACTCCGCGAGCAGTATCAACGCTTGCATCGGGGTCGTGTTGTCGAGCGCGGTGTCGCGCAAAATCTGCTCAACTTCTGACGGTTCGCTTGCAAATAAATCAATCTGTCTTGGCGACTCACTTGGTGCCTTGATGATCGATTGATGGGTTTTGCTATCACTTTCTAGGGTTTGCAGTTTTTGCTGCGCCGCGCGAATGGCACTTGCGGGAATGCCTGCGAGTTTTGCCACCTGAATGCCATAACTTTGGCTGGCGGGGCCGTTTTTGATGGCATGCATAAAGACGATCGAATCGGCATGCTCTGCTGCGCTGAGATGGACATTGTGTACATGCGCAAATTGCGCCGACAATTCTGTGGCTTCAAAGTAGTGGGTAGCAAATAAAGTCAGGGCGTTGTTCTTCGCCGCTAAGTGTTCAGCGCAAGCCCATGCCAGTGATAGACCATCGTAAGTACTGGTCCCGCGTCCGATTTCATCCATGATCACCAAGCTATGTTCGGTGGCGTTGTTGAGGATGTTGGCGGCCTCCAACATTTCGACCATAAAGGTGGAGTGGCCCTTGGTGAGATCGTCAGATGCGCCAATACGGGTAAAAATTCGATCAATCGGCCCAATCTGGGCGCGATCTGCGGGTACGTAACTGCCACAGTGCGCGAGCAGCGTAATCAACGCTGTTTGGCGCATATAGGTCGATTTACCGCCCATATTTGGACCGGTGATGATCAACATCTTGCGTTGATGATCCAATTCGGTGGGGTTCGGCACAAAGGGAACGTCAAGATGCGCCTCGACCACCGGATGGCGGCCCCCTTCAATTTTGATTTGCACGGTATCGACGAACTCAGGCGGATTCCACCGCAAGGCCATGGCGCGGGCCGCAAAGTTTGCACTCATATCGATTTGGGCAATGGCCTCACTCCAGCGCGCCAAGAGTTGCAATGACTCCGCGAGGGTTTGGATCAACGCTGCATACAGGTGCTTCTCGCGCGATAACGCTCTTTCACGTGCCGACAACACCTGGTCTTCAAATTGTTTGAGTTCGTCGGTGATATAGCGCTCGGCGGACTTGAGTGTTTGGCGGCGGGTGTAGTGTAGCGGCACTGAGTCGCTGTGGATTTTGCTGACTTCAATGTAATAACCGTGGACGTTATTGAAGCCAACCTTCAATGTGGAGATGCCCGTTGATTCGCGCTCGCGATTTTCGAGATCCACCAAAAATTTATCGGCGTGCTGTGACAAATGGCGCAATCGCTTGAGCTCGTCGTCGTAGTCGTCCCTTAGAACACCACCATCGCGGATGGTGACTGGCGGGTTCTCGATGATTGCTGACTGCAACAATGCCAGCATTGGCGTTTCGTCTGCTAAGTGTTCAGCGAGCGTATCCGCCATTGGGTTCTGCAAAACGGCTAACGCGCTTTTTAGCGGCTCAAATTCGGCTAGAGATTGGCCTAAGTTGGATAAATCCCGTGGTCGCGCCGTTCCAAGGGCAATTCTGGCCCTGATGCGCTCGATATCGCCAATGCCACGCTGGGCGTTACGTGCGGTTTCAGGGTCATGCTCGATAAAAGCACGTACCAGAGATAGTTCCTGATTAAGCAGATCGTGATCGCGCAGTGGACGATGCATCCGAAAGCGCAATAAACGTGCCCCCATGCCGGTTTGCGTGCGATCGAGTAGGGCGAGTAGACCAAGTTTTGGATCACCGTTGCTACTGGCGTCCAGCTCTAGATTGCGCCGAGTGACTGGGTCGAGAACAATGCAATCATCCTTGCTGACTTTTCCCAATCGCTGGAGGTGCGGCAGGGCGCCTTTTTGGGTGTCTTGTAGGTATTGCATCACCGCACCGGCTGCAGCGATGGGCAGCGGCCAGTTGTCAATGCCATAACCCGCCAGCGTGGCGGCATCAAAATGCGCTTTGAGCAGGCGTTCGCCACTGTCCGTATCAAAATGCCAAGGTGGGCGCTCACTGATGTAGTAATTGAGCTCCGCCTTTAAACCGCTGCCTTCAGTGATCAGCAGTTCAGCGGGTGCCAGCCGTGCGAGCTCGCTTTTGAGTTCCTCTAGGCTGTGACACTCATTGAGCAGCAATCGACCGGCGGTAACACTCGCAATACATAGCCCATAACTCTCGCCATTAGAGGAGACTGCCACAAGGAGGTTCTCTTGCCGTTCTGACAGTAGCGCTTCGTCTGTCACTGTGCCCGGTGTGAGTACGCGTACGACTTTTCGCTCGACAGGCCCCTTACTGGCGGCGGGGTCACCGACTTGCTCGGCGATAGCCACAGATTCGCCCGCTTTTAGCAGCCGAGCGAGATAGCCCTCAGCGGCGTGATAGGGCACACCGGCCATGGGAATGGGGGCACCATCGGAATGGCCGCGAGCGGTGAGCGTAATATCGAGTATGGCGGCGGCTTTTTCTGCATCGGCATAAAACAGCTCATAAAAATCCCCCATGCGGTAGAACACCAATTTGTCCGGCTGCTCTGCCTTAATTCGCAGATATTGCTGCATCATTGGGGTATGGCTACTGCTCACGGTGCTCTCCTAATCCTAAGCGGCGTAGTGTAGAGAATTGTGTGAGTGTGGACAAACGCCGTTCTCTATCAGGCAGATTGACAGCGCTTCGAGCAGTGTTAAGGTGGCGGCGTTAGATATTAGTGAAGCATTCCATGTCCATCGATTTGATTGCACTGCGTCATGAATTACACCGACATCCAGAAGTCTCAGGCTTTGAAGCCCAAACGGCGGGCCGTATTGCGCGTCAGCTGCGTGAATTGTCGCCGGATCATTTAATTGAAGGTCTAGGTGGACACGGTATCGCTGCGGTATTTGAAGGCCCTAAATCGGGCCCGACAGTGCTATTGCGCTGTGAGCTCGATGCCTTGCCAATCGTTGAGCGCGCCGCAGTGCCTTATCGATCGCAGCGGCTTGGGGTTGCACACTTGTGCGGTCATGATGGACATATGGCTATCATGGTGGGGGTGGCCGAACGTTTAACCCTAGAACCTCCACGTGCGGGCAGGGTGGTGCTGCTATTTCAGCCTGCCGAGGAAACCGGTGCCGGTGCAAGGGCGGTCATTGCCGATCAGAGATTTCAGGCAATCAAGCCAGACTACGCGTTTGCGATCCACAATATGCCGACCATGGCGGTGGGGGAGTATGCCATCACGGATGGCTTGATGAATTGTGCCTCTTGTGGGGTGGACATCTTGCTTGCAGGCCGTGAAGCGCATGCGGCAACACCAGAAACGGGTGCTTCGCCAGCGGCTTTGATTGGTGAGTTGATCGCGTATTTTTCTGAATTTAACCGTGGTGAGTGTGCCGCTGACGTGGGTTTTTCCAGAGCCACGGTGACGCACATTCAAATGGGCATGCCAACATTTGGTATTGCGCCGGGGCAAGCTCGGTTGTGCGTCACACTCAGAACTTCGAGCACGGATGCTTTGAACATTGCACTGGCCGACGTGATGCGCATGATCACCCTCCGCGCACAGCAGCATGGCTTAGAGACCGAGATTTCAACCAGTGATCGCTTTGATGCGGTGCTCAACGACGCTGAGGCGGTCGCACTGATAGACGCGTCTGCAAAACAAGTGGGTCTCCAAATGGGCGAGTTTGAACTGCCGATGCGCGCGTCTGAAGATTTTGGGACGTTTTCAGGTTACGCTAAAACGGCGCTGATTTTACTGGGGGCGGGTAAGGCGCACCCGATGATTCACGACCCCATGTATGACTTTCCGGATGCACTGATTCCCAAAGGGGTGGCGCTGTTTAGTCATGTGATTGAGCAATTGAATGGTTTGAAGCTGGTACAGCCGCATTAAGTAAATCATGCAGTCCTGCTCGCGTAAGGGCACGATTCACCGAGTCGTTGGCGCCTATACAATCAAGTTCGATATGTTGCGATTGGCAGTGATTGCGGAATCGCTCTAAGGATGCCAAACCACCCGCGTCGATTAAAGGCACGTGGGTAAGATCGAGTGTGATTGCGCTGTCGGCTGACAGCGTCGGTGTCAATTCGGTAAAAATTCGGTCGGCGGCGGCGAAAAACAGCGGGCCGGTGATTTGATAGTGCCGATGATGCATAACGTTGGCAGCGGAGCTTGGCTGTGCTTTGAGTGTCGTGAGGCTTGCCATTTGTCGCATAAACAGTAGTGAAGCCAATACCACGCCGACGCCAATCGCAACGACCATGTCGACAAATACTGTCAGCAAAAAACAGCTTAACAACACCAGAATATCGCCAGCCGGTGCTTTTTTGATTAGCGCGGTGACTTTATGCGCCTCGCTCATATTCCAGGCGACGACCAGCAACAAGGCCGCCAGTGAGGCCATCGGCACATAGCCGAGAGCATCGGCAAATAGTGCAATGCTGAGCAATACAACCATTGCATGCACCATTGCCGCAATCGGGCTTTTACCGCCGGATTTGTAGTTGGTCGCAGAGCGTGCGAGCGCCGCAGTGGCCGTAAATCCGCCGAATAACGGGGTGATGATATTGCCGACACCCTGTCCCATCAGCTCGCCGTTGGAATGGTGGCGTTTACCAGTCATGCCATCGAGTACTACCGCACACAGCAGCGATTCGATTGCGCCGAGCATGGCAATAGAAAATGCATCAGGTATGAGCGCAATCAGTTTGTCGAAGGTCCAAGGATCGGATTGGCCTTGCGCCCAAGGGCGCTGGAAACTTGGAAGTTCTGGTGGAATACCCGAGCCGCTTCGACCATCGGCTAACTGCCACTGGAACTCTGAGCCGATGGTATCTACTACAAAACCCGCTTGGCCCATCAGCCAAGCGATCAATGCGCCGACCATGATTGCGGGTAAGTAGCCAGAAAAATTGAGCTTCAACCTCGGCCAAAGCAGCAATATCGCCAACGTCGAGCTGCCGACCAATGACGTTGCCAAGTCAATATGCTGCACCTCGGACAGCAGTGTGAGCACTTTTTGGTGGTAGTGACCGTTGAGCTCGGCGAGCGGCAGTCCCAAAAAATCCTTGAGTTGTAGCGTGGCGATGACCACGGCAATGCCAGCAGTGAACCCCAGTGTCACGGGTTCTGGGATATATTCAATGACCCTGCCAAGCTTGGCCACCGCCATAACCACCAAAATCATGCCCGACATAATGGTGGCGAGCATCAAGCCAGATAGACCATGACTGGCGACGACGGGCTGCAAAATCACAATAAACGCCGCCGTGGGCCCCGAAACACTGAGGCGTGACCCGCCTAAAAATGCAATCCAAAAACCGGAAACGATCGCGGTGTAAAGGCCGTATTGGGGCTGGACACCAATCGCGATGGCCAGGGCCATTGATAATGGGATGGCGACGATGCCTACCGTGAGTCCTGCGACGAGGTCTGAACGCAACGAACGTTGGGAGTAGTTATCTGCAATGCTCGAACGCAATGCTGAGAAAAATAGGTTTTTCAATGGTCGGCCAATTTGGGGTTGTCATCGTTACAGGCCAGTGGCACTGGATTGAATGTTGGCCCTGACCTTGACCGAGTTTTACGCCTTAGCTTGGCAATATGCAATTGCTAAACGTTCAAAAACCTATCGGATTGGCCCAGGCCTCGGGGCGTATTGATATTCAAAACTGACGTTGGATTCTTGCGACTCAGCGTGAGGTGAAATGTTAAACTCTGCCCATGCAAAATTCCCTGATTGTTGGCCTCGATGAAGTCGGGCGCGGGCCGCTCGCCGGGCCGGTTGTTGCGGCGGCTGTGGTGTTGCCAGATCAATTTGATCTTCCAGGTTTAACCGACAGTAAAAAGCTCAGCGCCAAGAAGCGCGAAGCCCTGTTGCCGCTGATTTGTGAGCAAGCGCTCAGCTATGCCACAGGTTGGGTGAGCCCACAGGAAATCGACGAGATCAAT
>JABXHR010000008.1 GCA_013373515.1 Gammaproteobacteria bacterium | reverse complement strand
GCGATATCGGCGATGGTGTACTCTTCGGTTGCTAGGTATTCGCGCTTCGACAGTGCACCGTCCATCACGCCGAGCAAGCGTTTGACTTCATCTTTGTAACGATCGCGCGGGCGCTTATCTTCGAAGTCCTTGCCACCGAGCTTGTAGAAAAAGCCCAGCTGTCCGGACATTGGCCCAACGCCACCCATCTGGAACATAAGCCATTGCACGGTTTGCCAGTGTTCCGCTGGGTCTGATGGCATCAATTGCCCCGTTTTCTCTGCCAAATACAACAAAATCGCACCTGATTCCCAAAGCGCGATCGGCTGGCCGTCGGGGCCGCTGGGGTCCAAAATCGCAGGGATTTTGTTGTTTGGGTTTAATGCCAGAAACTCGGCTGTCATTTGGTCGTTATCGGCAAAACTCACCTTGTGTGCTTCGTAGGGCAAACCAATTTCCTCAAGCATCGCGGACACCTTGATGCCATTGGGGGTGGGCAGTGAATAAAGCTGAAGCACCGATGGGTCTTTGGCGGGCCAGCGTTGCATAATAGGGTGGAGAAGATCTGTCATTGGGCGAGAATCCTAGCTGCGTCAGACAATCTGCCTTATGGCCGATTGCGTGGTTGTTAGATGATAGTTGTGGGTCATGGCCGAATTTTCGAGCCCTGCGTGTCGATTTTGGCGTATTTGGTGTTTTTAGGTCGGAGGGGAAACATGGATTATTTATTTGCGCCCAGAGCGTTACCGTCTTTGGCGATCGTAGGCGATGCTCGGCATTATTCGGTGAGCCGAATTTTCTGCGTAGGGCGCAATTACGCCGAACACGCGGCAGAGATGGGTGCTGAGGTCGATCGCGAAGCGCCGTTTTACTTTACCAAGTCGATAACAGCCTTGTCGCATGGTGAAACTGAGTGGCGACTGCCGCCTGGCACAGAAGAATGTCACCATGAGGTGGAATTGGTTGTAGCGCTAGCTAAGCCGCTTTATCGAGCCACGCCGGAAACGGCTATGGATGCGGTATATGGCTATGCGGTGGGCTTGGATATGACGCGCCGAGATTTACAGGCGCAGGCCAAGGCAAAGCGCCGGCCTTGGGATTTGGGCAAGGATTTCGAGGGGTCTGCGATTGTGGGCAAAATGACCCCTGCGGCTGGCTGCCAAGCCATCGAACACGCACAGATCGCGTTCAGTTGTGATGGCGAACTACGCCAACGCGCTTTGCTGTCGCAAATGATCTGGTCTGTTTCGGATATCTTGTGTCACTTGTCGACGTATTACCACCTCGCGGCGGGGGACTTGATATTCACCGGGACGCCAGCTGGCGTTGCGGCAGTCAAGGCAGGCGATCATTTGCAGGCCACAATTACTGGCTTGTCGCCCTTGGACATTGAAATTTTGGAGGTTGAATCGTGAAAGTGTATGGCTATTTTCGAAGCTCAGCGGCGTATCGGTTGAGAATCGCGTTGAACTTGAAAGGCATCGACGCGGAGCAGGTCTCTGTACATCTTCGTCTCGGCGAGCATAAGCAGCCCGATTTCGCGCGCAAAAATCCGCAAAAGCTGGTGCCAGCGCTGCAAACCCAAGAGGGTGTGATTACACAGTCTTTGGCCATCATTGAATGGCTAGATGACACGCAGAGCGGCTTGAAGCTCTTGCCTGCCGATCCGTTCTTGCGCGCGAGAGTTCGCGCGTTCGCGCAAGTGATCGCTTGTGACATCCATCCGCTGCAGAATTTGAGAGTATTGAAGTATTTAGAGTCTGCATACGGCGAGGATCAGTCTGGTAAAGATCAGTGGTGTCAACATTGGCTTGGTGAGGGCTTAGCAGCCTGCGAGGCGTTGGTCAGCGGTGAGGCGCAATACTGCTTCGGCGATGAACCGACTTTGGCGGATGTGTGTTTGGTTCCTCAGATTTTCTCAGCGCAGCGTTTTCAGGTGAATCTAGATGCAATGCCCAAGCTGTGTGCCATTGCGGCACGTTGCGAAGCGCTCCCGGCGTTTGCCGAGGCTCACCCCAGTCGACAGCCCGATTTTGAGTAATGCATTATATTGCGGTCACCTGGGTTTCTGTAAGTTGTGCTAACAGCCTCTATCTGGCTCTAAACCAAATTTATATTGCTTTACGGGCGCGTTCGATTGTTGATCGTATTTTTGTATTAGTGCAATATAATGCTTAACTTATTGGGTTAAAAATGCTATAAACTATAATAGTTATCGTTGATTCTATTTTGTTGGAAAGTATTGCTTAGTCCACTGCAATCGTCTAACTTGCTCGACGAACACTCTAATACTTGTTGGGTCTTTGATGATGGAGGATGCCCATGAAAATCAGTCGTAAACACTTTCTAACAGCAGCTGCGGCGGCCGTACTTTCGGCGTTTGGCTTATCGGCCAATGCGGCAGATGTGACATTGCGGATGCACCAGTTTTTGCCTGCGCAGGCCAATGTGCCGAAACATGTACTCGATGTTTGGGCTGCAAATGTCGAGAAAGACTCTGGTGGACGCATTGCGGTTCAGCACTATCCAGCAATGCAGCTGGGCGGCAAGCCACCAGAGCTAATCGATCAAGTAATTGATGGTGTCGCAGACGTTGTATGGACAGTGTCCGGATACACGCCTGGCCGATTCCGACAGACTGAAGTATTTGAACTGCCGTTTATGATGTCTGAGGCAGGCGCAACGTCTCGTGCTTACTGGCAGCTTGCAGAAGAGCGGATGATGGACAAGGACTTTAAAGACTTTAAAGTCCTAGCGCTCTGGGTGCATGGACCAGGTTTGATTCATTCCAAAGAGCCAATCTCCACCATTGAAGACCTCAATGGCGTTAAATTGCGCGCGCCCACGCGTGTAACCAATAAACTCTTCACCAATCTCGGTGCCACTCCGGTGGGGATGCCGGTCCCCGCGGTGCCAGAGGCGTTGTCTAAGGGCGTGATCGATGCCACCGTGATTCCTTGGGAGGTGACGGGTGCTTTGAAAGTACCTGAACTTGTGAAGAACCACACAACATTTGGTGATGCGTCGCTCTACACCACGACCTTTATCTTTGCGATGAACAAAGATGTCTACGAGGCTTTGCCAGATGATCTGAAAGCAGTAATCGACAAAAACTCTGGTGAAGAATTCTCGGTATTTGCAGGGACTCAGATGCAAGCCGACGATGAACCGTCACGAATTATTGCAGTCGAGCTTGGTAATAACATCATCAATTTGCAGTCGGATATGGTTGCAAAATGGCGCGAAGCCTCACAGTCGACCACCGATTGGTGGATTCAAGAAATGGACGATGAAGGGATGGATGGCACCGGTCTGTATCAACGTGCGCAAGAACTCATCAAAGCGCACACCAAGTAAACTTCGCTTTTGTCCCGGGCCGCTTGGCCTGGGACAAGCTTTGACAGGCGTTTTAAATGCATTCATTTGTTGAAAAGATAGCAAAGGCCATGGCCGTCATCGGTGGCTTGGTCCTGACGATGCTGATTGTCTTGACCTGTATCAGCGTAACCGGCCGCGGGATCAATACCTTCTCCCACTGGGCTTGGTTTGAAACCACGTTTCCAGGACTATCGGCGTCCTTAATCGAGACTGGTGTCGGGCCAATTCTGGGTGATTTCGAATTGGTTGAGGCGGGCATCGCCTTTGCGATTTTTTCCTTTTTGCCCATCTGTCAGCTCCATTCGTCGCATGCCACCGTCGATGTGTTTACATCGATGTTACCCAAACAAGCCGAGTTATGGCTAAAGGCGCTCTGGGAAGTGGTGTTCGCGGTGGTCATTATTTTAATCGCCGTCAAGCTATACGACGGCATGAGCAGCAAGATTCGCAATGGCGAAACCACGTTCTTATTGCAATTTAAAGTGTGGTGGAGCTACGCACTCAGCCTGCTGGCTGCGATGGTTGCTGCATTGGTCGCCGTTTACTGTGCTTTGGTTAGGATCAAAGGTGCTGTGGCACACCAAGAAGTGTTGACAGGTGAAGGAGCGGTTCATTGAGCATGTTAGAAATGGGATACATGTCGTTCCCAATCCTTCTGTTGATGATTTTCTTTCGCGCTCCGATCGGCTTGGCGATGTTTTTATGCGGGATTGGTGGCCTCTATTTTTCGATGGGTGGTGCCAATATGTTTTTGGCCAAGCTCAAAAGCGAAACGTACAGCACCTTCTCAAGCTACTCGTTGTCGATCATCCCCATGTTCTTGCTGATGGGGCAATTTGCCACTTTGTCTGGTATGTCCAAGGCGCTATTTAAGGCTGCCGAGAGCTGGCTTGGACATAAACGTGGCGGTGTGGCCATGGCGGCAGTCGGCGCGTGTGCCGGTTTTGGGTCTATTTGCGGATCAAGCTTGGCAACGGCGGCGACCATGAGCAGAGTTGCATTGCCCGAGCTGCGTCGCTATGGCTACTCTGGCGGGTTTGCCACGGCAACGCTCGCAGCAGGTGGAACATTGGGTATTTTGATACCACCGTCAGTAATTTTGGTGATTTATGCCATTTTGACCGAGCAAAATATTGCCAAACTTTTCTTGGCTGCTTTTGTTCCAGGATTGCTGGCAGCGCTGGGTTACATGCTGACCATCAGCCTCTATGTTCGCCTGAACCCAAATTCTGCAGGTACCAAAGAGCGGTTGCCGTATTCGGCTCGGTTTGCGGCGTTGGTGGATGTTTGGCCGGTGTTGTTGGTGTTTGGTCTGGTGGTCGGCGGTATTTACCTTGGCTGGTTTACACCAACTGAGGGCGCTGCGGTTGGTGCCGCGGGCACGGGTATCATTGCATTCCTGTCGGGCACACTTAGCTGGAGCGTGTTCAAAGAAAGTATTATTTCAACTGCAAAAAGCACAGCCATGATCTTCTTTATCGTGCTTGGCGCAGGCTTCTACAACAGTTTTCTAGCGCTGACGCAAGTGCCGCAAGAGTTGTCAACCTATGTCGTGTCCCAAGGCTTCAGTCCTTGGCTGGTGCTTTGCTTGGTACTGGCGTTTTACTTGGTGTTTGGTTGCTTAATGGATTCACTGAGCATGATCTTGCTGACTGTGCCGATTTTCTTCCCCGTTATCAGTGGTCTTGATTTTGGGATGACACCGGAGCAGGTCGCGATTTGGTTCGGTATTTTGGTGTTGATTGTGGTGGAAGTTGGTTTGATTACGCCACCGGTTGGGATGAATCTATTCATCATTAACGCCATGGATCGCACAACGCCAATGAGTGAAACCTACAAAGCGGTGTTGTACTTCGTCGGTTCCGATATTTTGCGCGTGATCCTGCTGGTACTGTTTCCGTCAATCACGCTATTTTTGCTGAGATGAAAGGCTAGGGCAGGTATGGCCACCTGCTCTAATCCGTATGTACGAACGCCGTATCAGTGAAGGACAATGCCCCAGACGGGCGGTCATTTTTATTACTTCGGCGTCTGCTATTGCGACATAACATTACTTTGTGGTTCATAAAGGGCGGGTTATCATTGTCCGTTCTGCTAACCATACTCAGGCGTTATGACCGAAATCAGTCATCGACTCGATCAGCTCGAAGCACACCTTAAAGACGAAAATCCGATATTGCTCGACACAGTGCGAAGCTATCGTCAGTTGGATACCCTTGCACGCAAGCTGCATTTATTTGACGACGAGCAGAGCTACGCCACACAGGTGACTTGGTTTCCGTTGATTTCGATACTCGGCACTTTTTCGGCGGGTAAATCTACGTTTATTAATGACTTTGTTGGCGTGCCCTTGCAAAAGAGTGGCAATCAGGCGGTCGATGATAAGTTTACGGTGATTTGTTACGGGCCTTCTGAAACGCCAAAAACACTGCCAGGCATTGCGCTCGATGCCGATATGCGTTTTCCGCTCTATGGTATTTCAGATGAAATTGAGTCTGTCTCTAGCGGCGAAGGCCGCCGCATTGATGCATATCTGCAGCTGAAAACGGTGCGCAGTGAGCCCATTCGTGGCCGAATTTTGATTGATTCGCCGGGGTTTGATGCGGATTCACAACGCACGTCGACATTAAGAATTACCGATCAAATCATCGCCGTTTCCGATTTGGTGTTGGTGTTTTTCGATGCGCGACACCCAGAGCCAGGTGCCATGGCCGATACCTTGGAACATCTGGTTAGTAAGACCTTAGAACGCCCTGACGCCAGCAAGTTTTTGTATGTTCTCAATCAGCTCGATACGGCATCGCGAGAAGATAATCCGGAAGAGGTGGTGGCCGCTTGGCAGCGTGCGTTGGCCTCTTGTGGTTTAACGGCTGGCCGTTTTTACACCATCTACTCGAAGAGCGCCGGTCAATCCATCGAGAACGAATCTCTGCGCGCGCGATTTGAGCGCAAGCGTGATGCGGACTATCAAGAGATCATGGGCCGAATCAACGATGTACAAACTGACCGTGTTTACCGGATTATTTCTCAGCTAGAGCACGAGGCCCATGCGATTACGGAACGCCACGTTCCGAAGCTAATGTCTTTGATCGCCCAGTGGAAAAAGCGGGTGATGATCATTGACGCGATTGGTGTTGGGCTCGGCGCAGCATTTGTCGGCTATCAGTTGCTTCAAGGTGTCAGTATGGGCAGTCCCGATGTGGTCGGGGCCACTGCGCTGATTTTGTTGCTGCTATGGCACTTTTTGGCACGCAAAGTCGCATCGAACATGACTTTGAAAAAAATTCCCCAGGCAGCCAATGGTGTGATCGATTATCGGGCCGCCTTTCTGCGCAATACACGTGCGTGGCGCTCGATTTGGTTTAAATCTCCGGCGGGTTGGGGACGCAAAACCAAGCGTGGCCTTCGCGATGTCATTACCAACGCAGGGGACTTTGTACGCTCGCTCAATGATAGCTTTACCGACCCGACTGGCAGACAGTAAGCGGGTGAATAGGATCGCAATCGCGCTGGGCGCTTCGCTCAGCGTTGTCTCAGCGGCCAATGCGGAGCTGATGACCTCTATCAGCCCGCTCAATAGCATTGTCGCTGCCATCCGGGGTGAAGTGGCCAGCCAAATTGTGCCATCCAATGTATCGCCACACGATTTCCAACTAAGGCCATCGGCTGCTCGTCAGCTGCAAAAAGCCGAGTTGTTAATATGGGGCGGGGCACAGCTAGAGCCGGATTTGGCGCCTGTCATCGAGAATCTGGCCCGAGTGGTCACAAAGCTCGAGGTGCAGTTGATCGATGGCGTTACGCTGTACCATTATCGCGGTAAGTTTGGACATACCGACGATCACGGGCACGACCATCACCATGGAGACGATGAGGCGCTCGATGCGCATTATTGGCTAGATTTGGGCAATATCAATCAGATTGCCACAGCACTCGTAGCAGCGTTTTCGGCGCAAGCCCCAGAACAAGCGGCCAATTACCGAGCCAATGCTGATGCATTTATGGCCAAATTTGAATCGTTCGATCAACTCAATCCCTCAATGCGTTATGCGGTATCTCATGATGCATTGCAGTATTTTGAGCGCTCGAACGGACTCTCTGAGCCATTGCTGGTGATCAGTCAGGATGCTGAGCTTGGGTTGGGCGCCTCTGCGGTTGCAGAGCTGTCTGCACATGTGGATGAGTTGGATTGTTTGCTGGCTGAGGGTGGGCGCGGTGCTGATTGGACGGCGCTTGGGTTGGCCTTGCCGGTGATTGAGATAGACCCGGCGGGTTTGTCGTTGGATGGCGTCGAGATGCCAGACTTTTTGCCGACACTCTACAACCAAATTGGCCGTGCATTTGAACGCTGTGGTGGCGAGATGAGCTCTGCATCAGAGTGATGCAGAGTCTTTAGCGATCTGGGTTACTCGCTGTCTTGAGCCGCTTCAGGCTTTTTTGTTTCTACCTGTTGCATTTTCACGGGCTCAGCTGGTTTCTGACGCTTGACCGCCGGTTTGCGCTTTGGCTTTGCCGCTGCAACAGGCTTTTCTTCCACCACTGGCGCCGCGTGCTTGGTTTCGACCTGCTTAAGCGGTGTGCTTGCGGCAGCAGGTTTTGCTTTGGCTGTTGTGGCCTTTTTAGGGGCCTTAGCGGCGGCTGGTTCAGCGCTGACCTCTGTCTTTGCTGCCGGCTGATCATCGCCTTTCGTAGACTCAGTAGTCTTTGGTGTTTCAACCTTGGCAGGCTTAGCAGGAGACTCAGCTGCTTCAGCTTTTGGCGCTTTGCTCTCTTTGACTTCCGTCGGCGCATCAGCTGACGTCTTCGCGGGTTCTACCGCTTCAGGCTTTGCAGGTGCTGTGTCGGCAGGTGCGGGCGCAGGCTGCTCTGTCTTGCTCTCTACAGTGCTTGCCTTATCGGCTTTGGGCTTAGCAGTCTTCTCGTCGCTTTGGGCAGGTGCTGACGAAGGCGCTTTGGGCTGTGCCGCCGCTTTTGGCTCTTGCGCATCGCTAACTGCTGTCTCGGACTTGCTGGTGTCGTTTTTAGGTTCAGCCGTCTTTGTCGGTGCAGCATCGGCCTTTGGCATTGCGCTTTCGGCCTTGGCGGGCTCAGCTTGTGTGTCATTTGACGACGGCTTGCTATCGCTACCTTGGTCTGCAGTCTCTGCCGCTTTCGGTTGTTTGTTGTCCGTTTTTGGACGTTCATTGCGACGTTGGCGACCGCGAGATTGGGATGGCTTGTCCGACGCTGCCTTGCTATCGGTGTTTGCTTCTGCATCACTTGGCGCGTTGACAACGGCATCGCCGACAGGTGTTTTTGCCACAGCGTCATAATCGGCGGTGTTGGCTTCGACGCCACCAGGGCCATTGTCCACTTTCTCTGATACTGCAGAACTTGCTAGTCCACCCGTCACTGCGGCAGCTTCGGTTGCAACAGTGGCTGTTTGACCGTCTTCTTGATTTCTGCCATTGCGACGGCGTCCACCACGGCGTCCGCGAGCACGTTTGGTATCACTGTTGGCTTCTGTTTGAGCCTTGTCTGCCTTAGGCGCCTCTGCGGGCTTGTTGTCCTTTTTGGGCTGCGCCTGTGGCTTATCGGCCGCTTTGGGTTTGTTGTTGCGATCCGTTTCCGCGCGATCTTTGCGATCGGCTTTGTCATTGCGTTTAGCGTTTGGCTTGCTTTGGTTTGGCTTCTGCGCGTTTTGACCCTGAGCTTTGCGGTTTTTATTGCGATCGCCACGCTCCTTGCGGCCCCCGTCACGGCGGCTGTCGTTACGACTGCGCTGTTGAGAGTCCGCAGGCTTTTTTGATTCGTCGTTCGCCGCTGCGCCGCCGCCGAAGAATGCAAAAATCCGCGAGAAAAGGCCGCTAGATTCGGTCTTAATGGGTTGGGGCTCTGGCTCGGCGACTTTGGGTTTGTCTTCGATCTCAGGTGCCGGGGTAGACGGTACAACGGTGCGTACCGCAGGGCCTTTGATTTCTTCCTCGATAGCGGACTCGACCAGCTCTGGCGGCAGGGCTTGTTTGGTTAAGCGGTAGCTGGCTTTGTTGTAGACCGAGTGCTCTGTATCGGTGTAGCGAATTCGCTCGATTTCATAGTCTGGGGTTACCAATGCAGGTGAGGGTACCAACAACACACCAACACCAGTGCGGCGTTCGATGCGCTCAACGGCGAGGCGTTTTTCATTGAGTAAGAAGGTCGCCACTTCAAGGGGGACGTGTGCCAGCACGCGGCCTGTGTTCTCCTTCATGGCTTCGTCTTCAACGATGCGCAAGATAGACAACGCCAGTGACTCGATGCCGCGAATCATGCCTTGACCTTTACACTGCGGACAGACAACCAGCCAAGATTCGCCCAGTGATGGACGTACGCGCTGGCGCGACATTTCTAATAGGCCGAAGCGAGAGATTTTGCCTACTTGAATGCGTGCGCGATCGGCTTTGACGGCCTCGCGTAGGCGCTGCTCGACTGCGCGCTGGTGCTTAGAGCTGAGCATGTCGATAAAGTCGATCACGATCAAGCCGCCGATGTCGCGCAGTCTCAATTGACGGCCGATTTCGTCCGCGGCTTCAAGGTTGGTGTTGAAGGCGGTTTCTTCAATGTCTGCACCGCGTGTCGCGCGTGCAGAGTTGATGTCGATTGAGACGAGTGCTTCGGTATTGTCGATGACAATCGCGCCGCCGCTGGGCAGGTTGACCTCACGTTTGAACGCAGATTCGATTTGTTGTTCGATTTGGAAGCGGTTGAACAGCGGAACTTCTTCGGCGTAATGGCGCACGCGCTTGGCGTAGGACGGCATACACATTTCAGCAAATTGGCGTGCTTCTTCATACAGCTCTATTTTGTCGATTAAAATTTCGCCGATCTCTGGGCGGAAGTAATCGCGTAAAGCGCGCATGATGACGTTGCTTTCTTGATAGATCAAAAATGGTGCATCGCCGCCGACAGAGGCTTCCTTAATGGAGCCCCAAATTTGTGCCTGGTAGTCGAGATCCCATTGAAGCTCTTCTGTGCTGCGGCCCACGCCCGCGGTACGAACGATAATGCCCATGCCATCAGGAATTTCGAGGCCCTGCATTGCTTGGCGCAACTCTGCGCGATCGTCACCCTCAATGCGGCGTGAGACACCGCCAGCGCGTGGGTTGTTTGGCATGAGTACCAAGAACCGTCCTGCAAGACTGGTATAAGTGGTCAGCGCAGCGCCTTTATTGCCGCGCTCTTCTTTTTCGATTTGAACGATGACCTCTTGGCCCTCTTTCAAGCCCGCTTTGACATTGGGGCGGCCGCCATCTGCGAAGGCGGCGTCGGTCAAGAATTCTTTGGCAATTTCTTTGAAAGGCAAGAAGCCATGACGCTCGGCGCCATAATCTACAAAGGCCGCTTCGAGGCTGGGCTCGATTCGGGTGATTTTACCCTTGTAGATATTGGATTTTTTCTGGTCTCTTGAGGAGTTGTCGATGTCGAGGTCTTCCAAACGTTGGCCATCGACAATGGCGACGCGAGTCTCTTCGACTTGGGTCGCATTGATTAACATTCTGATCATGTGGGATTAGTTTCCAATTGGTTGCGAGACCAAGCCGCGTAACTGGCGCAACGAGGAGGGCGTCAACCAAGGTCGCGACGATACGACGCGAATCTGCTTTTGGCAGATGCATGCGCTCGATAATCATTGCAACTAGTAGTGTGATGTAGCTCATTCGTTTATGGTCTTCGTCTGATAATTGACAGCTCGGGGTGAGTTTGCATGAAGTTCACATTTGACATTTGCGGCCATATGATCGCGTACTCCGATCCGATCACAACGGTGTAAGCCGTTCGATGCTGTCACTAACTTTCGCAGCGATCTCA
The DNA here is from genome assembly GCA_013373515.1 of Gammaproteobacteria bacterium. Taxonomy (GTDB): domain Bacteria; phylum Pseudomonadota; class Gammaproteobacteria; order JABXHR01; family JABXHR01; genus JABXHR01. Next base: position 16,918 of record JABXHR010000008.1, on the reverse strand, counting down.
CAAGAGATTCGCCGCATAAAATTCAAAAAGTGAGGTAACGCTGATTACACAGGTGTGTTGTTCTGTAATCCTGACGCCAAGGTTGTCGAGAAACATAATTCTCGCCTCAACCTCACATTATAGCATTTTGTTTTGCGATAATTGTTAATCTCTAAGCCAAAATGTTGCCAACTCCGGTTTAAGCCTGCAAATGAATGATTCTGCCGTACTCAATCAACGCCTTGGCGTTCAATTTGTCCAAGTAGAGGGCGATGCCGCGGGTCAACGCATTGACAACTTTTTGTCTTCAAGGCTCAAAGGCGTGCCAAAAAGTCGTATCTACAAGATGATCCGCTCGGGCGAGGTGAGGGTAAACAAAGGGCGCGTCAAACCGACGGACAAGCTTGGTTTTGGCGATACAGTGCGGATTCCGCCGGTGATACTGGACAACAAACCGATGACGCCGCCCAGTTGGTTGCTCGCGCAAATTGAAGCATCAATCTTGGCGGAGACCGAACATTATTATGTGATCAACAAACCTTCAGGGCTCGCGGTGCACGCTGGCTCGGGCATCGAATATGGTTTGATTGAAGGGCTTTGCGTACTCAAAGACAATCCCAAATTGTCGCTGGCGCACCGTATTGACCGTGATACGTCTGGATTGGTGTTGGTGGCCAAGAATCGTTTGTCGCTGAATGCTGCAGTTGAAGCATTCAAGCGACGTCAGGTCACCAAGCGTTACCAGACGCTGCATTCCAAAGCGCTTGATCGTTCACATGAGGTCGATTTACGGCTGTCGAGAGATCATGAAGAAGGTGGTGAGCGATTAGTAAAAGTGGACCCAGAAGGGCAGGAAGCGTTGTCGATTTTTACGCCTTTGAAAACGATTGATGGCTTTACGCGATGCGCGGTGGATATTCACACCGGGCGAACGCATCAAATTCGCGTTCATAGTCTAGCCCTTAGCGCGCCTTTGGTCGGCGATCAAAAATACGGTGTAAAAGGTGTTAATGCAGACTTTAAAAAACGTGGCTTCAAACACATGTTCCTTCATTCATCGTTGCTTGCGCTCAATCCTGAGGGGTTCGAGCCGTTGAACTTTAAGATCGACGTTCCAGACAATTGGGGAAAATACAAATGAGCGATTCGCAAGGTTGGGAAAGAGACCTGCTTGCCAAGATCAGTCTGCAATCACTGAAGGAGCAACGTGCTGAGCGGCGCTTGCGCTATATCTTTCGCTTCTTTGTGCTGGCATACATTGCGGCGGCATTTTATTTTGCCTACCAGCGTGGCCAAGCGGTGTTTGCAGAAATCACTGAGCCACATGTTGCGGTGGTCGCCATCGATGGCACCATTGCTTCGGACAAGGTCAATGCGGCCGTTGTGGTAAAGCCGTTGGAACGCGCGGCCGAAAATGAAGCAGTCAAGGCTGTGCTGCTTAAAATCAATAGTCCAGGCGGAAGTCCTGTGCAGTCAGGGGTGATATACGATGAAATCAAACGCATTAAATCCGAGCACCCCGAGTTACCGATTCTTGCAGTGGTAGAGGACATTGCGGCATCTGGCGGCTACTACATCGCTGCGGCTGCCGACGAAATCGTGGCTGACAAAGCCAGCGTGGTGGGCTCAATTGGTGTGCGTTCGGGAAGTTTCGGCTTCACGGGCACCATGGAGATGCTCGGTGTTGAACGTCGCTTAATTACCTCGGGTGAAAATAAAGCGCTTCTCGATCCATTCTCGCCACAAAATCAAGCCGAAGTAGAGCACTTCAGAACCGTGGTTGGATCAATTCATGAGCAGTTTATCGATGCCGTCAAAGCCGGTCGCGGTGAGCGCCTGCTTGATGATCCTGCAATTTTCTCAGGCTTGGTTTGGACGGGGGAGCAGGGTTTAGAGCTTGGGTTAGTGGATTCGCTGGGTTCGGTGTATTCGCTGGCACGTGAGCGTTTTGATGACGTTGCAGTGAAAACCTACGAGCCACCCAAGTCTCTGATTGAGCAAGTGTCGTCACAGCTGGGCGTTGCTCTGTTGGCCCCGCTCGAATCGCTCTTGGGGGTAAGGTGGTTGTAACGCTGCGCTGGGAGAGTCTTGGCGATACCGAAGCATTCGCTAAATGGTTTGCCAAGGCCGTACCTGCCAACAGCATTTTATTTCTCGAGGGTGAGCTCGGCGCAGGCAAGACCACCACCACTCGAGCAATTCTTCGCGCAGCAGGCGTGGAAGGGGCGATTAAAAGCCCCACTTACACATTGGTTGAGAGTTACGAAGTCGGTACTCGACACTATCATCACCTCGATTTGTATCGTCTGGCCGACCCAGAAGAGCTGGACTATTTGGGATTTGCAGATCTTTGCAATTCGGACAGCACGGTTTTAATCGAGTGGGCGGAGAGGGGCGAGGGCGTCTTGCCAGCGCCATTTGGCAAGGTAACGCTGCGCTTCGATGAGGAAGCGAGAGTCGTTACCCTGAGTGGTGAGTTGGCGGCGCTCTGGCTGCAAACCCACCAATCTTGACTATGCTCAAGGGTTGATAAAGTAGATTCATCCCGACGAGCCACAATGAGACACCAATCGTTACTGAGACTCACTTGCATCACGGTGCTGGGGGCATTGATTTCACTCACTGCCGCAATGGCTGCTGTGGTAAAGCAAGTGCGACATTCAGACACCCAGGAGCGAACGCGTTTGGTGTTGGATCTCGATGGGCCGGTTGAGCACTCGCTCATCAAACTGACTAACCCAGAGCGTATTGCGGTGCAGCTACACGGTGCGCGCAATGCAGCGGGTCAATTGCGTTTGGAAAACGACTCTCGGCTCTATGAGGCATCGCTGGATGATCGCGACTCCACGGTGAATCTCATTTTACAAACTCGTGCAGCGGCCAATATCAAAACTCTGCTTGTACCGCCCAATGCCACCCAAGGCTATCGACTGGTGGTCGATGTCATGGGTCAGGGCGCCGCGCAGACTGCACCGCTTAACAAACCGACCATCGTCGAGGCCACGGCGCCAGCAGTAAAGCCACCCCAAGTCGTGGTATCACCCACGCCAAAACCAATGCCAGAACTCAGGGCGATGCCAAAGCGCAAAGTTGTGATTGCCATTGATGCGGGACATGGCGGCAAAGACCCAGGTGCGATTGGTCCGGCGGGTACGTATGAAAAAGACGTGGTGCTATCGATTGCTCGTCGCCTGGCGGCCACGCTTGCCAAAGAGCCAGAGCTCAAGCCGGTGTTGATTCGCTCGGACGATACCTATCTGCCGCTTCGCGGGCGCATCGCACGTGCGCAGGCATTTAACGCAGATATGTTCATTTCGATCCATGCAGATGCGGTTGATCGAGACGGCCCGAACGGCGCGTCTGTCTATACCTTGTCGAACAAAGGTGCCAGTTCCGAATACGCCAAATTGCTCGCAGCCCGCGAGAACAAGGCCGGTGGCGTTGATACACTCGGTCTTATCGACAAAGCCGACCCCTTGGCGCCTGTGCTGCTCGATATGGTGCAAAACCAATCCATTGAGTCGGGCAATGACCTCGCGGTCCATATGCTGACCCAGATGCAGAAAGTGGTTCGCTTGCACAAACGCCAAGTGCAACGCGCCGGGTTTGCGGTGCTCAAATCGCCACAAATCCCGTCAATACTCATTGAAACAGGCTTTATTTCAAATCCAGAAGAAGAACGTCGTCTGTTGACGGCGGATCACCAGTCGCGCTTGGCCATCAGTATCCGCAATGGGATTATGAGTTATTTGGCGGCCAATCCACCGCAAGGCACGCTGTTCGCTAGTCGCTAACTTGATACACTAGCGCGTTTAAACTTCGCAAACGCGCTATGCCGATTCAGCAGCTCCCTGATCATCTTGTCAATCAAATCGCCGCCGGCGAAGTCATCGAGCGGCCGTCAAGCGTGGTCAAGGAATTGGTCGAGAACTCAGTCGATGCAGGGGCGACAGACATTCGGGTCGATATCGAGCAGGGGGGTGTTAAGCGTATCACCGTCACCGACAATGGCTGCGGTATACCTGCCGATCAACTTACGCTAGCGCTAACTCGCCACGCCACGAGCAAAATCTCGAGCTTGGATGATCTACAGTATGTTGCGAGTATGGGGTTTCGCGGTGAGGCATTGCCGTCCATCGCCTCGGTGGCGATGCTGACGCTCACCTCGCGCGCTGAAGGGGCCGATCAGGCTTTCGAGGTCCATGCTAAGCACGGAAATTTATCGGATATTCGTCCGGCGGCGCTCGCCGCTGGGACGCGAATCGATGTGGCAGATCTATTTTTCAATGTGCCCGCTCGGCGCAAGTTTATGAAAACCGAGCGCACTGAATTTCAGCAGATCGATCAAATGCTCAAGCGAACGGCATTGGCATTCCCGCATATCGCCGTGTCGTTGCGGCACAACGGCAAAGTCAGCTGGCAATTGCCAGCGGCCAATACACAGAGTTTGGTGCAGCAACGACTGAAAAAGCTGTTAGGTGACGTCTTTGTCGACAATGCCGAGCAAATTTCAGTAGACACAAACGGGCTTAAAATCGAGGGCTGGTTGGCGCAGCCAGCCTTCTCGCGTAGCCAAGCCGATATGCAGTATTTTTTCGTCAATGGCCGTGCGGTACGCGATAAGGTGATCCAGCACGCGGTCAAACGTGCTTATGCTGATGTGCTCTATCACGATCGTCATCCTGCCTTTGTGCTGAGTTTGGGAATCGATCCCGCTGAAGTGGATGTCAATGTGCACCCCGCGAAAGCGGAAGTACGCTTCCGGCGCTCCTCCGATGTGCATCAGTTTATTTATGGTTCAGTCCATCGCGCGGTGGCGGAATTCAAACCGGGGGGTGCTGACGTTTCTTCGCCCGGTTTTATGCGGTCAACTGTCGAGCAACCATCCAGCCCAATGCAAGAGCGCTTCGATACGCCGCCTGGCAATCATGGTGAGCAAACAGGATCGACTGCATCATCATGGGGAAGGCCGCCCCTTAGTTCGCAACTCGATTTGCGACAAGTGAATGAGGCCATGCCGGCACTGTATGGTGGCATGCCAAGTGCGCCCTTAGCTGATGCGCCCAGCGTAGCTACAGACCCTGAGGACATCGCACGGTCTGCCCCGCAAAGTCACCCTCTGGGTTACGCTGTTGCCCAGCTGCATGGTGTGTTTGTGCTGGCGCAAAACGAGCAGGGGATGGTGATTGTCGATATGCATGCCGCCCACGAGCGCATCACTTATGAGCGTCTCAAGTCGCAATGGTCTGAGGCGAGGGTGATTTCGCAACCGCTGCTGATGCCTGAGTTGATTCATGTCGCGGAATCCGAGGCCAATGCCGTTGAACAATTCGACCAATGGTCTCCTTTGGGCTTTGAAGTTGATCGAAGTGGGCTCAGTAGTGTCAAAGTGCGTGCCGTGCCAGCGGTGCTTGCCAAGGGTTCGATTGAGGGGCTATTGCGCGATGTGATTGCCGATATTGTTGAACTTGACGCCAGCGATCGCGTTGAGCAGCGTATCGATGAATTGCTCTCAACCATGGCGTGTCATGGATCTGTGCGCGCCAATCGCAAACTAGGCATCGACGAGATGAATCAACTGCTGCGCGATATGGAACACACCGAGCGCAGCAGTCAGTGCAACCATGGACGGCCCACTTGGGTGCAACTGTCCATGCATCAGCTGGATGGGCTATTCAACCGTGGCAAATAAGCCTGTAATCGCGCTTTTGGGGCCGACGGCCAGTGGCAAGACGGCGGCATCGCTGGCATTGGCGTCACGCTACCCGATTGAAATTATCAGCATGGATTCGGCATTGGTTTATCGCGGCATGGACATCGGCACGGCCAAACCCAGCGAAGCGCTGCGCCAAGAGATTCCGCATCACCTTATTGACATCGTCGAGCCTTGGGAGCTCTACAGCGCAGCGAGTTTTGTGCAGGACACCGTAGTGGCGGTTGACGACATCCTCGCACGAGGAAAAGTGCCCCTGCTGGTTGGCGGGACAGTGCTGTATTACAAAGCGCTTGCCGATGGACTCAACCAAATTCCAGCGACAGATCCAATTAAAAAAATCGAGCTCGATGCTCGTTTTGACACGCTGGGCTATGCGGCGATGAAAGCAGAGCTAGATCGGGTTGATCCAGTTTGGGGCGCACAGATAGCGCTAAATGATCGGCAGCGGCTGTTGCGAGGGTTGGCGGTCTATGAGCAGACTGGCAAGCCGATATCGTCCTACCACCGAGAGGCCAAGCGAGAAAAGCCACCTTTTGATTTGCTGCCTTTTGCACAAGTGGTCGAACCACGGTCAGTCCTTCACCAAAGAATTGCCGAGCGTTTTCAGCAAATGCTGGACGATGGATTTCTGCAAGAGGTTGAAACCTTGCTTGCCCATCCAAATATTTCACGGGACAGCAACGCGATGCGTGCCGTCGGTTATCGGCAAGCAATTGCATACTTGCATGGTGAAGACGATTACGCCAGCTTTGTCGAAAAAGGAATTGCTGCCACGCGTCAGCTTGCAAAACGGCAGCTGACTTGGCTGCGTTCGATGCCAGAGGTGGAAGGCCACCTGACCAATGAATCACTAATCAGCGCAATGAGCGCTGCAATTGAGAGCACATTATGAATATTCGTCCGCTGGCAGAACAAGTCGGCCAAACCCGCTTAGTCAAGTTACAACGCATGGTTCCCACGGACCGCGGCAACGTGATTTTATGCAAGCTTGAGGGTGATAATCCGGCCGGATCGGTTAAAGATCGCCCAGCGATCAACATGATCGAGCGCGCACTGGAGCGCGGCACCATCAAAGCTGGCGATACCTTGATTGAAGCCACCAGCGGCAACACCGGTATCGCACTGGCGATGGCAGCGGCGGTACATGGCTTGAAGATGGTGTTGATCATGCCGGACAACTTATCGGTCGAGCGCCGTGCGTCCATGAAAGCCTACGGTGCTGAGCTGATCTTGGTGACAGCAGAGGAGGGGATGGAAGGCGCGCGAGATTTGGCCATGGCCATGCAGGCACAAGGTAAGGGGCTGGTGCTGGATCAGTTCTCTAACCTAGATAATCCCGATGCTCACATTCGAACCACTGGGCCTGAGATTTATCAGCAAACAGAAGGCAAGGTGACGCATTTTGTCAGTTCGATGGGCACAACAGGCACCATAACCGGGGTATCAAAATACCTTAAGTCGCAAAATGCCGATATCCAAATCGTGGGCGTCCAGCCCGCCGATGGCGCGAGTATCCCTGGGATTCGCCGCTGGCCAGAGGAGTATTTGCCTGCGTTTTATGATCCAGCGAATTTGGATTTGATTTTGGATGTGACCCAGGCTGAAGCCGAGCAAACCACCCGTGATATGGCCACTGAGGAAGGTATTTTTGCAGGGATTTCGTCCGGCGGCACCTTGGCCGCAGCGCTACGCCTCGAGCGCGAGCTCACAAATGCGGTGATCGTGACGATCGTCTGCGACCGTGGTGATCGCTACCTTAGCACCGGTGTATTCCCAGCCTGATCGTGGGCCGCAGAATTGAAACTGCTGCATCAACAGCGATATTTGGTCGCCTGAGCGCAGCGGTTTTGGTGTCAGATCCACCGCCTCGCCGTTGACGGTTGGCAAAGGCTTGCGAGGGTGGCAAAACAGCGTGCGTAGATAGTGTTGATCGGCATATTTGAAGATCAACACCACTTGCTCTGCATCGTTGCCTAGCTTGAGGCCGCTGTTGGGAATGCTCATGACTTCACCATTGCGGCGGCCGCTGATGAAACGCAAATAATTAGGGTCGACATGCCGTTCTTTGGTGAGGCCATCGTAGCAGAATAAGCTATTGCCAATTTTGAGCAAATCTTGGTGGTGTAGTAATTGGTGGCGAACCAGTTGACCGTTGACGCGAATGCCATTTTTACTGCCCAGATCTTCGAGAACATGGCTATCGTCAACGAAGCTGATTCGGCAGTGGTGTAAACTGACAGTAGGATCATAGATCACAAGGTCGTTGTCTGCGCCACGCCCAATCGTAAACGTCGCATCAGGCAAATGATGCTTAATTTGCGAGTGTTGATTGGTCAGTTGTGGCACGTGTTGATCTACTAAATATGTTTGAATTAATTCTAGCCTAGAATAATAGGCTGACAACTTCGTTAGGACGGGATATGCATTGGGCAGAACGCCAAGATGCTTTGCAACAATGGACTGCCTCTGCAGAGGGTAGAAAATACGCTGTTGCCGTGCGAAAGCGGCTGCGCGAAATGCTGCCAAGCGTATTTGGCTACATTGGTGTACAGGTGGGTGAGCCCATGGCCGAAGTGGATTTGTTGTCGCACTCGGGGTTGTTGAAGCATATCTGCGTGGGCCACAGCGCCTCAGGACAAGCCAATTTAGTCGCCGATCCTCACCACTTGCCTCTGGCCACCGGCAAAGCCAACTGCGTGCTGCTGGCCAATGTGCTCGATTGCGCTGAAGATCCGCATCAAGTGTTGCGCGAGGCCGATCGGATATTGCAGCCCGATGGCCAGCTCATCATCATTGGTTTTAATCCGTTTAGCTGGCACGGTCTTAAGCGTAGCTTGCCTTTTTTGTCACGCAAAATGCCCGATTTGGGCCCGATGATCCCCTCTGCACAGGTGATCGACTGGCTGGGACTGCTCAACTTTGAGTCAGAAAAGCGCGTCACGAGCCATACCGGCAAGCGCACCGAAAGCCACAGCAATCGCTGGTGGCAACGCTGGGCTAACCCTTTGGCCGATGGCTATATTATCCGCGCCAAAAAGCGCACCCATTTGATTACACCAATCACCGCCATTCCAAATTCGCGCTCCAAGGTGATCCATGCGGTGTTTGTTGGCGCACAGCGGGGGCATAAACGTGAAGAAAAGCGTTGAGCTTTACACCGACGGTGCTTGCCGTGGCAATCCTGGACCTGGGGCTTGGGCGGCGCTGTTGCGATTTGGCGCGGTTGAAAAAATGATCAGCGGTGCGGTAGCCGAAACCACAAATAACCAAATGGAACTGACCGCAGTGATTGAGGGATTACAGCGGTTAAAAGAGCCCTGCGAGGTCGCGCTATACACCGATTCACAGTATGTGCTCAAAGGCATGACGGAGTGGATTGATGGATGGATTGCCAAGGGCTGGAGGACCGCAGGCAAAAAGCCTGTGGCCAATCAAGCACTTTGGCAGGCGCTAATCGACGCGGCCGAGCCTCATCACATTGATTGGCATTGGGTCAAAGGGCACTCTGGCCATCCCGAGAATGAGCGCGTCGATCAAGCGGCCAATGTCGCGATCGATCAAATGTTGGAGAACGTATGAGACAAATTGTGATGGATACCGAAACCACCGGTATCGATCCAGCTGAAGGTCATCGAATCATTGAGATTGGTGGCGTCGAGGTCATGGGCCGTAAGATTACGGGACAAAACGTACACATGTACATCAATCCTGAGCGGTTGGTCGATCCAGAGGCCTTCGCCGTTCACGGGATTAGTGATGAATTTTTGCAAGACAAACCTGTCTTTGCAGAGGTTGTCGATGAGTTCATCCAGTTTGTGACCGGGGCTGAGCTTCTAATTCACAATGCGCCGTTTGATGTAGGATTTATTAATCATGAGCTAAATTTGCTCGGCCACCCGTGCTCGGATATTCGAGACATCTGTAAAGTCACCGACACGCTGGCAATGGCGCGCAGCCAATACCCTGGGCAGCGCAACAGCCTTGATGCGTTGTGCAAACGACTGGGAATTGATAATAGCAATCGCGTGTTGCACGGCGCATTGCTCGATTCTGAGATTCTGGCTGACGTCTATTTGATGATGACGGGGGGGCAAACCTCATTAACCCTCGGCAGTCATGGCGATGATGCAGGCATCGAGTTAGCGCCCATCGAGCGCAGCAGCATGTTGCACATTACAGTGAGTGCTGACGATGCGGATGCGCACCGTCAGTGGGTTGAGAAAACGGCTGCCAAAGGCGATTGCCAATGGCAGGCTTTGAATTACCAGTAGCGCCGGAAGAAGCGGCGAATATCATCCGCAATCAAGTAATTACACGGCACCAGAATCAACGTAATAAACGTTGCAAACAATATCCCAAAGCCCAGTGATACCGCCATAGGTATCAAGAACTGAGCTTGGGTGCTGGTGTCTAGCAACAGCGGCGTCAAGCCGATAAATGTGGTCAATGAGGTCAGTAGCACAGGCCGAAAACGAGCCGCCCCCGCTTCGGACACTGCATTGAACAGGCTTTGGCCGTCCTTCTTAATGCGGCGATTGATGAAATCAACCAGCACCAGTGAGTCGTTCACGATTACCCCTGTCAGCGCCAAAATACCGAGCAAACTCATGATGGATAGCGTCATGCCCATAATCAAATGCCCGCTGACCGCACCGATGACGCCAAATGGAATCACCAGCATCACCAAAAATGGCTGCGTGTACGATTTGAACGGGATGGCGAGCAGCACATAAATGCCGAGCAAAGTGGCCAGCGCGCCGATGCGCATAGTGGCAAATGAATCGCGTTGTTCGGCGGCTTCACCCTCCAGAGAGACTGTTACATCTGGGTGGCGGGGCAGCAGATCTTCTGTGATCCACGCATTGATATCCGCCTTGATTGCTTCGATATCGCCGCTGGCCTTGTCGGCATCCGCGGTGACATTGAGCGTTCGGCTGCGGTCAATTCGGTATAGGGTCGACGCGCCTTGTGATGGCGTGAGCGTGGCCACCGATCGCAAATCCACAAATTGATTGCCGATGGGTATCGGCAAGCGCTCTAGGTCTGCAATCGACTGACGAGCATCTAAGGGATAGCGCACAACGACATCGACGCTGTCATTGCCTCGCTGTACCGATTGCACAGTCCGACCAAAGAAGGCATTGCGCACTTGGGCGGCTACGTCGGCAATGGTGATCCCCATCAAATCGGCACCTGGCTTGAGTGAAATTTCGAGCTCGAGCTTGCCGGATGATAGCGTGTCAGCGATATCAAACAGTGCGGGGAACTGGCCGAGCTTGAGGCGAGTTTCCTCTGCGACGGCGCGTAAGGCGGACAAACTCGGCGAGCTGAACTGCAAATCAATCGGATCACTCGATCGGCCAATTTCCGCGCGAAAGCTCAAAGATTCAGCCCCGGGAATTGGACCAATGAGCTTGCGCCATTCTTTGACGATTTCGCTGGATTTGATCGGTTGCTCAGGGCGCTCCTCGGGGGGTGTTAGCTCCATTGTCACACGGCCGCTGTTGGCAGACGCGGTGCTGAGAATGCCGGCAATAATGGGTTGGTCATTGTCTGTGCGATATTTTTTCTGTAGCTCGGTGGCTTTGTCTGAAATGAGGTTGATGACTTGCTCAGTGGTCGCCGTGGTGGTACCTGCGGGCATGACAATGCTTGCCGACGCAGTTTCGGCGGCAATGCGCGGGAAGAAGATAAACCGCAGGTGGCCGGTTGTCATTATGGTGATGGAGACCACCAACATCACCACAAAAGCAGTGACGGCGCTGTAGCGATAGCGCAGACAGACATTAAGAATCGGCTGGTAGATTTTTTTGATACCGTGTTCTAAACCATTGGCCGTTTTGCGCTGTAGCCAATCGATGCCTTTGAACAAGAAGAACTTTGGACGCTTGGATAGATCGACGTGCGATAAATGCGCGGGCAATATCAGCTTGGATTCCACCAATGAAAATAGCAGCACCGGGACCACAATTGCGGGTATTTGGGCGAAGATTTGCCCTCGTGCACCCGGGAAGAAGAACAGCGGAATAAATGCCACCACGGTGGTAAGTACCCCGAACGTCACCGGTACAGCGACTTCCAATGTGCCATCGATCGAGGCATCGATGCCAGATTTTCCTTGCCGTGCATGCGCATAGATGTTTTCGCCAGTCACAATCGCATCGTCAACGACAATCCCGAGCACCACGATAAAAGCGAATAGGGTGATCATGTTCACGGTGACGTCTTGCACGGGCATCATTGCAAATGCACCCATAAACGAGATAGGGATGCCGACCGTGACCCAAACGGCAATGCTTGGACGCAAGAACAGCGATAGCAACAAGAACACCAGTACTGCACCCTGAATGGCATTGGTGACAAGGGTGTTGAGGCGCGCCTCTAGAACCCGCGAACTGTCTCGCCAGTAATTGAGCTCTGCATTTGGCGGTAGCCAACTGGGCGGTTCTGCCGCGACTTGTTTGACGATTTTGGCAATTTCGATCGCAGATTGATCGCCAACTTGATAAATCTCTAGCACCACCGCTGGTTTGCCGTTGTAGCGGCTCAGAACGCTGTCTTCGGTAAAGCCATCTGTGATCGTTGCAATATCACCCAAGCGCAATGATTCGCCGTTTTGGTCATTTTTGATGAGGATATTGGCAAAATCTGTACTGTTTTGGGCCTGACCGATGGTGCGGATCAATATCTCGCCGCTCTGGGTTTTGATATTGCCCGCCGCGAAATCGCCTGATTTGCGATTGATCGCAGCCGCAACGCTCTCGAGCGTCAAGCTATGCTCTTGCAAAGCCTGTGGCGAGATTTCAACCCCGATTTCGTAGTTGCGGATTGAACCTATTTCGACTTGACTAATTTCGGCATTGGCCAACAAATAATCGCGTAATCGGTCGCTCAGATCGCGTCGTTCTTGCTCACTTAAATCACCAGATAGCGCGAGCGAAATGACCTCGCGCTTTCGAGTGGCCGTGACCACCGTGGGAGTGTCGATGTCGTCCTGAAAGCTCAGTGTATCCACGCGCGATTGAACATCTGCTTTGGCGGTATCAATGTCGGTGCCTGGTCTGAGCTCGATGCTGACGCTGCTACTGCCTTCCTGCGATCGAGAGCGCATAGTTTCGATAAAGTCGAGATCCTGCAGCACTGTCTCGACCTCAATGGTGATTTGTCGTTCAACTTCCTCTGGCGAAGCGCCCGAATAGCTGCCGCGTACCGTCACCACGTCAAACGAAATGTCAGGAAACACTTCGAGCGGAAGTTTGAACAGCGCCGAGTAAATCCCGACCAGCAGGATACCGACCATCAATAGGTTGGCTGCCACCGCATTGTTGGCAAACCACGCGATCCAGCCATTGCGATTCTCTGCCATTTAGTTGCCCTCGGACTTGGCGTTTTGACGTTTGGCCTCAGAGGCCTGTGCAGATTTGCCGGCCCAATCACCTTTGGGGGCAGGGGTGTCGCCATTTAACGACTTGCCATTGAGCAGGGCATGCACTGGGGTGCCTTCGATTGGATTGGCCATGCTGGTGGCGAGCAGATAAGCATCTTCGTTAAAGTTGTCGGCAAACAGCGCGTTGTAATCGTCGACAAATATGGCTTGCTCTGAATGGCGCTTGAGCTGCCCATCTTGAACCAAAAGTAGATTACCGCTTCGATCGAGCTTGTCGCGCGATACCGCGATAACGCCGTCAAACGATTTGCCGTAAAGATCGGCGCTGATCCATTGTCCGACCAATGGAAGGGCCGCAATCAACTGGGCATCTGATTCTGCAAGTTGGGCTTGCAGTATGATTTCGCCTGTGGTGGCGTCGACTTGATTGTCATAACGCTTGATTTCAATTTCGAGCGAATAGTCTTGATCGAGCGAGACATTTGCAGTGCCGACGATTGGTTGATCTTCACTTGGGATACCGATTAACGCCAAATCAGATCGGGAGACAGGTAGACGGATTTCGAGATCGCCGATCGGGTAGATTTCTGCAATTAATGTGCTGCTGTTGGCCAGCTGCGACAGGCCAACTTCTGTCTTTAGGATGGTTGCATCATAAGGCGCGACGATGATCGTGCGCTCAAGGTTCATTTGCGCACGTTCAAGCTGCGCTAGTGCACTGTCTAGCTGCGCATCGGCCGCCAGTTGTTGTGCCTTGCGTGCGATGCGATCTGGAACTTCACCTTTGTTGCCGAGTCTTCGCCAATCGGCTAGTGCAAGTTCGCGTTTGACTTTTTCGTCTTCAACCGCTGATCTGGCTTGCGCGACGCTCGCTTGGGCTGAGCGCAAAGCGATTTCATACTCAATTGGATCGATTTGCACCAACACATCGCCTTCTTTGATTTGCTGTCCGGCGACGAGTTTGTCGGAGATATCGATTACCGTACCGTTGACCAGCGGTGTGAGGCGTGTAGACGTAGTGGGCTGTATACGGCCATATGCTGTGATTTTGCTTTGGTAGTTGACCGCTTCGATTTCACTGACGTTGACCGTCAACGCGGCGGTTGGTGCAGACGGGCGACTACTCGCTTCTGGACGGCTGTTTTTGAGTTTGTCGACGGCGAAGTAGCCTCCGACGATAAAAATAATGGGTAATATCCAGCGCAGCATGTTGGTCAATCTATTTGATTAAGCGGCGTAGTTTAAATTGAAGTATGTGAAAATAGTGTGAGAAAGCTATGGTTTACGGAACATTTACAGTGGTAGCGACACAATGCTAAAAAAAGAGCGCGCAGCGTTTATCGAGTCTAAGTTGGCGCAGTTGTATCCAGAGACGCCGATACCGTTGGATCATTTTGACCATTACAGCCTACTGGTCGCCGTATTGTTGTCGGCACAGTGTACCGATGCGCGGGTCAATACGATCACTCCCGCGCTTTGGCAGTTGGCGGATAATCCCAAAGATATGTCGATGAAGACTGTTGAGCAGGTGGATGCCATTGTTCGGCCCTGCGGATTATCGCCCCGCAAGGCGACGGCGATAGTTCAGCTTTCTAAAATTCTCGTAGAACAACACAATGGGCAAGTTCCCGATAATTATGAGGCCTTAGAAGCGCTGCCAGGTGTTGGTCATAAGACCGCTGCGGTAGTGATGAGCCAAGCGTTTGGTGAGCCTGCTTTTCCGGTTGATACCCATATTCATCGTTTGGCGCAGAGATGGGGCCTAACCAAAGGAAAATCGGTGACGCAAACCGAGTCCGATTTGAAAAAGTGCTTTGCCGAAGACAGCTGGAATGAACTGCACCTAAGAATTATTTTTTATGGGCGGGAGTACTGCACCGCACGGGGCTGTGACGGCACGGTGTGCGAGATTTGCACCACCTGCTACCCGAAGCGAAAAAAGCCATTTGTTCACCAAAAAAGTTAAGGCGCCAATGGCGCCTTAACTTTGAACTGGTGCAGATTGTTTGATCAGTCGTCTTCAGTGAGGGCAAGTAAGCCGCTGATGTCTTGAACCGTAATTAATCCACGGCTTCTGGAGATCAGGCCGCCTTGTTCCATCTTTGCCAGCTGACGGTTAACCACTTCGCGTGCAGTTCCAAGTTCATTGGCGATCTCTTGCTGTGTTAGCGCAATATTCGAGTCGTGATCCATTTTCTCGATTAAAAAATCGGCGACACGTGAACCTACGGGTGAGAATGCAAGCTGCTGTAAGCGGGTGAGCACGTCGGCGAATTTCTCGCTCATATTGGCCAGTATCCAATGACGGAATGCTGGCTGGTCATCGAGCAAGTTTTGGAACGCTTTCTTGTCAGACCAAACAAGCCAACCATCGGTTTCAGCGATGGCCTCTGCGCGGTAATCGTCTCGGCCGAGCAAATTAAATAAACTATGCAAACAGACGCCACCGTCGTTGATGCGGTATAGGGTTAGCTCGCGTTGGTTATTTCCGACAAGTTGCAGACGAATTCGACCTTCTCCTATGATGACAAAACGATCACAGGGTTGGTCGGTCTGCATGATGTGGTCGCCACGACTGAAACGCTGGCGATGCCAAGAGACTGTGCTAATTTCTGGCGGTGCAGAGAGGTTATCGAACAAACCCGATAATACGTTATTCTCGGGCTGTGAGAGCTGAATAGTGTCGCGATTCATGGTGTGCGTAACCCAGTTAGATTACGCTCACTATATCAATTGTGAAGTGCCCCTGTCATACATTAGCCATAATTTACGTTTTCGTCATATTTAGACAGCGTTTGTGTATCGGGCACACCCAATGCATCCGCTAAATAATGACCCTTCATGGCATTGTAAAGATTGTACTCTTCATCCATCCGAACGGTGGTCGCGCCTCGGCCGGTGACCCAGAAAATGGGATCACCTTTCTTCGATTCGCCAAGGTAGATTGCGTTCCAACCTTGTAAATAGGTCGCGGTGACACCTGGCTTTTCCAAGTAACGTAGATCCCCGATTTTCAGGTCATCTTTATCTTTGAAACGCTCAAATTCTGAATCAGGGTCGCTTGGGTCAATGAGTTTGCCATTGAAGACAAAGCCACTGTCATTGGCTGAACCACTGAAGTTGATCGATTCAAAATGTCCCGCAATGTAGAAATCTTTGTTGGAACGATACATGCGGTTGAAATCCGCAGAACCCACGGTGTCGAGTGTCGCTTTCAGATTTAGCAAACGGATAGATGTTGCACAATCCATGGCATAGTCATCTGGGTTGGCGAACATGTGTTTGACGGCGTCGGCGAGCGATACGCCATCACGCAGTCTAAAATAACTAGACTTGCCATCGTTATTTCGACCATTTGCAATCACTTCCCAATATTGGTTTTGTTTGATGACCTCGCCTTTTTTGGCGTCGTCGCCTTGAACCACTTCGCCTTTGTCTAAGTCAGCTATTTTCGATGTAAATCGCCACTTTTGGTGGATGTTATGCGCGTTGCTAACAATGCTAGTTCTGAAAGTGATGTCGTAGAAGTCCGATTTTGAAATTCTATGTGTCGTTTCGCTGCCGTCTGTGTAACGGATGGTGACTTTATCGCCTGGACGGATTTTATTGTTAGCGCCGCCATAGGCAATTGTCATTGTGCGTACGTCGCGTTTGTCGTCACTAAATAGGTCGATGATGACTGACTTGGTGATGTTTTTGTCGTAGTACATGGCCCCATGCGCCGAGGGAACGATCAACGAAGGGTTGCTTGGGCCGCTTGGACCGCTTGGACCTGTGCTGCCGCCTGGGCCAGTGGGTTCAACCGGGCCAGTGGGTTCGACCGGGCCAGTGGGTTC
>JABXHR010000264.1 GCA_013373515.1 Gammaproteobacteria bacterium | reverse complement strand
CGAACCGAAATCAAAAAACTGCACAAACGCTTGGGAACCACCATCGTCTACGTCACCCATGATCAAATCGAAGCCATGACGCTCGCCGACCGAATCGCCGTGATGAAAGACGGCATCGTGCAGCAGCTTGGTACGCCCGATGAAATCTACAACTCACCGGTCAATATGTTTGTCGCTGGCTTTATGGGCTCACCGCCGATGAACTTTATCGAGGTCGACGTCGAAGACGGCAAATTGCTAATCGAATCGGCAGGGCAGCGCTACCCACTCGCCGTTCCCTGCGCCGAAGCCATTCAAAAAAGCGGCCTCCGCCGGGTCGTGCTTGGCATCCGTCCAGAAATGATCACCGAACCCAAACCAGAAGAAGACACCGGCTGGCTCCACAACATGACCATGGACTTTGAAGTGGTCGAGCCTATGGGCGCCGACACCATGGCGCAAGGGCTGTGGAACGGCAGCGAAGTCAACGCGCGCCTATCCCCCAAAGCGGGCATGCTAGCGGGTGAGGGCACAGCCGTGCAGGTCAATACCGCACTGGCGGTTGCATTTGACCCCGCAACGGGCGAGCGAGTGAGTTAACCCTATATTGTTCTCGGCCTGCTTACGTGGGCCGTTTTTTTCTCGCCGACCCTCTAAATCCATAGGGCTGATTTAGGCCGATCCCATTTTGAAATCATCTGGCAATCGAAAGGCGACTAATTTGGCGCTTTGTCCCAAAGGACAGACTGGCGATAAATTGATCGTGCTTTGACATGATCGCATATGCCATGATGTCAACAACGAAGACAATGGAAATTGTCGCCAATCGTTCAAGAATCCAGCGCTTTTGTCGGAGCAACCGTTGCTGGTAATGAGTTGCGTGCTGTAGGTTGACGATGTCTGCGCGTGGTCGGGTCATGGGACTTAGTTTGCACAATAGTGTTAGGCATCGTGCTGACAAAGCGGTTGGAAAGTGACCGTTTTGTTAAGATGAGGCTGTCCCGGGTTGCTTGGACTTGTGCAACGATTGATGGTGAGCGAATACCACTATCATTCCAATTGTCAATGAATGGGGAGCCAGCGGTTGAGGCGCTTATAGCTGCCATAAAAGACAAGTCTGAGCTACGGCTACAAGTAAGGGCGCATTACAAGGATGATAAGATCAATTCTGGCATAGTGATCAAAGTCAACGACTGTGAGCCATTGTCGCTGCTCCCCTCACTTCCTGACGACTGAGCACCTTTACACAATATCGACCGAAATTGATTGAATTTGTGGTGTTGGGACTATAGTCTTACACAAGTATAAAGATAAGCCTGTTAAAGGCGATATATAGGATATCAAGCAGGAGATTGATATGGACTCCTTGGAAATTACAATCAGCGTCTTCGTTGAAGACGGTGTTTGGACAGGAATCTGCGATGAAATTGGATTAGTTGCAGAAGCCGATTCAGAAGCAGAGCTTAGAGCGTCTATTCGGGATCTTGTTCCCGAATTGGTCGCCCTAAACGGCGAGCCGTCAAAGCGGCATCATCAACGCGCGTCGATCTCATATGTGGACAATGTGGCTCTACCAGAGGTGGCGCTGTTTGCCTAATGCCGCCAACGTATTACAAGGAAGTTACGAAAATTCTTAGGAACGCTGGTTGTACTAAGGTTCGCGATGGCAAAGGTAGCCATGAAATCTGGCGCTCTCCGCATGCCGATAAACATTTCACTGTCCCGACAACTTTGAAAAGTCGTCACACCGCGAACGGCATCATGAAGCAGGCAGGCATCGACACTAAATTCTAATTCCCTTGCGCAGCTCCTACCAGCTGCACGCTTCTTTTAGTGGCTTTGTCGCCTCTTCAAGTTCTGTTCTCGTTGGGAAAACCGCCTTTGGTTCTTGGACGCGACGTATTTGATGGAGTTGCGAGTTTGACGGGCGGCGTTCCGATGGACTACACAGTTGGACATCACAATTTGGATAGATGGTCTCGATGGCCTCAGGGAAGCCTTAAAGCCCGTCCACACAGGCAATCAAGATCTCTTTGACGCCACGACTGTGCAAGTCGGTCAGGATATTGAGCCAGTAACGTAAGGTGGCCCTGTCCTATTTTGTTTCCCGGACAAAATGATCGGTGCAGCCGAGGTTTGGGATTAGCCTAGAAAATCTAAAGATAGATACCCAATGCGCCATATGCTTGACATATGTTAGCGGGGGTCTAGACTAGGCATATACACGACCTATACATTAATGTGACTTGACAAATGAAAACGGCATCACTTTTTAAGAACGGCAGGAATCAAGCCGTTCGCTTACCCAAGGATTTTGAATTTGAAGGCGTCTCTGAGGTGGAAATCACTCGTGAAGGGGACTCGGTGATTCTCAGGCCTGCCCGAAAGACCTGGACTAGTTTTGCAGAAGCGGATATTGCCGACGCTGACTTCTTAGTAGAGCGCCCTGATGTCATTGAAGAAGGTCGAGTTGTCCTGTGAAAAAAACCTACATGCTCGATACTAATATCTGTTCTTTCATCATGCGAGAGCGTCCGGAAACGCTGTTGAAGGTGCTACAGGGGCATGTAGAGAACAAAGAGCGTTTGGTGGTTTCTGCGATTACCTATGCCGAGCTCAGGTTTGGCGCGATTGGCAAGAAGGCGTCGCCAAAGCACTCGATCATCGTGGACCAGTTTATGGCTCGTATTGATGGCGTATTACCTTGGGATAAGGATGCGGTGGACGCTACCACGGCCATCAAGCAACATCTTGCCGCCAGAGGTACACCGATAAGTCCAAACGATGCGGCGATTGCCGGCCATGCAATTGCCGTCAATTGTGTGGTGGTAACTAACAATACGAAGGAATTTAACAGGGTGCCTGACCTTCATGTGGAAGACTGGACTATTTAAAAGTAAAGGAATTTGAGCATTACCAACCCGAATTACAGTGAACCAGTAGAAAGCAGGCAGTTTGGCTGTCGGGTTCGTAGACTCACCGTCAAGCGTCTCAGTCCATTCTAGAAGCCCTGGATATTGCACAGTGGTCATGGGCGATGTACTAGATGGGTATCGTTGTCTAGATCAACTAGCTTGATCGGCGGTTTTGATCACAGTGGCGAGATTTTCACTGTGATTGCCAATGCCAGTCGACTTTTTCGATCACCCAGACCAGTCTGTTTTTCAAGCGACGCTCTGCCGTCCGAGCAAACTTTATAAGCTCACCTCGCGATCAAGCATATACATCGGCCCGCCTCGCCATCGAGGAAAGCCATAGGCATTGACCATCACCACATCGATATCCGCGGCAGATTGGGCGATACCTTCTTTGAGTATTTTTTGTCCCTCGCGCTGCATAGCGCTCAAAATTCGAGCCATGATGGTGTCAGGGTCTATTGCTTGGCGAATGATGCCTTTGCGGTGTGATTCGGCCATTATCAGCGCTTCGACGTCTGGGTCTGGTGTGGGTTTGCCGGTGTCGTAGCGGTAATAGCCTTTGCCGGTTTTGCGTCCCAATCGTCCTAGCGCATACAGTTTGTCGCCGATGTCGACGTAGCGTTGGTTTGGGTCACGCGTGGTTGCTTGGCGTTTGCGCATTGCCCAGGAAATGTCTAGCCCGGCTAGATCGCCCATTTGGAAAATACCCATTGGCATGCCGAAGTCGGTCATGGCCTTGTCCACCTCCCAAGGCATGGCGCCGTCTTCGATCATGTATTCGGCTTCGCGGCGGTAGGCCGACATGATGCGGTTGGCGATAAAGCCGTCGCAGATGCCAGCCAGTACCGGGACTTTGCCCAATTTGCGTGCGAAGCTTAGCGCGGTGGCCACGGTGTGATCGCTGCTGCAGTCGGGTACCACCACTTCTAATAATTTCATGATGTGGGCCGGTGAGAAAAAGTGCAGCCCAATGACGCGTGTTGGATCTGTGGTCACGCTCGCGATCGCAGCGACATCTAGGTAGGAGGTATTGGTCGCGAGAATCGCCGCTGGGTGTGTTGCTTTGTCGAGTTGGGCGAACACTTGCTGCTTAACGTCTAAATCTTCGAAAACTGCTTCGATCACCAAATCGGCTTTGGCAAGAATGGAGTACTGTGTGCCGACCCCAAATGTCCGAAGCAATTTGTCAAAGGTGAGTTGGTCGATTAACCCGCGTTTTAAGCTGGTTTCGAGCGTGTTATGGACTCGATCGTAGCCCGCTTTGCAGGCGGATTCGTCGCGCTCGACCATGGTCACTTCGAGGCCGGCAAGTAAACACGCGGCGGCAATGCCAGCGCCCATGGTGCCACCGCCAACGACTCCGACCGTTTTGACAGGGTTTGGCGCAATGTGTTTGACACGCTCAACTTTGGCGGTGGAACGCTCGGCAAAGAAAATGTGACGCATTGCCGCCGCCTGAGGCGCGCTGCGCAGCGATAGAAACGCTTCACGTTCCAGCCTTAGCGCGATGATGGCGTCGAGTTGATAGGCGTTGTTTAGCGCCTGAATGGCGACTTTTGGCGCAGTTTGGCCACCGGCTTTTTTTAGGATTGTGTCGATGGCGCTTTGAAAGCGCTGTGGGTCGGCTGGGAGCTTGGTTGGCTTTTTTAGTGTGGCGAGTGCAGCCGGGATGGTTTGGGCCAATGCGATGGCGTCTGGCAGTAAGTCGTTATTTGACACTGCATCGAGTAAGCCAGCTTCCAATGCACGCTGTGCATTGAGCGGTTTGCCGGTGGCAATCATGTTTAACGCGGTGGCCGCATCGACAAGACGGGGAAGGCGAACCGTGCCGCCTGCGCCCGGGATCACGCCTAATGTGACTTCGGGTAAGCCGAGTTTTGCGGATTGGTTGGCGATGCGTTGATGACAGGCCATGGCAAGCTCTAGTCCACCTCCTAGCGCGGCGCCATGAATCGCAGCAATCCATGGCTTGGTGCTGTTTTCGATGCGTAGAAGCACATCTGGCAGGTGCGGCTCGACAGGGGGCTTGTCAAATTCGCGCACGTCGGCGCCAGCGACAAAGCTTTTTCCTGCACAGATAAGCACAACAGCGTTGATCGAGGGGTCTGATTCCGTGCGCTCAACGGCGTCGATTAGGCCTTTGCGAACCTCGAGTCCAATCGCATTCACCGGCGGGTAGTCGATGGTCACGACCGCAGTGTTGCCGTGGGTCGATACACTGACACACATGTCAGCGACCTGCGAGCGCTTGGCTCAGCGGATGATTGGCGTCGGTCAACCCGTCAATGACATCAAAATGATGCTTGTTTGGGTCTGCGACCAGTGGGGTTTTTACGCCTTTGCGTGTCCAAGCTTCGGCCAGTAGCGCCGATTGGCGCAGAAATTCGGGGCGCTCCATTGCACCGACCCAAGCCGTCACCGCGACGTGGCTGAGTGGCTCGTTTAATGCGCTGCTTTCACTGGCTGTAGTACCGGGCGTGAGGGCCAGCATGCTGTTCATGCTGTGGTGCTGCAGCGGGCGCAAATCGTGGAGTCCACTGATCGATATCACGCGCTCGATTCGATTTGCGGTGCTCGGTGTCAATGGGCCATCTTGGCAAACCATGCGCGTGACCAAATGACCGCCAGCAGAGTGCCCTGCTAAACGGATTGGGCCATCGACCAAACGACTGGCTTCCTCGATGGCTCGGCCAATTTGTTGGGTCATTTCGGGCAGTGAGGCTTCTGGGGCAAGGGTGTAGCTCGGCATGGCGACCGCCCAACCGAGCGAGACGGGGCCAGAGGCCAAGTGAGACCAAGTCGATTTATCGAATTTCAGCCAGTAGCCGCCATGTACAAACACCACCAAGCCACGTGGTGTCGAGGCGGGTAGAAAGAGATCGAATTTCTCACGCGGCTGCTCGCCGTATGCGATATCGAGCTGTGCCGAAGGGGTAGTGCGAAACGCGCTGGCCTGTTTTGCCCACCGTGCGGGGTAGCTGGC
Organism: Gammaproteobacteria bacterium; assembly: GCA_013373515.1. GTDB lineage: Bacteria > Pseudomonadota > Gammaproteobacteria > JABXHR01 > JABXHR01 > JABXHR01. Next base: position 936 of record JABXHR010000264.1, on the reverse strand, counting down.
GCCGTCCGCAATGTAGTCGGCATTGGCAAATGCATCCTCCCAGTCAATGTAAGACTCACCCATTTCTCACGCCCCTCCTGTTGGTATTTAGTGCTGCTATTGAGCTTACGCTCGATCGTCTTTGAGCTTCAAGCTTATATGTCTTAAGCATAAATATTTTAAGCTTGAAATACAATTTGATTTCATCTAACCTGAAATCACTTTGATGTGACCGAATTGATCTGCCAATCGCAAGGGAGGGCGCCGTGAGAATTGCGTGTTTAGGGGGTGGGCCTGCAGGGCTTTATTTCGCAATATCGATGAAGTTGCGCCAACCCGATGCAGAGGTCGTGGTCTTCGAGCGCAATAAGTTCGATGACACCTTTGGCTGGGGTGTTGTGCTTTCCGATGAGACGCTACAAAACCTGGCGGCCAACGACCCGGTCAGTGCCAAAGCCATTGGCGATCATTTTGCCTATTGGGACGATATTGCACTGCACTACCGTGGTGAGGTGCATGTGTCCTCTGGCCATGGCTTTTGCGGCATTGGGCGCAAGCAGCTGCTGCTATTGCTGCAAGATCGAGCGCGGGAGCTGGGTGTTGAGATTTTATTCGAAACCGAAGTGCAAAGCGCCGAGCAGTATCGGCAAGAGTTTGACATCGTGGTCGCCAGCGATGGCCTCAACTCCAAGACTAGAACCCTCTACGAAGATCACTTCAAACCAGAAATCGACCTGCGGCTGTGCCAGTTTGTATGGCTGGGTACGCGGCAGAAATTCTCCGATGCGTTTACCTTTATTTTTGAGCAAACCGAGCATGGCTGGGTATGGGCGCATGCTTATCAGTTCGACAACGACACCGCGACCTTCATCGTGGAATGCCAGCAGGACACTTGGGAGCGCTGGGGCTTCGAGGGCATGTCCAAGGAGCAGATCGTCGAAACCTGCCGCCAGATTT
>JABXHR010000260.1 GCA_013373515.1 Gammaproteobacteria bacterium | reverse complement strand
GAGGACATCATCGACACCGGCAATACCCTGCGCGAAGTGACACGCATTCTATCGCTGCGCGATCCCCTGTCATTGCGCATTATGACCCTGCTCGACAAACCCGAACGCCGAGAAGTCGACGTCGACGTGCAGCACGTTGGCTTTACCATTCCGGATGAGTTTGTGGTCGGTATGGGCATAGATTACGCCCAGCAGCACCGTCACTTGCCCTACATCGGACGTGTGGTGCTGGACTAGCCCACCACACTATTGTGCAGCGGGCACCAATCGCTGCCGCCATTGTGGCGCCATCGCATAGAAGGCTGCAGTGGTCCCGTTTAGCCATTCATGATGACCGGCTTGAAAATACGGCGCCTTGGCAAATTCAGTTTGCCCACCCGCCATGGTAAAGATGCCGCCTTCGTCCATACCTGGCATCATCAACACCGACATCAGCGCTGCATTGCTAGCGCTTCTGAACCTCGGTGTGTACTCGCTGCTATCGAGATCAAGCGGCAAATCGGTGTAGAGCTCTTGGCCCCGCTCAAACACTTCGCGCTCGGCAAAGTCCATAAATTGCGCGTGCTGTTGTCCCCAACTGTGCGCGTCATAGGGCTGATGCGCAGCCATCACCGACGCGGCGATATCGGATAAAAAAGCATCCCAGCTGTCATACCCACTTGGCACCAGATCCGGCGGTTGACGACTGAGCAATACATACGCAGGCGTTTCCCAATCTTCGACTGCAGACCAAATATTTTCGCCCCGTGCTCGACTCACGTCCATCAGTCGACCCAGCGTGCGTTGAATAAACTGACGTCGAAATTGATCAACCATGGAAAACCCAACCGAGTCGGCTTGCGCTCGTTCTCCCCAGGTATCCACCCAAGGCCTCATCTCTTCAAGTGCTGGCGATACATCGACAATCGCGCGCAACGCCACATGCCATCGGCGCAAAAATTCTGCCCGGTTATCACGGTGATAATCCCAAAGTTCACGACGCCCAAAGCGCTTACTTTCAATCAAACGTTCCGCGAGGTGGGACTGGCGCGCGTTGTCAGTGTAAAGCAAACCAATGTTGTGATCCTCAGGCAACAAGTGGTCGATTCGCCCCGCCGTCCATAAGCGCTGAGTGTCGGGGTTACTCACGGCGGGCCGAGCTTCCGTCGCCAGATAGTCGCCCCAAGCAAACTTGGCCGCGTTTTGGATATGATCACCGGCATGCGACCGAGTGGGCAGCGCGCCCGCCAGTGTCCAACCAATGGCCCCGGTGCTATCGGCCATCACCAGCTCATAGCCAATGACGCCGAGAGAATCCGCAAGCGCCATAGCGCTCTCAACCGAGCTTGCAGACTCCATATTGAGCAGGTTGAGGTTATGAACCATAGGATCCTGCGCCAACCAATGCGACACCAGCAACTTGCCATCATGGGCATCACGCACCACGGGGCCAAGCTGGGTTTCAAAGTGGACAAAATTCTCTGGCCGACTGTCCAGGACTTTAATTTGTGATTCTTGGCGGATAAAGCTTGTCCAACCTCCGTCCAGCTTGTAGCGACTGCTCTCTTTATCGGTTTCGATTTTTACGTAATCCGCTATATCCAGCGGCGCCAGCTTTAACACCCAAGACAGCTGCCCATTGCTACCAAGCCACATCAAAGGCGATCCCGGCACTGTCACGCCTGCCAAGAGTCGATCCGTACCTGAATAGCGCCATTGCGCTCGGTAAAACGGCACCGGATATTGCAGCGCAGCGAATTGATCCACCGCCAACATCGCATGGCCCTGGTCGGCGATTTGGCCTGAAACTGCTGATACCTGAGCAAAGTGGCGCGATGGATTGATGTAATTTTTGGCCTCATGTAGCACCTCGGGCCAAGCACCCGGAAACGCGCTGCCTGTCACGACGTCCTCATCATCGCTCGATTTGGTCAGTGCGGGGGGCGCCGTAATATAGGCGCGCCAATCATCGGGCACGGTCGATTCAAATAACGCCACTGCCAGTTCTTGCGACTGAGCTTCGTCCAACAATGGCAAGGTTTGCCCCATTTGAACGAGCAGACTGTCGACTTCTAGCCACGGCGCAAACGCCACGCCGAGCGCACGGTGTTGCGCAGACTCAAAGCCCCGTACTTCAGCCCCTGCGTTAACCCCAGCCGAGTAGGCAGACAATACACTGCGATGTTCGATACCAAGCTGCTCAAACGCCTGAGCGGCACGATCGCGCAAGCGATGACGGCGCATACGCATGTCGGACGCCAAGTGAGCCTCCCCCAACAACTCACTGAGTTCACCTGCAGGTCGCCGACGCAGCTGATCCATTTGAAAAAGACGGTCTTGGGCATGTGCGAACCCGAGCGCAAATGCGATGTCACTGCGTGAGCTGGCGGTAATCGAAAGCACCCCAAACACATCGCGTTCCAGGTCGACCGACGCGCCAAGGCCGCTGGCAGATACTTCGCCCTCAAAGCTCGGCACAGGTGCTTTATCGAACCAAAACCAACCCAGTCCCAATGCCGTTACAAACGGAACGAGTAGCCATAATTTCTTCAATCGTGTGACCTTGTTTTCTTATCGTTATCCAATCAATCTTGCCAAATATCAGGGATCAAAAAGCTTAATGTTTGGAAACCTCTTGAGAATTAAAATAACACTAACTGCGCAAAAGACTGATTTCGTGCTACTTTTTGACCCAAAGCACTACAAACTCCTTATTGAATGAAACTGCCAAATTTTAAACCGAGGTACAGCTTCTCCATTCTGATTACGCTTGGCATTGCCTTCGTATTAATCGGAGCCGTGATCGCTTGGCAATGGCCTGGCATCCATAAACTGTACTTCGAAACAGGCTCGTCGTCGATTGGCTTGGTCATCAATGCCAGCATCTTAGGTCTGTTTTTCCTCGGTATTGCCAATATCATCGTCGGGCTATTGCGTTATCACGACGAAGAAGTGCAGATGGCCACATTTATTGACAATGTTCAGCAACAGAACAAACCGCTGGCTGGTGTTAAATCGCGCTCAATGATTGCAAGGCGCTACTTCGCGCTAGAGGCTCTTCGTGAGCAAATGGCCCCTATTGAGCCCGGTCCACTCGCCTCTATTTTGCAAGCCGAAGAGGCAGGACGATTGTCGACTGCGCGTTTCGTTCAAAACACCCTAATCCTTGCCGGTGTTTTCGGAACCATAGTATCACTGTCTATCGCACTACTCGGCGCATCTGACCTCTTGCGCGAGAGCGGCGCTGGCGAAGGCATCGACAAAGTGATCTACGGCATGTCAACCGCGCTCTCCACCACCGTCACGGCCATTGTTGCTTATTTTGTGCTCGGCTTTTTCAACACCAAAGCCATCGACGCACAAACAAGGCTGATTCTGATGGTCGAGACCATCTCAAATCAACTACTGATGCCACGATTTCAGAGCACGCCCGCTTCGGTCAACGAACGTCTTGACCAACTGGTTGCAGCACTCACCCGGGCGGCCGAATCGCTTGCCAAGTCACGCGATGAAGACAAGAAACTCGAGATTTTGCTTGAACGTGGCCATGCCGAATCTGCAGGACGCATGGCGGAGATTCTCACGTACATGGAGAGCATCCAGCGCACGCTCTACAACGGCTTCCGCCTGCCTGGGGATCACCGCTAAACCATGTCATTTCCAGACCTAAGACCGACCAACGCTTTGCGGCCAGATGAAAGTTTTTGGCCGTCATTTACCGATATTATGATGGTGATCGTCATGATTTTCGTGGTGACTTCGGTGGTGCTGGTCAGCAAAAACGTCAACCTCGTGCAAACCCTGGAACAAAGCGAAGCGACCCTAAGCGAGGCCGAGCAGGTTCGTCTCGAATACGAGCAAATCGTCAAACAAAACCAAGTTCGTATTGCGTTCTTGCGCGATCAACTCAACCTCGCCGAAACCGCCAACGAACAATGGGCAGACGAACGTCAATTGCTTCAGCAGCAAGCCATCGACGCAAAAGCGCAACTGGATATCCTTAGCGAGTCGGAAGCCATGCTGCGTGCGGCCTTAGATCGCGCTTCGTTGTCGATTACAGAGCGCGATGCACTGTTAAAAAATCTTGAGCTGCAAAACGAGAAAAATAGCCAAGCCCTGCTGGCCAGCGAACAAAAATTTACCGACACCGAGGCCGATTTAACCGCACAAATCGACGAGCTCAATCAGAGTCTTGAACAACAAATCAGGACAGCAGAAGTGGCCCTCGCCAAACAACAAGCTGACCTAAAGGCAGAACTTGAAACTCAACGCCAACTGGCAGAAGCGGCTCTGGCGCAACAAAAAAGTGAAACCGAAGCTGCATTGCTCGCACAACAAACCGAAGCCAAAGGCGAGCTGGCCGAGCAAAAACGCGTTTTTCAAGCAGAGCTCGATCAATTGGTCGCCAATAACAGCACACTGCAAACGCAAGTTCAAAGTGAGCGCGAGCTGAGCGAAAGCTTGGAACAAAAACGAGCAGCGCTCGTATCCCAACTCGATGCGCGATCACAAGAACTCGACCAAGCCAACACCGCGCTGGCGCTGATGCAAAAGCAACTTCAAGATAGCAATATTGCACTCAAACTGGTTCAGGAAGCATTGGACGACAAAACGGTGCAGCTCAATAACCAAGCCGATGTGGTCGAACAGGTTACAGCCGAGATGACCGCCAAATTGGCCGACCTCAAAACCGACTATGACTCGCTAAAAGCCGACTACGACGAGCTGGTAAAACCTGCCCGCAGCTCGATTGGCAAACAAGTCGCCATCGTGTATCTGCCCAGAGATGATCAGAGCGAGTTATTTGGTTTCCGCCCACCCGGCGGCAGCTACCAAGAAATGGAACTTGCCGAGCTTGAACAAAATCTACAGCGGTTAAAAAATCAGCTGGACTTAGATTTGTACGTGCGAATCACAACCCCTGGCAATTCAAGCATTACCCAGCGCCGCTCGTGGGCGTTGACCAACCGCCTACTCGAAGCCTACGACTACTATTCACAACCTGGCGGTCCTGCGACCTCAGGCGGGCAGCGCTAGCGACTCACACCTCAAGCCAGAACGTCACTGGCCCATCATTTTGCAGGCTGACTTGCATGTCGGCCGCGAATTGGCCAGTTTGCACCACAGGATGACCGGCACGCGCCTGCGCCACCAAGTAGTCGAACAATTCATTGGCCAATGCTGGCGGCGCAGCGGTTGAGAACCCCGCACGCATGCCGCTTCTCGTATCTGCCGCCAGCGTAAACTGCGACACCAAAAGTAACCCGCCCTCGGTATCGCGCAACGACAGATTCATCTTGCCCTCTGGGTCGCTAAACATCCGATAGCCCAGAATCTTGTGAAGTAACTTATCCGCCTTGGCTTGGGTATCATCGGGCTGCACACCAATTAACGCCAGCGTACCGCTGTCAATCTGCCCTACAACCTCGCCCGCCACCTCGACCTTGGCGTGACGAACGCGCTGCAACAATGCAATCATCAGCACTGCTCCCAAGGCAGGCCATCAAAACGCCAACCGGCAACGGTCGAACGCTGGTGCGCTTCATTGAGTGGTCCTTCAAAACCGTTCTCGACCACAAACACATCGCGAATGCCTTGCGCCACCAACTGTTCAGCGGCGTCACGCGAACGATTATCCGAGCGACACATCAGCATCAGCGGCACACGCCCGGCGTCCCGCCCAGTATGGCGGCCCAGTAAAATCTTGCGGGTACGCGCCACAAAATCTTTGCTAATTTCCCAGTCTGGCGCGTCAATCCATGGGTTGTTGATCGCACCCTTGGCATGGCCGATCATCAAAAACTCCATCTCAGAGCGCACATCCATCAATACGGCGTTGGGATTATTAGACAGTATTTCAGCCGCCTTTGCTGGGCTGACCAAGGTAAACTCATTGCTCACGTTGCTTTTCTCCACAAAATTCGCACCCCCTCGGTTAGCTTGAGGAACTTGATGCTCTATTCGATTCTATTATGGCTCTCTCGCGCCATTAGTGCGCTGCCATTGACCACAATTCGCGCAATTGGGCGCGGCGTGGCCAACATCTTATATCCATTTGCCAAACGCGAGCGACGGATTGTCGAAGCCCACCAGCGCTACCTGCCCGAGCTTGCCATCACGCACCGCGCAGTCAGCGAGCAGTTGGGCCAAGCACTGCTAGAGCAAGCTCCACTGACGCACTGGGAAGTCGATAAGATCCTTAACAGCATCAATATCGACCAAACCCATCATCGCATTCTCACCGAGGCGATTAATCAGCAACATGGCGTATTAATGCTGATGCCACATCTGGGCTGCTGGGAATGGATGGGGCCATATTTGGGCACGCACTTCGGCGTTACCGCAATGGTCAAGCCAGTGCGCAATGCCTCGCTCAACCGACTCATCAAACGTCAGCGCGAGCGCTTCGGCACACACACCGTGCCCACAGACCTGAACGGCGTCAAGCAGTTGATACGCGGCCTAAAACAAGGCGGTATCGTCAATATGATGCCCGACCAAACCCCACACCCCGAAAGCGCGCACCAAGTGAGCTTTCTGGGCAAACCCTGCATCTGTATCTCTCTGCCCGCTCGCCTGATCAAAGCCACTCAATGCCAGGTACTGGTGGGCATTGCCCTGCGCACCCCAACCGGCGTCACCCTTGAGTTTACCCCTTGCCCCGCCGAGCACTGGCGCACGCTGGACGACAACGCCATCACCGAAAACATCAATCAAATCATCGGTGAAAAAATCACCCAACATGCCGATCAATATATTTGGAATTACCGCCGCTTTCGCAACAATGGCGAGCCTGTGTACGGAGAAAGAACTTGAGCACTGCCCTGTTTTGGTTAAGAGACGATCTGCGCTTAGAAGATAACCCAGCGCTCAGCGCCGCGGCACAATGCGATAAGTTGATCATTCTCTATATCTGGGATGAGTCCACCGACAACGACTGGCCGGTGGGTGCAGCCAGTCGTGCCTGGCTGCGAAGAAGCTTGCAAGCCTTCGCGCAACAGCTCACCGAGCTTGGGCAACAATTGGTCATTCGACAAGGCAACAGCCTTGACGTGCTGCAGTCAGTCATTGCAACTGAGGCTGTGGATCAGGTTCATTGGAACCGCCGTTACACCCCGGCGGGCATTGCGCTAGACAAGACCATCAAGGCCGAACTCAAAGCCGCTGAGATTACCGTTGAAAGCCACCGTGGCAATTTGGTATTCGAGCCTTGGGAGATCGGTGACAACGGCAATCCAGTCCGCGTATTCACCCCCTTTTGGAAGCGCTGCCAAAAAGCCGGACTTAAGCGCGACATACTGCCCGCACCAACCACACTGCCCGCGCCGAGCGATCTCGCCGCTGACGACATTGACACCCTGCCGCTGCAACCATCCCCCGCCCATTGGGATGCCGGATTTTGGCAGCGATTTACCCCTGGCGAGCAGGGGGCCAATGACGCGCTAGACGCGTTTTTGCCCAAAATCGCCCGATACAGTGACGCCCGAGACCAGCCCTCCATACTGGGCACTTCCTCGCTATCGCCGCACTTTCACTTTGGCGAAATCTCGCCCCGCGTGGTCATTCAACGCCTGCTCGACGCGGGAATCGACAGCAGCGCTGCTGGCCCAGCGAGTTTTCTATCTGAAATTGGCTGGCGAGAGTTTAGCTATCACCTGTTGTTTCATCGCCCCAATACCCCGCTACAGCCGCTCAATCCCAAGTTTGAAGTCTTTCCGTGGGCAGAGGTTGACCCCGCCGAACTCAAGGCTTGGCAACAAGGCAAAACCGGCATACCGCTGGTAGACGCTGGCATGCGAGAACTGTGGCACACCGGCACCATGCACAACCGCGTGCGCATGGTGGTGGCGTCATTGCTATGCAAAAACTTGCTGATTCCTTGGACCGATGGCGCAAAGTGGTTTTGGGATACCTTGGTCGATGCCGATCTGGCCGCCAACACCATGGGCTGGCAATGGGTGGCGGGCTGCG
>JABXHR010000118.1 GCA_013373515.1 Gammaproteobacteria bacterium | reverse complement strand
CTTGAAATCAGTTTAGAAGGGTCCGTCGGCTAGGGCTTAGGAGTTTGATGATGTTAAGCGTAAAAAATTTACAAGCAGAAGTTGAAGGCAAAGCGATTCTCAAAGGCTTGAATATCGAAGTCAAAGCCGGTGAAATCCACGCCATTATGGGGCCAAACGGTGCGGGCAAAAGTACGCTGTCCAACGTGCTGGCTGGGCGTCCCGGCTATGAAATGACCGGCGGCGAAATCAAGCTTGCAGGTGCAGATCTGGCCGAGCTTGAGCCAGAGGAACGTGCGCACGCCGGGGTGTTCTTGGCATTTCAGTATCCGGTCGAAGTGCCGGGCGTTTCCAATATGGAATTCCTAAAGGCAGCGATGGAAGCACACGCTGAGGCGAGCGGTGAGCCGATGATGGACACTGTCAGCCTAATGAAGCGTGCACGGGAGTGTTGCGCGGAAGTCGGTCTGCCGAATGACTTCCTCAAGCGCGGCGTAAACGAAGGCTTCTCCGGCGGCGAACGTAAGCGCAACGAAATTTTGCAGATGATGATGCTTCAACCAAAGCTTTGCCTACTGGACGAAACCGACTCGGGTCTTGATATTGACGCACTTCAGGTGGTCGCCAAGGGCGTCAATTCTATGCGCAGCCCAGATCGCGCGATGATTGTCGTCACCCACTACCAGCGTTTGCTCGATTACATCGTGCCAGACTATGTCCATGTGCTTGCCAACGGCAAGATCGTCAAAAGCGGTGGCAGTGAGCTGGCACTTGAACTGGAGCAAAAAGGCTACGGCTGGATTGAAGAGGTAGCGTAATGGGTGCGGATTTTCTGGCTTCATTGGCTGAGGTCGCGCCAAATCCTGCTGCGTTGACCAATGTCACATTGCCAACACGTCGTTCAGAGGCGTGGAAATACGGCGGTTTATCGGCCTTATACAAGCAGCGTTTCAGCAACGACGTGGTCGCGCAGGATACGCCATCAGCGCTCAGTTCCGCAGGCATTAGTGCTACTGTGATTGATGGCAAGTTGGCTCTAGCGGGTCAGGGTGTCGCGGTCTCAGAGATTGGGCTCGAGCAATTCGATACTCAAGCGGTGGATTGGTGTGATGCTTGGAGTCGAGCATTCAGTCCAGCGGCTTATCGTGTCGACGTCACCGAAGACTGTTCGGTCGAACTGGTGCATGTACAAACGGGTGAAGGTGCTCAGGCGCACAGTCGCATTCAATGGAATGTGGCGGCAGGCGTCAATTTTAGTTTGGTGGAGCGCTACGTCTCCTCACAGAACGCCGCATCGACTCAAGTGTGTGAGTTGCATCTTGCCGAGACGGCAACTGTAAAACACATTCAAATTCCGATCAGTGATGCAACGCATCATCGAATGGGCGCGACAACCGCAAAGCTACAAAGTAAGGCCAATTATCACTTCGATAGCTTCGCGGCGGCCTGTGCATGGCATCGTCAGAGTGTCCGTGTGGTGATGGCGGGCGAGCACGCACATGCCGACATTAACGGTGTATTTCTGGCCGGCGGTCGTGAGCAAATTGACACGCGTCTGGAAGTTGAGCACGCCGTGGCCAATTGCACCACCACTGAGACTTGGCGTGGCCTTGCGGGTGCTCGCGGCAGCGCAAGCTTTGTCGGTCGCATTCATATCCACAAAAATGCGCAAAAATCCGATGCGCAGCTGTCTTCGCGCAATATTTTGTTGAGCAACACTGCACAGATCAATACCAAGCCAGAGCTTGAAATCTATGCCGATGACGTGGTGTGCGCACATGGTGCGACGGTCGGCCAATTAGACGATGCACAGTTGTATTATTTGCAATCTCGTGGCATCGCCGAACATCGGGCGAGAGAGCTATTGACCTTTGCCTTTATCAATGAGCTGATTATGGGGGTGGAAGATGACGCCTTGCGCGGCCACATAGAGCAGCAATTACGCGAAGCATTTGCAGGTCTTGCATGAGTTCATTTGAGGTTGAAGCCTTTCGGGCGCAATTCCCGATTCTGAATCAGTCGATCAATGGCTCGCCGTTGGTGTATTTGGACAATGGGGCGACCACTCAAAAACCGCAAGCGGTGATCGATTGTCTGGATCAGTATTATCAAGGTTTCAATAGCAATGTGCACCGTGGCGCGCACGAACTCGCCGATCGAGCGACGCGAGCATTTGAAGCGGCCCGAGATACGGTCTCAGCGTTTATTGGCGCAAACAACAATGAGCTGATTTGGACGCGCGGAACCACTGAGGCGATCAACTTGATTGCCCACTCTTGGGGACGCGTGCATCTTAGCCGTGGCGACAAGGTGATGATTACCGAAATGGAGCATCACAGTAATATCGTGCCGTGGCAGTTGTTGGCGCAGCAAATTGACATTGAAGTGATCGCCATCCCAGTCACCGCACAGGGCGAGCTCGATATGGCCGCTTTCGAGCAGATGCTGGATGAGTCGGTCAAACTGGTTTGCTGTGTACACGTCTCAAATGCGCTCGGCACGGTAAACCCGGTCGAACACATCATCGCAAAAGCACATGCGGTAGGTGCCAAGGTATTGATCGATGGCGCTCAGGCAGTGGGCCACTTCCCGGTGGACGTCAAAGCGCTGGATGCTGATTTTTATGTTAGCTCTTCGCACAAGATTTTTGGTCCGACTGGCGTTGGCTTTGCCTATGGCAAATATGACATCCTAGATAGCATGATGCCGTATCAAGGCGGTGGTGAGATGATTGAAACAGTCTCGCTTAGCGGTAGTACTTTTCAGGCACCGCCGCTGCGCTTCGAAGCGGGGACACCCGATATTAGCGGTGTCATCGCATTTGCGGCCGCTGTGAGCTTTATCCAGCAATCCGATCGCGAGGCAATGCTGGCGCATGAGCACGATGTGCTCGACTATGCCCACCAATGTGCAGCGCAAACCGTTGGTATGACTGTCATTGGACAAAGTTCGCACAAAGAAGGCGTGATGAGCTTTTTGCTGGACGGCGCGCACCCACATGACGTTGGTACATTGCTTGATCGACAGGGCGTCGCCGTTCGTACGGGTCATCATTGTTGCCAGCCACTCATGGCCAAGCTTGGTATCCCTGGGACGGTGCGAGCTTCGTTTAGCGCTTACAACACTCGCGACGATGTCGATAGGCTATTTGCCGCGATTGAAAAAACCAAAGCCTTTTTATAGGAGAGGGCCATGTCGGTTGAAACCTTTAATCCCAATCAGGATCTCGCGCCCGTCACATTGACCGAAGCGGCGGTTCGTCATGCCAAACTGCAGATCGCTAAGCAGGCCGAGGATAGCGCAGGTGTGCGTTTAAATGTGCGCAAAAGCGGCTGTTCGGGCTATCGCTATGAGCTGGACTATGTGGCGCAGCCTACTGAAACCGATCGGCATTTTGCCTACTTTGGGTTGTCGTTATTTGTGGATGAATCCGTGATGCATTTGGTTGCGGGCACCGAGATCGATCTTGTGCAAGAGGGCATTAGTAAAGTGATCCGCTACAACAACCCTTTAGCCGACGGTGTCTGCGGATGCGGCGAGTCGTTTGCAGTGCCAGGAGCCGCTGATGCAATCTAGTGAAGTTGTAATATTGGCTCGTGATGTTGATGCTCTTTTAGTGCCGCACGGCACTGAAGTCAGGTTGCCAGAAGGCGCATTTGTCACCTTAACGCAGTCTTTGGGCGGCGCCTACACGGTGGTGGTCAATGGCAATATGCTGCGGATTGATGGTGCCGACGCGGATGCCTTAGGGCGTCAGCGCGAGGTGATGACCTATGAAACACCGGCTGATGGCTCGGTGAATATGACGGATCTTGATCGCACACTGGCGACCATTTTTGACCCAGAGATTCCAGTCAGCATTTTAGACCTTGGATTGATCTACAAAAAAGAAGTGCATACCGATGCAGACGATGGCTTCAATACCGTCTACATCGAGATGACATTGACAGCACCCGGTTGTGGAATGGGGCCTGTGTTGGTCGAAGAAGTAAAACGTCGCGTCAAGCGTGTGCCCAATGTGGGCAGTGTGGATGTCGAGCTGGTTTTTGATCCGCCCTGGGATCGCCATATGATGACCGAAGAAGCGCAATTGCAACTGGGGGTGTACTGATGTCTGTCGCGATCGACGCCTTCAAATCAGGCACACTAGGCATCAGTACGAGTATCGATGACATTGTTGAGTCGCTAGAGTTTTTGGATGGCTGGGAGGATCGTTATCGTTTTTTGATCGATCTTGGTCGCGAGCTGGCGGCCATGCCGGATGCACTCAAAAACGATGAGACCATTGTCCATGGTTGCCAAAGCCAAGTTTGGCTGGCGGCGATGCCAGATGCCGATGGCAAACTCTATTTTCTCGTGGATAGCGAGGCGCATATCGTGCGCGGGCTGGCGGCTTTGGTGCTGGCATCGTACAACGGCAAAACCCCTGCAGAGATTCAAACAGTCGATTTTGAAGCTGCGCTCGCAGGCACGGACTTAATCCGCCATATCTCGCCCACGCGTGGCAATGGTTTGCGCTCGATGATCGCGAAAATTCGGATGATCGCAGATAACGCTGCTTAATCACGCTTACCCGGCGATGATCGTTGGGTGCTGTCTCGAGCTTTGAGTGTGTGCGCCACTTTGACGCAATGCGCTCAGCCCATCTCTATAAATCCTCCAAATCACTACGCCGCGTATTGTCGAACTCGCAGCTGAATAAAGCTGCGGATTAGAAATTGCTATGTTCACAATGACGGGTACAATACCTGCAAAACACTGAGGGGCCTCATGTCTACCCGTACTGCTGCGGTATCTCGCGCGACCAAAGAAACCAAAATAGCGCTATCAATCAATTTGGACGGAAAAGGAACTGCGGAACTCAACACGGGTGTGCCGTTTTTTGAGCATATGCTCGATCAAATTGCCCGTCATGGCATGGTTGATCTGAAGATCGATTGTGATGGTGATACGCACGTAGATGATCATCACACTGTTGAAGATATTGGTATCGCGTTGGGCACGGCGTTGAAGCAAGCGCTCGGGGATAAGGCCGGTATTGTGCGCTATGGTCATGCCTATGTTCCGCTAGATGAGGCGCTGTCACGCGTGGTGATCGATTTGTCGGGTCGCCCAAGTTTGAATTACCGCGTTAATCACACAGCGCCTCTGATTGGTCGCTTCGATACCCAGTTGGTTCGAGAGTTCTTCCAAGGGCTGACCAATGCCTCGGCGATGACGCTGCATATCGACAACATCGCAGGCTTCAACGAGCATCACATTGTCGAAACCATCTTTAAAGCGTTCGGTCGTGCGCTTCGTATGGCGATTAGCGCAGATGATCGCTCTGCCGGTGTCATTCCTTCGACCAAGGGCGCGCTTTAATTCATGACAGCTCAAAAAATCGCGATTGTCGATTACAACATGGGCAATTTGCGCTCGGTCTATAACGCCTTGGCTTTTTTGTCCCCCAAAAGTGACATTCAAATTACGCACTCGCCCGATGTAATTGAAGAAGCAGATCGTATTGTGATTCCAGGCCAAGGCGCTGCGCGCGACTGTATGGAAGCGATGCAAGCTGCAGGCGTAAAACAGCGCATTGCGCCATGGATCGCCAGCGGTAAACCCATTTTTGGCATTTGTATGGGCATGCAGTTGTTGTTCGACCATTCCAGTGAAAATGAAGGCGTCGATTGCCTCGGTATTTATGGTGGAACGGTGCGTCGCTTTGAGACCGATTCAAGTGGCGACAGAAAAGTCCCGCAAATGGGCTGGAATGCCGTTGAGCAGCGCGAACACCCGCTTTGGCATGGCATCGAAAATAATGCGCATTTTTATTTTGCACACAGTTATTATTTGACCCCAAGCGATGACAACATTTCTGTAGGCTTAACCGACTATGGTCGAGTGTTTACCAGTGCCATCGCCAGAGACAATGTGTTTGCCTGCCAGTTCCATCCAGAAAAGAGTGCGGATGCAGGCCTGCAGTTGATCAAGAATTTTTTAAATTGGAATCCGGTAAGTTAGGACAGCCCCATGTTGTTAATTCCAGCGATTGATATCAAAGACGGTAAATGTGTGCGCCTGCGTCAAGGCAGAATGGAGGACGATACCGTCTTCTCAATGAGCCCAGTCGCGGCGGCGAAAAAGTGGCTAGAGCAGGGCGCAAGACGGATTCACGTGGTCGACCTAGATGGCGCCTTTGCCGGTATGCCGAAGAACATCGACCTGATTGCCGACATCGTTCAAGCCGCGGGCGATATTCCCGTTCAGATCGGCGGCGGTATTCGCGACGAGGACACGATCGCTGCTTACCTAGATGCCGGCGCGCAATACGTCATTGTCGGCTCCCGCGCGGTGCGTGAACCACACTTTATTGAAGAAGTCGCGCCGGGCTTTCCAGGGCATTTGATCGTGGGTCTTGACGCCAAAAATGGCAAAGTGGCCACGGACGGTTGGTCGAAGCTATCCAACCACGACGTGATCGATCTCGCCAAACAATTTGAAGATCAAGGCGTGGCGGCGATTATCTTCACCGATATTTCACGTGATGGCATGATGCAAGGGCTCAATATAGAGTCAACGCGTGAGCTTGCTGAGGCCATTTCGATTCCAGTCATTGCCTCCGGTGGAGTGACCAATCTCGATGATATCCGTCGCCTGATGGCCCTAGATGGCACCGGCGTCGAAGGGGTCGTTATTGGACGCGCATTGTATGAAAATGCATTCACCCTAGAAGAGGCCCAAGCCTTGGTCGATCAGGGCTGATATGGCGCTTGCGAGACGAATCATCCCTTGCCTAGATGTCGATGGTGGTCGAGTGGTTAAGGGGGTCAATTTTGTCGGGCTACGCGATGCCGGCGATCCGGTTGAAATTGCTGCACGTTATAACCGCGAGGGCGCGGACGAAATTACGTTTCTCGATATTACCGCCAGTTCAGACAACCGAGATACCATCGTCGATGTTGTCGAGCGTGTGGCGGAGCAGGTGTTTATTCCCTTGACGGTTGGCGGCGGGATTCGCTCTCTGAAAGACGTCAACAAAATGCTGCGCGTGGGTGCGGATAAGGTTTCGTTCAATTCTGCGGCAGTGGCAAATCCTGAAGTTGTTCGTGAAGCTTCTGATGCGGTGGGGTCGCAGTGTATTGTGGTGGCCATCGATGCCAAGCGTTCGGATAGCGATAACATGGCGTTTGAGATATTTACCCATGGCGGACGCCGAGCGACCGGAATCGATGCGGTGGCTTGGGCCGAGAAAATGCAAGCTTACGGTGCGGGTGAAATTCTGTTGACTAGCATGGATCGAGACGGCACCAAGGCTGGATTTAACTTGCCGCTAACACGTGCAATTGCAGAGGCGGTCGACATTCCTGTCATCGCGTCCGGTGGTGTGGGCAATCTTCAGCATTTGGTTGATGGCGTGGTAGACGGCAAGGCGGATGCCGTGTTGGCAGCGAGCATTTTTCACTTCGGCGAATACACGGTGGGTGAAGCCAAAGCCTATATGCGTGAGCAGGGAATTGATGTACGCCTATGAGCTTGATTGATGCCATTAAATTCAATGCAGACGACTTGGTGCCAGCGATAGCGCAGGATGCTGCCAGTGGCCAAGTACTGATG
The DNA here is from genome assembly GCA_013373515.1 of Gammaproteobacteria bacterium. Lineage (GTDB taxonomy): Bacteria > Pseudomonadota > Gammaproteobacteria > JABXHR01 > JABXHR01 > JABXHR01. The sequence continues at coordinate 20,190 of JABXHR010000118.1, read as the reverse complement.
ATGGCTTGGATGAATGCCGAGGCTGTTCAAGCCACATTAGACGAGGGAATCGCGGTTTATTATTCTCGTTCGCGGCAAACACTGTGGCGCAAAGGAGAGTCGTCTGGTCACACTCAGCGCGTCCATTCGGTGCGCCTTGATTGCGATGGTGATACCCTGCTACTCCAGGTTGAACAGGTGGGTGGAATTGCATGCCATACCGGCCGTGCCAATTGCTTCTATCGTGCGCCGCAAGCGGGGCAATGGGTAGCGGTTGATCCGGTTCTCAAGAGCAGCGAACAAATCTATGGACAATGACATCCTAAAAGGGCTGGATCAGGTGTTAGCCGAGCGCAAAGCGGCGGACTCAGACAATTCTTATGTGGCCAGCCTTTATAAAAAGGGAACCGACGCCATCTTAAAAAAGGTGGGAGAAGAAGCCACAGAAGTGGTGATGGCAGCCAAAGACGGTGAAAATGCACCGCTTGTATCGGAAATTGCCGATCTATGGTTTCATACCCTAGTACTATTACAGCATCAGGGATTGAGTTCCCAAGATGTGTTAAACGAATTAAATAGGCGGTTTGGCGTGTCAGGACACGTTGAGAAAGCCTCTAGAACCCAATAGGAGAAACTTCACATGGCACCGAGTGTCCCACAATTACTAATTATCCTCGTCATTATCGTTTTGATTTTTGGCGGCAAAAAGATTGCTAGTCTAGGCAAGGACATGGGTAGCGCTGTTCGCGGCTTTAAAGACGCCGTCAAAGAGGGTGAAGAAGAGGCGAAGCAAGAAACTTCTCAGGCCAAGACTGACTCTGATGAGGATAAGGCGAAGGGCTAACCGTGTTTGATATCGGTCTTTCAGAAATCCTTGTGATCGGGGTGGTGGCATTGTTGGTCATCGGCCCCGAGCGCTTGCCCGAAGTGGCCCGCACAGCCGGAAAGTATTTTGGCAAATTCCGGGCGATGGTGTCGGGTGTGCAGCGTGATTTCAATGCCGAGTTACAAAACACTGAGCTCAAAAAGTTGATCTCAGATCAAGAGTCGCAGCTCAATCAGCTGCGCACCATTGTCACCGAGACGCGAGCCGAGTTGAACAAGTCTGCCAATGACGTGGGGAATGCCGTTGATGATGCGATCAAAGAATCGAACAAATCATGAGTGACCTCTCAAAGCAGTCAGATGCGCTGACTGAAACTACACATGATCAGCTGCCGAGCACGGAGCACAATCCGGATGCACAGGTAGAGCAAGAGGCGCCACTGGTCGAGCACTTGCGTGAACTGCGTGACCGAATTGTCAAAGCGTTGGTCAGTGTAGTGATCGCGTTTGTAGTGCTTTTTCCATTTTCGAATACGCTTTATAGCGTGTTGGCCGATCCATTGATGAGTCATATGCCGGAAGGCACCAATATGATCGCCATCGATGTGGCCTCACCGTTTTTGATTCCGCTAAAGCTCACTCTGATGGTCGCGGTGATGGTCGCAATTCCTTGGGTGTTGTATCAAATCTGGGCGTTTATCGCGCCGGGTTTGTATCAGAGCGAAAAGCGTTTGGTGATGCCGTTAGTCGCCTCCAGCACGGCGCTGTTCTATTTGGGTGTGTTGTTTGCGTACTTTGTTGTATTTCCGTTGGTGTTTGGGTTTTTCACCAGTGTGGGCCCCGATGGTGTTGAGGTGTCCACTGACATAGGGCGCTATTTGGATTTTGTCGTGCTGATGTTTTTTGCGTTTGGCATTACCTTTGAGGTACCCATTGCCACCTATATCCTCATTATCACTGGAGTTGCCAGCGTTGAGAAGCTTAAAGCTGCACGTCCCTATCTAGTTGTTGCCGCCTTTGTCATAGGCAGTATTTTGACGCCACCAGATTTATTCAGCCAAACCCTATTGGCCTTGCCAATGTGGTTACTGTTCGAGATTGGTCTGTTGGCAGGTCAGCACCGGATGAAATCTAAGGAAGCGGGCGTTTAACACGTCAAAAGTGTTAAACGCATCGCAGTTCTGATCACTACCCATTACCTCGGTGTCATTAGCGCACATATATTGCAGTCCCACAGTCATTGACGATAATTCTAAGCGGAGCATCGAGATGACGTCCAAATTAAACCGCAGCGGTTTGCTCAATGGCCTTTTGCTATCAGGCTTGATTGTGTGGCTGGCAATGAATATGCCGACTCAGCTTCAACAAAATTACTTGTTCTTCGCTGCAGGCTTTGTCGCGGTGGTGTCGATTATCGGCGCATTACTGACGGCAAAGAAGGCGCCTAAGCTTGTGTCGAAAGCCGTGATTAATTCTGCCATGTGCATGGGGCGGCCAACCTTGGTGTTTGATTCTATGGGTGAGATTCAAGCGGTAAACTCAAGTGCACAGCAACGACTTGATAGCATTAACAAGAAATACGGGGAAAAGTTGTTTGATCACGTATTGAATGCCAAATCGCAATGGATGAATAAAGCCCAAGCAGAAATCAGTATCAAGACTCAAACCGAGAAGTACATTTTCTCAGTCAGCGCCGTGATCGAGAAAAAAGTGATTACTGGTTATTGGATGGCGATGAGAGTCGAGCCCAGAGTTGTTTTGCCAGTCCCGACGCCAAATGCGACACCCAAAGTTAGACCGATTAGCGATGCGCATGCCTTGCCGAACTATGCCACGAGGGAACGCACGGCTGAACTTGAGGGCGCATAGTCCTCTTTGCCCGACAAATGGGCTAGTTTCCTCCCGCTCCACAGGTTTGATTGAACGGTATAATGTCGATTTACCGTCTCGATTGCGCCATGACCTCTTCCCAACTCTCCTCAATCACCCCGACCATTTTGATCATTATGGACGGGGTGGGGCACAACCCCAGTAAACTCAACAACGCCGTGGCGCTTGCCAGCACACCTAACCTCGATCGAATTTTTTCCAGCACGCCGACGACGGTCATCGAAGCATCGGGCCGCGCGGTGGGTCTACCAGCGGGGCAAATGGGAAATTCCGAAGTGGGTCATATGACCCTGGGCACAGGCCAAATATTGCGCCAGGATTTGGTCAAAATTTCAGATGCCATCGAATCTGGGGAGTTTCAGCAGAATCCTGCACTGAGCATGGCGCTAGACAAATGCCAATCGGGTGCGCAGTTGCACATCGTTGGCTTGGTCTCTGACGGTGGGATTCACAGCCACATTGATCATTTAAAGGCCCTATTGGCGGTCTGCGAATCAACGCAAGTTGAGCCACTTTTGCACGTGATTGCCGATGGTCGTGACACCGCGCCGAAAAGTGTGAAACGGTTTTTAGCGCAAATTGAAGCCCCGCTTGCCGCAGCCAACGGGACAGTGGCCAGTATTGCAGGGCGTTATTACGCCATGGATCGCGACAATCGCTGGGAGCGCGTACAAGCGGCATTCGAGGCCATTGCCTGCGGCGAAGGTGCCTCCTTTAACGATGTATATAGTCACATCGAACGATGTTACGCTGATGAGATTAGCGATGAGTTTCTAACCCCTGCATCTTTAGACAACTACACAGGAATGAATGCTGGCGATCAAGTGGTGTTTTTTAATTTCCGCAACGATCGTCCCCGTGAATTGAGCCAAGCGCTGTTATTGAATGATTTTTCAGTCTTCGATCGAGGTGGATTTACGCCGATTGAGCTGACCACCATGACCAACTATGACCCAGCTTATCCGGCACAGGTCATGTTCAATAAAGAGACCGTTGCTTGTACCTTGGCATCCGAAATCGCATCCGCTGGTGTTAAGCAGTTTCATACAGCTGAGACCGAAAAATATCCGCATGTCACCTTCTTTTTCAACGGGGGTCAGGAAGTACCATTCGATGGTGAAGACCGAGGATTGGTGGCGTCGCCTAAAGTCGCTACCTACGATTTAATGCCAGAGATGAGCGCGCGTGGGGTGTGTGATGAGGCGCTGGGCGCCATTGGTAGTGGGCAGTATGGCTTTATTGTGGTCAATTTTGCCAATGGCGATATGGTCGGCCACACGGGGGTTGCCGATGCGGTGATTAAATCGGTTGAGGTTGTGGATTCCATGGTGGGCGAACTTTGGCAGGCCGCAACCGAATCGGGTTGGTCGATTATTTTGACGGCCGATCATGGCAATGCCGATTGCTTAGTGGATCCGGTGACAGGCGAACCGCACACGCAGCACACCACTTTCCCAGTGGCCTGCGCAGTGCATCATTTGACGCCTGTGTCACTTAAAAATGGTGGTGGGTTGAGCAATATCGCCGCCACGGTACTTACATTGATGGGGCTGCCAGCGCCCTCTGCCATGGAGCCCTCGTTGCTGCTCTAGCCCTGTTCTAGGGTCTCCCAGCGCTCGAGTAGTGATAACAGTTCCAATTCGATCTCACCTAGGCGTTCGCTCAGTGCGGTGCCTTTGGTGGGGTCATTGACGAATAGCTCAGGATCGGCCAGCTGCGTTTCAATGGCCGATTGTTCTTGCTCTAATACCTCGATTTGTGCCGGAATTTGTTCAAGTTCACGCTGCAATTTATAAGATAGTTTTTTCTTCGGTGCTGCTGGCTTTTCTGCAGGTTTTGGCTGCGAATTTGACGCTGGACGTGCCGATGCGGCAGGGGCTGATTTTTGTCGCTGCAGCCAGTCACTGTAGCCACCGACGTATTCCTCAACTTGGCCGTTGCCTTCAAGCGCAATCACGCTGGTGACCACATTGTCGACAAACTCACGGTCGTGCGAAATCAGCAACATGGTGCCTTCGTATTGACTCAACAGACTTTCAAGGAGCTCCAAGGTCTCGAGATCGAGGTCATTGGTGGGTTCGTCGAGTACCAATAGGTTGGCAGGTTGAGCAAAGAGCTTGGCGAGCAGCAAGCGATTGCGCTCACCGCCTGATAAGCGATGGATAGGGCTGCGTACGCGCTCTGGCGTGAAAAGGAACTCGCCGAGATAGCTGATGATGTGCTTGGATTCGCCGTTGATGGTGACGTGATCGGAGCCGCCCGAGACGTTGTCGCCGACCGAAAGTGCGTCATTGAGTTGGCCGCGCAATTGGTCAAAGTAGGCGATATCGAGCTGTGTACCAAGTTTGATGGTGCCCGCTTGGGGGGGCAACTCGCCAAGCAGTAATTTGACCAAGGTGGTTTTGCCCACACCATTGGGGCCGATGATGCCCACCTTGTCACCGCGCAGAATGGTGGTGTCAAAGTGGTTGATGATGGTGCGATCGGCAAAGTGAAAACGCAGGTCTTTAACGGAGACCACCAATTTTCCAGATCGTTCGACTTGACCCAAGGAGAAGTTGGGGTTGCGCTGCAGCTCTACGCGCTCGGCACGTGCTTTGCGCATGTCTTTAAGTGCTCGCACTCGGCCTTCGTTGCGCGTGCGGCGTGCTTGAATACCTTTGCGTATCCACACTTCTTCCTCAGCGAGTTTTTTGTCGAATTGCTCGTTGGCCAGCGCTTCGGCGTGTAGTCTTTCGTCGCGGCTGCGCAAAAAACGGTCATAACCGCCGTCGTAGCTGTAAAGCCTGCCCCGATCAAGCTCGACAATCCGGGTGGCAAGTCCACGCATAAAGGCGCGGTCGTGGGTGATAAACAGCACTGCTGCGTCGCTGCGCGTGACCAGCTGGCGAAGTTTCTCGATGGCCTGTAGGTCGAGATGGTTGGTAGGTTCGTCTAATAAGATGATATCTGGCTTCTGCGCGATTGCGGCCACCAGTGCCAGCATGCGTTTTTTGCCGCCCGACAGCGCGTTAAAAGCGCTGTCTTTGGCGATGTCGAGCTGGCCCAATCCCTCTTCAATTTTTGCAGGTAAGTCCCATGCTTCTGCTGTGTCGATGGCATCACCGATCGTGGCGAGCCGGGTGTTGTCTTGCGCTGCCACGGCGCTGTTGTAATCAAGATGTAGTTGCCCCAAACGCCCTGCCAGTGCCAACGCGCTTTGGTAGACGTCGCTGTAGGCGCTGCTAGGAATGTCCTGATAGAGTGTGGCGACTTTGAGGTTGTCTTGGCGAATGTTTTGGCCATCGTCGAGCTCTTGCAGTCCTGACACTACTTTCAAAAGGGTGGTTTTTCCTGCGCCATTTCGACCGACCAAGGCGACAGATTCGCCGTGATCGAGACTGAATTCTGCTTGATCTAATAACTTTTGCGGGCCAAATGCCAACTGTGCTTGAGAGAGTCTGAGAAGCGCCATAAGGGGGAAATCATCTAGAATAGGGGTATTATACTGGCGCGCCGAGCCAATCCGGTTTCATTTCAGCTTGAATCAGAGATTTTTGTGAGTCAAAACGACAGCACTGCTAACGCCCCAATTTTGCTAATCGACTCCGGAAGCGGCGGCTACTCAATCTTGAATGCCATCCATGCCCATTTAGGACGCTTGCCATTTAGTTATATCGCCGACTACGCAGGGCAACCCTATGGTTTGAAGTCGGCCGATGAATTGATAGAACGCGTGGTGGGTTTGGTTAAAGATGCGATGTTGGTTCGAGAACATAGCGCGATTGTGGTCGCTTGTAATACGGCAAGTACGGTGTGCTTGCCAGCGTTGCGCGCAGAGGTAGATGTGCCGGTGGTCGGCGTGGTGCCCGCCATCAAACCGGCCTGCGAGCAGTTTCCAAGTGGGCGGGTACTCCTATTGGCCACACCTGCAACGGTCAAGGGTGAGTATCTCGACCGTCTCATTGCCGAGTTTGGTGCTCAATGTGAAGTGGATCGCTTTGGTAGCGCCGAGTTGGTTGAGCTGGCGGAGCGTTGGTTGCGTGGTGAGTCTGTCGATGCTGAGGTGGCGACCTTAATCGATAGAAATGCGCTCAGTGGCTATGACGCGGTGGTGTTGGGGTGCACGCACTTTCCATTGCTTGGTGATATTTTTCACCAACATTGGCCAACAACACAGTTGGTGGACAGCGCCAGTGCGATTGCACGGCGATTGGGGACGCTACTGAGCGGCGATTACGGGGCGGCCGATTCGATCATTTACGAGACCGTTTCAAAGGCAACGCCAGATAGAGTTCGCGGATGGTATCCCGAAGCCAGGGTGATCGATTGGTCTGAGGTCTAAGCGGCCAATAATTCCGTTTGTTTTCTGGCGATTCTGCTCGCCAATGCCGAGGGGATCGTACCATCATCGTGCAACGGCACTTCGTACTTCTCAGTCAGTAGCCGTCCAATCGGTGTCTCACCAAGCGACGGTGCGCCCAATGCCTGACCAGAGGGCAGTAGTATTTTGGCGGCGGTAATGACTTCGCCTAGGTTTAGCTCATTCGATGCCACAGGGCGATACCAGTGATGAGAGATGGTGGGCAAAAGTACAAGCTCTTGCCACATTTTCCAGGAGCTCAGTACCCAGCCACCCATCAGAGGATGCAGGCTGTTGCAGCACTGAGCAACAATGTCGGGTGGTAGGGTTTTATCAAATTCATCGATCCTTGCAAGGATCGGGATCTTGCCGATATCGCAAAGCAATCCAAAGGCAAGTGCGGCCTCGGCATCCATCTTGGGAATGTAGCTGGCGAGTGTGTGTGCGGTTGCGGCGAGTTGCTGAGCTTCAACAATCGATTGCTGGTAAACGTTGCGATAGCGTGCGGTGATGTTGCTCGACATGTGCTTCAATGAGAACGCCATGACAACATTGCGTGTGCCATACAGACCTAATCGACCGACGGCAGTTGGCAGGGTAGTGACGGTGTTGCTGTCACCGGGGAAACCGCTGCTGTTCGCGACTGCAAATACTCGCCCAGTCAAGATTGGGTCTTCGGCGACAATTTCTGCCACTGAGCGTGCCGTCGACGACGGCTTGTTGACCTCTCTGGCCACCTGCAAGGCGACGCCCGGGAAAGACGGCAGTTTAAGCCTGTCTTCCAAGAAATCAGAATGCAGTATGTCATGTAATTGACTGGTAATATTGCGCATTGTATCGAACCTAGCTCGAAGCCATTTGGTGTTAGGTAGCGGAATCATCTCGCGAATATTGAGAGAATTCTTCCGACAAAACCGGTTAAATCAGGAACGAGTTAGCAAATTGCGTGCACATCGGTGGTGTGAGCGCTCAAAAAATGTCAACGGGATAGATCGTAGTATGAATGTTGCAGTGGTCGCAGGCGGCGTCAGCCGAGAGCATTCGGTAAGTTTGTTGAGTGCACAAACGGTGACGTCGGCATTGTTGTCCGCCGGGCACCGAGTATGGCTTTTGGTGATTGAGCAAGATGGCAATTGGCGCTTGGCTGATCAGACTCGTTTTTTGGCGCAAAGTAAAGACGTTAAAACCATCAGCGCTCAGCCGGAGGCGGTTGAGGTGATTGTTCAGCCCGTGCCCGGAAAATTTCTCACCATCGACGGGGAGCTTATTCCGATCGACTGTGTATTTCCGATTACGCATGGCACCTTGGGTGAGGATGGCTCAATTCAGGGCTTGTTTAAATTAGCAGCGGTGCCCTTTGTTGGCCCAGATGTTCAAGGCAGCGCCAATGCCTTTGACAAGGTTCAGACGCGCCGGTTGATTGAAGGCACGCCCGTGCCGCAGGTGTTTTATAGCGCAGTACCAAGGCACGATTACCGCGCTGATCCTGCGGCGGTGGTCGAGGGAATTGCAAAGTCACACACGTTTCCGTTGTTTGTAAAGGCCTCATGCCAAGGTTCTTCGGTCGGGGTCGTGCGAGTTGCCTCAGCTGATGGGCTGGGCGACGCCTTGAATGAAGCGTTTAGGCATGGCGTGCTTGCCATTGTTGAGACCGCAGTTGAGCAGGCCATGGAAGTCGAAGTGGCTGTGCTCGGAAATGAGTCGCCACAGGCCTCTTTGGTAGGGCAAATCATCACCAGTCAGCAATTCTACGACTTCGATGATAAGTATGTGCTGGGCGAATCGCGCACGGAAATTCCGGCAAAGCTCTCTGATGAAACCACGCAGCAGGTCCGTGACTATGCGGTTGAGGTTTACAAGGCTTTGGGTCTCGAAGGGATGTCACGGGTGGACTTTTTGATTGGCGCTGATGGGGTGCCAAGATTGATTGAGGCCAATACGCTGCCTGGTTTCACCGCCATTTCTATGTACCCCAAGCTCTGGGAGGCCAGCGGTGTTGCTTTGACGGATCTGGTCGATCGATTGATTCAATTGGCTGTCGATCGTGCACAGCGGGATCAGCTCTGATGGCGCAATTGTATTTTTATTATTCGGCAATGGATGCGGGCAAGAGCACGGTGTTGTTGCAAAGTGCCCACAACTATAAAGAGCGCGGTATGGCGGTGGCGCTGTATACCGCTGCAATCGATGACCGTGTTGCAGTCGGGCAAATCAGTTCGCGAATTGGACTGCAGTCTGATGCACATTTGTATGACGATCAAACGGATTTGTTTCGATCTGTGCAGCGACAGCACGATGATCAAACCTTGGCGTGTGTCTTGGTGGATGAAGCGCAGTTTTTGACAGAAGCGCAAGTTTGGCAACTTAGCGACATTGTCGATGAACTTAATATCCCGGTCTTGTGCTTTGGGTTGCGCACAGATTTTCAGGGAAAGCTATTTCCTGGCAGCGAGGTTCTGTTGGCGATTGCTGAGAAACTAACCGAACTTAAGACGGTCTGCCACTGTGGGCGAAAAGCCACCATGGTGATCCGGCTCGACGCCAATGGTCGAGCAGTTACTCAGGGATCTCAGGTGGAAATCGGCGGCAATGACCGCTATGAGTCAGTGTGTCGCCAACATTACAAAGCCGCGACGCGTGCTTAAGCTTCGCTTGTGGTATTGGCCACGATTGTCAGCGCGTGAATCTCGCCGCTGGCGATATACGGGTTGAGCGCTTTGTAGACCAATTTGTGTCTGGCGATCTTGCTTAAACCTGCAAATTGCTCGCTCACCACCGTGGCCAAAAACTTCCCGCCCTCGCCAGTCATCTCTACAGTGCCGTCTGGGAATTGTTGCTTGAGCGCGTCGATAAAGTCGTTCATGGTTTCTCGTAGAAAATGTAGGAAGTTGAGTAGTCACTAAACTCGAAATAAACCTTGTTGTTGCCGTCATTGGCAATGCCATCGAGGTTGGTGTCAATCACGCCGTATCCATAGCGGTAAGGACGATCATTGCCGCTGGATGTGCCTGCAGCAGTGGTTAGCTTATCAATTTTCATGAAGCGTTTGACCAATTTTTCCCCGGCATAGATCTCTAAAATGCCATCAGTGCCAGTCCAATTCTGAACCGCGCGTCCGAATTGATTTTGTGTTTCCTGCGTACAGCTCGCGACGCCAAGTGCAAGCACTGCAACCGCTAATAATTTGGATTTCATTTGTATTGTCCTTGTGGGCGACAGGTAAGTGTAAACATTTTCTGATGTCCCTTCAGCCGTTCGACATGAAGTGGCAGATTTTGCTTATTGATCTGTTATTGGGAGCTGTGTCATGAAATCCAACCTCTGGCCGCTACAGATTTATCCCGATTGGGCGATTTAAGTGACTGAAGTCCAGTCGATTTTTGATTGGACTGTGCGCTGGTTCAAGCTGAGTGAGGTGAAAGTTTGCTCGGGTTATCAGAATAAAAAGCACGCAACTTTTAGACTTGAGCTCACAAAATTCCGGCCAATTCGTGCTGGATTTGCTGCTCAAGACAGAATTTTAAGGATACAACGATGATCAAAAGCGCCTTTAAACTCACACCTCTTGCAGCCGGTCTCTTGGTGGCACTGGGTGCTACACAGGTCGCGCAAGCTGGTAACCATTGGCAATATGGGAATTCCATCGAGACGGCCTCTGCGGCTAAGTTTGGTGGCGTTTCCGTGGCCAACCTTGACGGTGATGGATTTCCCGACATTGTGCTCGCAGTCGAGAGCGGCGTCGAAGTGTTCTTCCAGAACCCCGCTGCCGGACAGACCGGAGACAGCTTTGCGACGGACCAAATGGCCGATGGCCGTTTTTCGTCAGATAACCGTGTCGTACTGTCCGTTGAGGGCGGCGGTGTTCGCTCGGTTGTCGCTGGCGACTTTAGCGGTGACGGCATCCCGGACATTGCTGTGGCTGGGCGAAATGCGGTGACGATTTTTGTCGGCGATGGCGCGCGTGGCTTTGATGCCACCAAGACCCAAGTGATTCCGGTAATAACACCAAATAGCGATGGTCAACCGGGTACAGTGTCCTCATTGGACTCAAATGACTATAAAGACTTTGGCAACGATGGTGTGCCTGAGAACGATGTCTTTCATACGACAGCAGGCGGCTATCTAGATTATTCCTCTGGTGCAGAGGGATTGGCCGCAATGGATTTTGATAACGACGGCGATCTCGATCTTGTGGTGGATGAAGGTGAAGCCGGGCTGTTCGTCTATGTCAATAACGGCGGTGTACTCAGTCGAAGCGCCACTGCGCTTGCTCAAGCGACAGACAAATTTGGCGACAACCTCACCACAGCCGATTTAAATCTTGATGGGTTTATTGATGTGGTGGCTCGTCGAAATCTTGAAACCAATCAATTGTCAACCGCCAATGTCTTTTTGGGCAGTGCCGCTGGATTTAACAGCCTAAATCTGTCGACAGCTGGCCTTAATGTGGTCGGCTACGATGAGGAGGACCGTCGTAAACCCGGTTCAGTCGCCTCTTGCGATTTGAACAACGATGGTTACTTGGATGTGGTATCGACCGCGCCTAGAGGCTATACCGCCACAGAGGATGAGTCGGCGACTGGCTTGAATGTGATCTATTACTGGGATTCGGCGTCAGAAAGCTTCGGTGCACCTGTGAAGGTGGTCGAGACCTCGGTAGATAGCAATGGTGGTGTTGTTATTTTTGCGGCGCACGATATGGTGTCGTGTGGCGATATCGACAATGACGGCGACGCAGATCTATGGCTTGGAAAAAGTTGCTCAACGTGCTCCGATGCCATTTTTCGCAATGACGGTGTGAACGGTAGCGACCAAGCAACCTTTACTCAGTTCATTAATGGCCCAATGGTTTGGTCCACCTCGCCGGTGGGTAAAGATCAAGTTGCCCCCTATTCCTATGTCACAACAGGCTCTGCATTTGCTGACTTAGACCTTGACGGTGATTTGGATTTGGTTCTCAACAGCCATGCCGAAGAAGGTTCACAGGATCCAACTGCGCAACAATCGGTCATTTGGTTGAACACGCACACCGATGCCAACAATGCCGGTCAATACCTGATGGTCGGACCGCAAACCCCAATGGGCAATAATCAGACTGGACCTGCCATTGGGTCTACGGTGCGCCTGTGGGAATGTACCGGTGTCAACTCTGATACCCTTGCTGCGGCGCCAATCGCGGTTAAAACCATAAATGGCGGTACTGGACGCGGCTCGCAGGATCTGTCTCTGGCGCACTTTGGTGGGGTCGACCCAAACGCGGTTTACGCGGTTGAGGTGATATTCCCCGGTGACAATGAAACAAACTCGTCATTTCTGCCTGTGAAGCCAAGTTCAATACCGGGTTATCAACTGGTGACCATGACCGAAGGTCGCAATTACAGCACCAAGCAAAACGCTTGTGACATCTTGGCAGCGGATGCGACGACTGACTCCGATGGTGATGGTATTCCAGACTTCGATCCCAACGGTGTGTCGGATCCAGATGACGATAACGATGGCATCTTGGATATCTACGAGGGCGGCGAAGGCTCGATGCGCGACTCTGATGGCGATGGCATTCCAGATCGTCTAGACCTCGATTCGGATAACGATGGCATTTTGGACATTGTTGAGTTCCAAGCCAATGCATCTCACGAGACTTGGGATACAGATGGTAACGGTCGATATGAGCTTGCCAATTCGCCATGGGATTCGCATACCAGCACTTTGCGTCCAAATGGCGGTGTTCCGGTAGACAGCGACAACGACGGAACACCAACCTTCCTCGATCTCGACTCTGACAATGATGGTCTTAATGATCTTTTCGAGTCTGGCTTGGTTGATGGACTTGATATCACCTACACCACGTTGGATGGAAATGGTGATGGACGGATTGACGGCCAAGTCGCCGTAAACGGTGTGGCGAGCTTGGTCAGCGATCAAAATGGCAATCTGCTTGTCGATTACGCTTCGACTTACCCGGTGGATAGCGATAATGATGGCGCCGACGATTATGTCACCGCAATCCCCGTCGATAATGATGGCGATGGCATCCCAGACGTATCTGATCCGGACGACGATAACGATGGCATTTTGGACATCTACGAGGGAGGCGAAGGCTCGATGCGTGACTCTGACGGCGATGGTATCCCAGACCGTTTAGACCTTGATTCGGATAACGATGGTTTGCTGGATATTGTTGAGTATCGTGGCGACGGTTCGCATGCCACGTGGGATACCGATGGCGATGGCCGCTACGAGCTTTCGAATGTTAGCTGGACACATGAGTCTACCAATCGCCCAGGTGCGCCGGTTGATACGGACAGTGATGGTGCCGCGAACTTCATCGACCTTGATTCCGACGGTGACAATGTGACGGATTTGGCCGAGTCGGGTCTGCATACGGCACTTGGCGTTAACTTCACCAACTTGGATGCAAACAACGATGGTCGTCTCGATGCTGGTGTCGATGGCAATGGCGTGTCGACAGCGATTGTTAGCAGCACGGGGATCTTGAAGGTGGACTATTCCGACGACTATCCACGCGACACTAATCGTGACGGGCTCGCGGACTATGTCGACCCTGACACAGCAATTCAACCAAATGATCAGGCCAATGGCGGCAGGGGTGTGTGTTCGACGGGTTGGCAGACAGGGTTGACCGCCGTCGGTATCGATGCATTTAAAAAGGACGGCAAGCCCGATCAATGCCGTGAATCTGAAGGCGCGGTGGCCGGCTCGATGGGCTACATCGGCGGGTTGTTTATGTTGGCGATGGTGGGTGTGAGACGCCGTCTGTTGGCAGCCAAGGGACAAAAATAAGGTGACAACTATGAAAACTATGACTTTACTTGGCGCAGTGGCGCTGTCGAGCGCGGCATTAACCGCTAGCGCAGGTGAGTGGTACATCGGTGTGGGCACGGGCGTTTCTAGCTTGGCTCCTCACGAAGGCACCACGGGTGGCAAGGTCACCGAATATCGTGACACACCGGTGCGAGGCTTGGTGGGCTATCAATTCTCAGAGCGATTGGGGGTTGAGGGCTACTATGCGGATCTAGGCGCGGCAGAAATCCAGGTGGATGCCAACCCTGCCAACAAGGGTGCAATCGGCTACCAAGTGGGTGGTGTGCACGGTGTTTACCGTATCTACAATAGCGACGGATTTGCGCACAAAGGCCAGAGCGGTATGTCTGTTTTCGGCAAGGCTGGCGTCGGTGTGATGCGCAATGACGGCGAGAACGTGAAGTTCGAGCGCTTGAACGATTATCACTTCACCGCAGGCGTAGGTGCTGAGTACAAATTATCAAATGGCTTTGGTGTGCGGGTCGATGGTGATGTCTACGACAAAGACGCCGCAGCGGCCTATGTCTCTGCAATGGCTCGATTCGGTGGTGCTGCTTCACCCGTGATGGATTTGCCGGATGCAATGGCAGATAGCGATGGTGATGGCATTCTCGACAATGCGGATCAGTGTCCAAGTCAGCCAGGTGTCGCTGAGAATTTTGGCTGTCCGATGGTGGCACAAGTTGGCGATCCAATCCCGGTTGAATATTCACCGATTGAGGTACAGCAAGATCCATGTGCCAACCCGAGAGCGCTTGGCCGTATCTACTTTGCACTTGATTCTGCGAAGCTAGATCCGAGTGCGCAAAGTGCGTTGAATGGCTTGGCAGACTACATGATGCAATGCGCTAGCGCAGTGATCGATCTGTCTGGTCATACCTGTGCCGGTGCCTCTGAAGAGCACAATGTTGGACTGTCGAAGCGCCGTTCAGAGTCTGTGGCCGCGTTCTTGGCCCAGCGCGGTGTTTCACCAGATCGCTTGATGCTCAACTGGTACGGCGAGTCTCAGCCTGCGGTTCCTAACGATTCACCTCGTGGAATGCAGCTGAATCGACGTGTTGATATCAGTGTGCTTGGCGGACTCTAACAGCCTGTCAAACCAAAAAAGGCGCTCCAATGTGAGCGCTTTTTTTGATGTCTGTCGATGTTAGATTCCGAAGGAGTCTCTTAAACCGACGGTGAGGTTGAACACCGGTTTCTCGGGCTGATGGTCGTGCTGATCCGCCACATAATAACCTGTGCGTTCAAACTGAAACTGAGTCTCAGGCGTTGCCATCGCGGCGGCGGGCTCGACAAAGCCCTGATAGATCACTAATGACGCTGGGTTGATGGCTTGCTCTAATTCTACTTTGGCGGGGTTGGCTTCATTAAACAGCAACCCGTATTCTCGAATCTCGGCTGCCACGCCAGTTTTGGCGTCGACCCAATGAATCACGCCCTTAACTTTGCGACCTTCAGGGTTTTTGCCCAGTGTGTCGAGATCGACAGAGCATTCCAGCTCAACCGGAACACCATTGTCGGTGACGACTTTATCGCAGCGAATAACGTAGGCGCCGCGTAGTCTCACTTCGCCACCTTCGATCAGTCGCTTGAATTTCGGCGGTGGCTCCAGAGCGAAGTCGTCTTGCTCGATATAAATCTCATCGCTCAATTGCAATGTGCGCTTGCCCATTTCAGGGTCTTTGGGGTGGTTTGATTGTTCAATTTCAATGGCCTTGCCAAGGTTGGTCAGCTTCACCTTCAGCGGTTTAAGCACCGCCATTCGTCGCGCAGCGCTGTCATTGAGCGCCTCGCGGACTGAAAACTCTAACTGGCCCATGGAGATCCACGCGTTCTTTTTGGTCACACCAATGCGTTCACAGAAATCGCGGATCGCAGCAGGCGGATAGCCTTTGCGACGCATGCCCGCCACCGTTGGCATGCGTGGGTCATCCCACCCAGCGACGATCTGCTCATCGACCAGTGTCTTGAGCTTGCGCTTACTGGTCATGGCATATTCCAATTGCAGGCGTGCAAATTCGGTCTGCTCGGACTTATGCGGAATACTAATATTGGCCAAAATCCAATCGTATAGCACACGATTGTCTTCGAACTCTAGGGTGCACAAGCTGTGCGTGATCCCTTCAATCGCGTCGGATATACAATGCGTAAAATCATACATCGGATAGATACACCACTGATCACCGGTGCGGTGATGATGTACATGGCGCACACGGTAGAGCACGGGATCACGCATGCACATCTGTGGTGATCCCATATCGATTTTTGCGCGTAGCACGACTTCGCCGTCAGCAAATTTACCCGCTTTCATCGCTTCAAATAGGCTGCGATTTTCCTCGACACTGCGTTCGCGGTTGGGCGATGGCTTACCTGGCTCAGTCAATGTGCCGCGGTTGACGCGGATATCATCTGCCGATTGGCTGTCAACATAGGCGAGGCCTTTGTCGATCAGCTCCAACGCATAATCATACAGTTGACCAAAATAATCTGAAGCGTAATGTTCTTCGTTCCACTGAAAGCCCAGCCACTCGACGTCGCGTTTGATGGCATTGATGTATTCAATGCTTTCTTTTTCAGGGTTGGTGTCGTCAAAGCGGAGGTTGCAGGTGCCTCCAAACTGTTCGGCGATGCCAAAATTTAAGCAGATGGACTTGGTATGTCCGACGTGCAAATAGCCATTGGGTTCAGGAGGAAAGCGCGTTCCGACTCGGCCGCCGTGTTTTCCATTCTCAATATCTTGGGCAATCATCGTGCGGATGAAATTTGAGCCACTGACAGGGGTATCCGACATAGTAACCATGCGTTTTTAAAACGCTTAAGTGTACACAGTAGTGCACTTTTTTGGGCTGGGTTTCCGGAAATTATTGGGATTTGTCTGTTGGTGTGGTGCATAAAACAAAGGCCGCACGTTGCGGCCTTTGTTAGTGAGGTAGGGCTATCCTTGGCCAGAATAGGCCTGATATTGCTTCATAACTTTTTTGACGTAATTCTGGGTCTCGCGATATGGCGGAATGCCGCCGTATTTTGCCACCGCAGTCGGGCCTGCATTGTATGCCGCTAAAGCCAGCTTGGTGTTATTGGGGAAACGATCCATGAGTTCGCGCAAATATTTGACGCCCCCACGAATGTTTTCCTCGCGATTGAACGGGTTTTGCACGCCCAAGTGCTGCGCGGTGCGCGGCATCAGTTGCATTAATCCTTGCGCACCGACATGTGATACGGCCTTGGGGTCGAAACATGACTCCACAGCAACCACTGCTTTGACGAGGTTCTTGTCGACCTTGTAAGTCCGCGCAAATCGCTCGATCACCGGCATGATGTCCGCTTCACGACGTTGCTGCTGTGCCGTGTTGGCACTGCAGCTAAAGGTCGCAACAGAAGGCTTGCTTGCCGACTGTGAATTCGACCTTGCGATGGTAATCAGCTTGGGCTTGATGACACGGGGCTCGGGCAGATTAACTGACCCCATGTAAACATATCCGCGCCCCAGCATGATGTTGGGTTTTTCGTTGGTGTAGAGAATTGATCCATCAGACTCTCTATAGATGTAGGTTACCTTGTCCGAAGCAACGGCAGGCAGCGAAAGTAGGGCAACTAACCCCAATATGATCGATTTTTTCATCCCTAATACGGTCAATATTGTGTTGTGAATTCATTTGCTAATCAAGATTTGTGCCAAATCAACGCCTTTTCGGGGCGGTGGCATTACGGAGGGTGTTCCGACTTGAATTAACCCGACGACATCTACACTATCGGCAAATCCAAGGGCGTCCTTTACCTCTTTTGTTTGGGAGAGTGGCCCAGTCACCCAAACGCAGCCATAATCCATCGCGTTGAGTGCCAGTTGCATGTGTTCAATAAATGCTGCGGTCGAGGCGACTTGCTCGAACGCGGGAACCTTGGGAACATCATGCCGCGTGTCACTTGCAACGGCAATGACGGTGGGCGCTCTGAGTGCTTTGCTGCGTGCTGCCTCTATCGCCTGCTCTGTGGCGTCAGGGTTGAGTCGAGCAAAGGCGCGGCCAAATGCATCGGCGAGCAATTCGCGCTGTTCATCTTGCATGACGCGCACGCGCCACGGTCTCAGGGCGCCGTGATCAGGGGCTGTCGTGCCGCATTCAATAGCGAGCTGTAATTCTTCTTCGCTTGGGGAGGGCGCAGTCAGTGCTTTTGCTGGCGTAGAGCGGCGTTGCAGCAATGCTTGGATGACTGGATTTTGCGCGTGTTTGAGCGACATTTTTGTTCAGCTAGGACACAATAAGGGGCGCATTATCGCAATTTTGTTGTGTTTGGGAAGCCTAAATCTATGATTTTTTACAAAATTTGTCTCGAGTCGGCCAATCGACGCTTGCTGAACGTGCAGATGACCTTTGAACACAACGGCGGCGAATTTGAGGTATATCTGCCCAATTGGATACCTGGAAGTTACCTCGTGAGAGACTTCTCGCGTCACATCCAGATGATCATTTGCGAACAATGCACATTGACGCAAATCTCAAGTGGGCGCTGGCGAGGAAGCGCAGATGCGTGCGATGTGAGTATTCGGCTCGTGACCTATTGCAATGACCATTCTGTTCGCGAGTGCTATGTCGATGATCAGCGTGCATTTTTCAATATCACGTCTGTTTGTCTTATTTTGGCTGGCGCTGAGTCAAAGACGCACAATATCCAGCTTGATACAGACGCGTGGCCATCTGACTGGAAAGTGGCGACCGGGCTGGCTCCGGAGTCGATTGATGACGCTGGCTTTGGACACTACCTTGCGCCCGATTATCAATCTCTAGCAGATTGCCCAATTGAAATTGGCATCCATCAGCGATTTGAGTTTGAAGCGTGTGGCGTGCCACATGTGGTCTGCATCAGTGGTGCCGATGAGTTTGATAGCGATCAAGTGCTCACAGATTTGACTGACATTTGCGAGTGGCAAATTCGACTGTTTGGCGAGCCCGCGCCGGTGGATCGATATTGGTTTTTGATACATGCGATGGACGAAGGCTACGGTGGCTTAGAGCACATGAATTCGACCGTGCTGCAAATTAATACGCGTGATTTGCCAATCAAGGGCGCAAAAAAGCGCACGGATGATTATTTAAAGTTCCTCGAGCTCTGCTCTCATGAGTACTTTCATACTTGGAATGTTAAGCGTATTCGGCCGGATGGCTATAGTGAGTATGCTTTTGAAGGGCCGCAATATACCGACATGCTTTGGTTCTTTGAGGGGGTGACGTCCTATTACGATGGCACGGCTCTGACCCGCTCGGGCGTCGGGGAGTTGGATTACTTGCTTCGTCAAATCGCGCTGGTGGTCACGCGCACTGAGCGTCACCCGGGTGCAACCACGCAAACGCTTGAGCAGGCTAGCTTCGATGCCTGGACCAAATTTTATAAACAAGATGAAAATGCGCCAAATGCGCTGGCGAACTACTACGGCAAGGGTAGCTTGGTGGCGCTGTGTCTAGATGCGTTGATCCAACGCCATTCGAGCCTTTCTTTAGATGATTTGATGCGCGAACTTTGGGCGAACTATAAGCACGGCGGTGCAGGCGTCAGTTTGGATGGCCTCATGGCTTGGTTGGATGCCAACCTTGGCGAGGAAAATGGGAATTTGCTTCGTGGTTGGGTGAGTAATAATGAATCCCTGCCAGTCGTCGAATCGCTGGATTTTTTTGGCTTTGATGTGGACAAATCCGTCGCCAAGCAATCTATGCCTTACTGTCCGACACTAAATGTGTACCTCAACGATGAATTATTGGTGAAAACGGTGCTGCATCATGGCAGTGCAGATCGAGCGGGACTGGCATCGGGGGATAAATTATTGGCGTTAGGTGGCCGTCAGTTGACTGCTGCGAACTACGCCGATTTACTCAAACGCGCTGAAGGGCAGGCGGTGTCGCTGCATTATTTCAGGCAAGGTCGTCTTTGCAGTATCGAGCTGTTGGTGGAGACGACGGCTGATGTTTACAGCATCAAAAAGCGCACGTCTGATCAGGCATGGTGGGAATTGCCTTGAAAATCTCACAAGAGCTTCAGGCGCGTTGGCCAAATTGGACGATCGAATGGTTCGAAGAAATCGACTCGACCAATAGTTACCTAATGCGTCATTGCAAATTGGGTGAAAAGCGGATCTGTATTGCAGGTGCTCAAACCATGGGGCGTGGACGACGTGGCAAAGATTGGGCCACGCCAAAAGGCAATCTAGCGATTTCGCTGGCATTTGAATACGAAGAGATCAGTCGTATATCGCAATTGGCGCCAAGGGTTGGTGCTGAGATAGCTAGGGCTTTCTCGCCACTCATATCAGATGTGCAGGTTAAATGGCCGAATGATGTATT
>JABXHR010000133.1 GCA_013373515.1 Gammaproteobacteria bacterium | reverse complement strand
TGTGGCGGCCCACATCCTCGACACGAGTCACCTCAATTGGAATCCCGCCATCATCCGAAATACTCAGAAATTCAGGGCGAATCCCAATCTCGACTTTGCCGCTAAGCGTTGGATAATGCCCCCCGAGAAATATTTCCAAATCACCGAGCAGCGCTCGGTTTCTATCGATCTTCACCGGCAGCACATTCATACCAGGCGACCCAATGAAGTAACCTACAAAGGTATGCTCGGGGCGGTTAAATAGCGCTTCTGGTGTGCCGATTTGCACGACTTGCCCGTCATGCATGACCACCACCTTATCGGCAAAAGTCAGTGCCTCGGTTTGGTCATGTGTCACGTAGATCATTGTGTGGCCGAACTCATGGTGGAGCTTTTTAAGCTGTGTTCTGAGTTCCCACTTCATGTGTGGGTCGATCACGGTTAACGGCTCGTCGAACAATAACGCGTTGACGTCCTCCCGCACCATGCCCCTGCCAAGAGAGATTTTTTGTTTTGCGTCGGCAGTCAAACCACTGGCCTTGCGGCTCAGCGAATCCTCCATCCCGATCATTCTGGAAATTTGCTGTACACGCTCTGCAATGTAGCGCTCGTCATTGCCACGGTTACGCAGGGGAAATGCTAGATTGTCTCGCACAGTCATGGTGTCGTAGACCACGGGAAACTGAAAAACTTGGGCAATGTTGCGATCCGACGTCGTCGCTTGGGTGACGTCGACATCATCAAAGAGAACTCTGCCCTGACTGGGTGTCAAAAGCCCCGAGATGATATTGAGCAGCGTCGTTTTGCCGCACCCCGAAGCGCCCAACAACGCATAAGCGGCACCATCATCCCAAACATGGCTCATCGATTTGAGTGCAAAATCTGCATCAGATTGAGGGTTGGGGAAATAGGAGTGCGCAAGCTGTTCTAGTGTGATTTTCGCCATGCCGCCCCCTACGCTACACTTGCATAAGCGGCGGGCAAAGCCAACTGGCCATTCGCTGCAAACAAGTAGAGATGGCGCGGCTCGATGTACACCGCCAAAGGTTGTCCAGGCCTCGGATAATGCACGCCAGAGACCAATCCTACCCACGCTTGGTCATCGACGTTCAGATGCAAAAAAGTTTCAGACCCGGTGAGCTCAGTTACCGCCAAAGTGGCGTCAAACCTAAGCGAAGCCTCTCCTTTTTCTGTAATTTCAATATGATCAGCCCGAACCCCTGCAACGTATTCACCGTCGGCCAAAGCGGCCATATCGCCAGTGCACTCAAGCACTGCGCCACATGTGAATTTCAACTGGGCTCCCTGCTTATTCACGCGAGTAAAATTCATCGGCGGATCAGAGAAAACTTCTGCCGTCTGGATGTTGATGGGCGCTCTAAACACACTGGGTGTCGAGCCAAATTGCGTGATCTTCCCCTCGTGAAGCGTCGCCGTGTTGCCGCCGAGCAAAAGCGCTTCCTCAGGCTCTGTCGTTGCGTAGACAAAAATGGCCCCCGAGGCTTCAAAAATCTTCGGAATCTCAACCCTTAACTCTTCTCGCAACTTGTAATCGAGGTTAGCTAAAGGCTCATCAAGCAGGACCAAGCCTGCACCCTTGACCAAAGCACGCGCCAAAGCACAGCGCTGCTGCTGACCACCAGAGAGTTCCAAAGGCTTACGCTTCAACATTGGCGAAAGCTGCATAAGTTCAGCAACGTCATGAACTTTGCGCTCGATTTCTGTGGCGGACATTCCACGCAAACGCAGAGGAGAGGCGATATTGTCAAAGACTGACATAGAGGGATAGTTAATAAACTGCTGATACACCATCGCCACATTGCGATCTTGTACCCGCTGCCCGGTGACATCTACGCCGTCCCAATAGAGAGAGCCAGCGCTGGGCGCATCCAACCCGGCCATCAAGCGCATCAAAGACGTTTTTCCCGACAGTGTTCGACCTAGCAGCACATTCATTGTGCCTTTTTCCAAGGTCAAATTGGTCGGGTAAATATGTTGTTGTCCCTCAAATTGCTTGGAGACACCCACCAACTCTAAGCTCACAAAACCTCCTGTTTTTTGGCTTTTAGTTTTATTTTCTGTAATTCGCTATCCAAGACTCCAATAGCTTAATTTGATTCTGGTCAATCCTGAGTCCGAATTTTGTTCTACGCCAAATGACATCCTCTGCGCAATAAGCAAATTCTGAGTCCACCAGCCACTGCACCTCGCGCGCATACAGATCTGACCCAAAATGCTCACCGAGATCAGCGATATTTTTGGCATCACCAAGCACCGAGAACACTTCGGTGCCATAGGCTCTAACCAGCCTTGTCGCGAATGCATAGCCAACAAATTCATAGTGATTGCGAACTTTCTGAACCAAATCGTCGACACCATCCACCGGTAAATCCCCGCCCGGCAATGCGGCTTGAGCCGTCCACGGCTGCTGCGTCTTGGGTAAATGCTCCTGAATCTTGTTTAACGCACTCTCTGCCAATCGCCGATACGTGGTGATCTTGCCGCCAAAAATATTGAGCAAGGGCACACCGTCGGTGTTATCCACCTTTAGCGTGTAATCTCGGGTGGCGGCCGACGCGCTGGAGGCACCATCGTCGAACAAGGGACGGACACCCGAGTAGCTCCACACCACATCGTCTGCCGTGATGTTTTTCTCGAAATATTGATTGGCAAAATGCAGCAAGTAGTCGCGTTCTTCGTCGGTGCAAACCGGCGCGACCGAGGGATCTGGATGATCCGCATCAGTGGTGCCGATGAGTGTGAAGTCCTGCTCGTAGGGAATCGCAAAAATGATGCGGCCATCGGTGCCTTGGAAGAAGTAGCACTTGTCGTGGTCATAAAGACGTTTCACCACAATATGACTACCGCGCACCAAACGAATTTTGCCCTGCGGCTGACTTCGCGCAGTCTCTGTAATGACATCTGCAACCCACGGACCGCCGGCGTTAACCAGCATTTTGGCCGTGTGCATTTGCACACTGCCATTTTCGGTATTTTTCGTTTCGATATGCCAAAGTCCATTTTGCCGCTTGGCGGAAATCACTTGGTGGCGCGGCAGAATGGTAGCACCTCGCGCTTTGGCGTCTTTGGCATTGAGCACCACCAGTCTCGAATCCTCAACCCAGCAATCAGAATATTCATAAGCCTTGGCAAACTGTGCCTGCAGCGGTTTACCTTCAGGGGTATTGTGGAGATCTAGGGCAAGTGTGCCGGGCAGAATCTTACGCCCACCGAGATGGTCGTACATAAACAAGCCCAAGCGAATCAACCACTGAGGACGACGGCCTTTGGCCCAGGGCATGATTAGGCTCAGAAGCTTTGAGGTCGGTGTCTCTGACTCAAAGCGCATATCGGGGTGATAGGGCAACACAAAGCGCATTGGCCAGCTGATATGCGGCATGGCCTTCAGCAGCACCTCGCGCTCCTCCAGCGCTTCGCGCACCAAGCGAAATTCAAAATACTCTAGATAGCGCAAGCCGCCATGAAATAGCTTGGTTGACGCTGAAGAGGTGGCCGATCCTAGGTCATTCATTTCTGCCAAGGTGACCGACAGACCTCGGCCAGCCGCATCACGTGCGATACCGCAGCCGTTGATACCGCCGCCAACAATAAATAGATCTGTGCTTTGCGCTTCTTGTACCATGGTGCCGATTGAATGTTCGTTATTTTTCTTTTTATTGTTTTTTTGATCATATATCAATCGAATTTACACAAATAAACCACAAAAAGAACCCATCAAACGACCAGACCAGCCTAACAAGCTCTTTCAATGTTCGCTTTTGTTTACAACGCCACCACCAGAGCATACTCTGGGGCGATTGATTACAAAGAAGCCCCCACCTTGGCCAACAGCATCCGACGCCCAGACATTCTTAAAATGGCTCGCCAGCACGGCAAAGTGACGGTCGAAGGACTGGCGCAGCACTTTGATGTGACGCTGCAAACCATCCGCCGCGACCTCAACGAGCTATGTGATTCCGGCGAATTGGATCGCGTGCACGGCGGTGCAATTTTGCCCTCCAGCACCGCCAACATTCGCTATGAAGATCGCCAAGGCATCAATCTTGCGGGCAAACAGGCCATCGCCTCGTTGTGCGCCGAGCACATCCCCAACGATGTATCGCTATTTCTGAATATTGGCACCAGCACCGAGGCCGTGGCCCGCGCGCTTTGCGATCATCAAAATTTGTTGGTGGTGACCAACAACCTAAATGTCGCCGCCATCTTGCAGCACCACCCCAGCGCCGAAGTGATTCTCACTGGCGGCCATTTGCGCAAAACCGATGGCGGATTAATCGGCCAGCCTGCGATCGAAACCATCAGAAAATTCAAATTCGATTTGGCGGTGATTGGCTGTTCGGCATTGGATCTGGATGGCGATATGTTAGATTTCGATATGCAAGAGATTGCAGTGAGCCAAGCCATCTTAAACCAATCTCGCAAGACCTATTTGGTGGCTGACCACAGCAAATTTGAGCGCAAGGCACCGGTAAAAATCGCATCGCTCAGAGATATTGATACCTTCTTTACCGACGCAGCACTTACAACCGAACTCAGCGCAGACTGCAAACACTGGAACACAACAATCAAAACCATCTAACACGATATTGGAGGAGCCATGAAGGCTGCTATTTGGACGGCATACGGATCACCAGACGTTATCACCGTTGGGGAACGCCCAATGCCGTCACCAAAACCCCAGCAAATCCTGGTAAAAGTCCACAACAGCACGGTCACCAGCGGCGATGCCAAGATGCGCCGATTTGATGTTCCCACCGGACTTTGGCTCCCAACACGACTCGCCTTTGGCGTGTTCAAACCCCGACAGCACATTCCCGGAATGGACTTCGCAGGCGAGGTCATCGAAGTCGGCAGCGGAGTCAACGATTACTCGGTAGGCGATCGTGTGTTTGGAACCACCGATATGGCCCTTGGCGCCCACGCAGAATATCTGTGCATCGATGCGCGTAAAACCGTCGCAAAACTCCCTGATGACGTACCCTACGCAGACGCGGCAGCGTTAATTTTTGGCGGCATCACAGCACTGCACTTTTTGGACGAGCGTGTAGAAGCAGGCCATAAAGTGCTGATCAACGGTGCGACCGGCGGCGTGGGCAGTATGGCGGCGCAGCTGGCAAAACTGCACGGAGCGGAGATCACTGCAATCTGCTCTGCCGCCAATCATGCACTTGCAGCAACTCTCGGCGCAGTCACCACAGTAGATTATCGACAAACCGATTTGCCACTTGGCACCACACAATACGATTTAATTCTGGACTGTGTTGGCAATCTGAGCCTCGCCGAGCACAAAACTCTGCTCGCACCCAACGGCAAGCTGATTGCCATCAACACCGGCTTGCTGACCATGCTCCGCTCGTTGACCACGCCACAACTTGTCTGCGGCGTGGCCATGGGCGGCAAGCAATCATTGCACCGCCTAGTTGAACTCTATCAGACCGGAGACTTACGCCCTGTCATACAAGACACCTGTCCTTTAGAGGACATCGCAGAAGCGCATCGATGCGTTGATAGCGGTCACAAATGCGGCAGTGTCTTGATAAGCCTCAACGTAGGCTCAAACTAGACAGCAGCAACTGCATCAATTTCAATCAGCAGACTTGGTATCGCAAGTGCAGAGACTTCGACCAGCGTCATGGCAGGCTTATGCTCAAATTCAGTAAAGCGCTCAACGATAAGGCCGTAGTTGTTCAAAGTTTGCGACACATCGGTACTGTATAAACGCAAACTACACACATCGGCGAAGGTCATTTGTGCACTCGCCAACAACGCCTGCAAGTTATTCAGCACTTGGGTGATTTGTAAGCCCATATCGCCCTCGTGTAGCGGTTGACCTCGCGCATCAACAGAAGTTTGGCCCGCACAGTGAAGTTGTTGGCAGCCGCCCGGTATAATCACGGCCTGACTGTAGCCAAGCGACAACGACCAATCCCAAGGATTGATTTGATGGATTTGCATTCAATTTACTCGGTTAATCAACGAGCACTTAGACTAAGTCAGCTATCCTGACAGCTGATGTCAGCAGTCTGTTTTAACATTGGCGTTAGAGCAGAAGGAATTGAGCGATGCGAACTGAACGATTATTTAAACTTGGCCAATACTTACGACGTCAACGCCAAGCGGTCACCGCTGAGCAGCTGGCGGCACAGTTCGGGGTCTCCACTCGCACCATCTATCGAGATATTCAGCTACTTAGCGATGCCGGTGTTTCAATTAAGGGTGAAGCGGGCGTCGGCTACATTATTAGCCGTGACGCATACTTGCCGCCGATTATGTTGAACGACAATGAAATCGAGGCAGTGGCGCTAGGGTTGGCAATGGCACGGCAAGCAACAGATGCCCAATTTGCACGCTCGGCCACTAGCGCATATGAGAAAGTATGCGCCACCTTGCCAAAGTACATGCTGGAACAAGTGGCACAAATTTCGACCTACACCACCACGCCTCACACGCCACCCAAGGATCACACCCATTTTTCAGACTTACGGGAAAGCATCAAACAAAAGCAGATTATTGAGATTCACTATTGCGACGAAAATGGCATGGCTTCACAGCGAAAATTGCAGCCGATCGCTCTCATCTTCGCCAGCCCCGTTTGGATGTTGGTTGGCTGGTGCCAACTGAGATCAGACTTTCGCCATTTTCGGCTAGATCGAATCAAGCAACTTCACTGCACCGAAGTGCAATTCACGACCACAAACGACACTAGCTTGGCAGCCTATCTTCAGCAAGAGACCGCCTGCCAAGCGGTTTGAAATCATTTATTAAAACTAATCAAAATCTCGCCCACATTGACGCCCCACTTGGACATGATGGCGCGATTGATCATGACATCCTCGCTCACCAGATACATTCTGTCGTCCAAGCTCACCTCTAGCGTATCCCCTTGATAGGGCAGCTCGAGCACATATTGCCAAGCAAAGGTATTGCCCATGCTACGACCTGTTGCGTTGCCAATGACGTCTGGTGCCGTGCCGATATACTGTCCGTCCGGCTGTTTGACGATGGTCCAGATGCGTTGGCTGCGTTCGCCGTCGTCGAACAGAAACTGCTCATCGAGCACTAGCGTCTGTGTCTCTTCGTTCCATGCGCCTTGCATTTGCACCACGAAATGGCGCGACTGGCGGCCTTTGAAGTCGAAAAAGACGCCGCTGGCTTCGGTATTGCCAAGGAAGTAGGCTTCGATTTTTAGTTCAGGAGAGGGGCTGTAGTCTTGATCGAGCGAGGGCGTGGAACACGCCGCGACAAGAAGGATGATACTGGCGACAAATGCGGATCTAAGGGTCATGAATCAGCCCTCCTCATGAGGTAATTTACGAGCGTGAGTTGAGAGCCGACCACAATGGCCCAACCCAATAATACGAGCGACCA
Organism: Gammaproteobacteria bacterium; assembly: GCA_013373515.1. Taxonomy (GTDB): domain Bacteria; phylum Pseudomonadota; class Gammaproteobacteria; order JABXHR01; family JABXHR01; genus JABXHR01. Next base: position 29,013 of record JABXHR010000133.1, on the reverse strand, counting down.
CTCTGCGATGGTTTGCGGTAGCGACACCAAGCCGCCAAGGCGGTATGCGCTGAAATACACCACCACGCCGCTAATGCCGCAAAATGGCCAAATCGCCCAGCGCGGCAGTGGAGACAACACTCGATTGATCATGGGCAGACAGAGTGCGAAATAGCCCCACAGCAACCACTCCGAAGGGGGCACGCTGGAGGACGCCTTGAAGGCCACAAGCCCAAGCGATACATAGCCGTACTCCATGGCGATACCCACGCCCGCCAGCACAGGCATCCACAGCCACTCCCGTAAGATCGAAAGGTGTAGTAGATAGTGGCCCGCCATGACCGCCACCCCTATCCAAAGGGCCTGAGTGAAGGCCAAAGCACAGCTAAACCACAGCGTTTGATAGGCGATGAATTTGTAAGCGTTTTGCGCTAAAGGACTTTGCAAAGCGGCTTGTCGCATATCATGTGCACCGTTGAGATCAATCGTTGATTAAAACCCGCTTCGCAGTAGCGGAAATAAAATTGCCACATCCGATAGAAACGCTCATCGAGACCATGCGCGGGCAGCTCCGATTTGCGCGATTCCAGCGCCTCAGACCAACGATCGAGCGTGATAGCGTAGTCGAGACCAATATCGCGCCAGCCCGTAATCATCATGTCGGTTTTACGGGCGATGTCATTGGCCATTCGCGCCGGTGACGGTAAGAATCCACCGGGGAAAATGTAGCGTTGGATAAAATCCGTGCTCTTGCGATAGCTGTCATAGCGCTGATCTGGAATGGTGATTGCCTGAATCAGCATCTTGCCTGTGGGCCTCAAGAGATTGCTGCAGGTGGCAAAGAAGGTCGATAAATAGCGCTCGCCCACCGCTTCGATCATTTCAATCGACACTAGCTTGTCGAACTTGCCGTTGAGATCACGATAGTCATCCTTGAGTAGCGTAATTTGATTTTCGAGGCCATGCTGTTTAATCAGCGCAGCGGTGTACGTGTGCTGCGCGTCTGAGATGGTCGTGGTGGTCACTTTGACGCCATAATTTTGCGCCGCATAGATGGCAAGCGCCCCCCAACCGGTGCCAATTTCGACCAAATGCTCGCCCGCTTTGAGCTCCAGCTGCTCGCAAATGGCTTTCATTTTATTGAGCTGCGCCTCGTACAGCGTCATCTCGCCCTCAAACACCGCCGAGGAATAGAGCATGGTGTCATCGAGGAACAACTGATAGAACGCGTTGCCGATGTCATAGTGCGCGAGGATATTGCGCTTGGAGCCCGTTTTGCTGTTTGGGCGCAAGCGGTGCCATGCCCAGTGCCCCCAGTTCGCCAGCGCTGTCACAGCACCATCCTTTTTGTCCCACAAATGAATATTGGCGGCCATCAGGCCCAAGGTCGCCCCTAAATCAGGTGTATCCCATTGCTTCAAAAAATACGCTTCGCCCGCACCAATCGAACCGCCAAAAGCCATTGAGTGATAGCTTTGCGGATCTAAAATCTCCACTTCGGCCCGCAAATGATGCTCGGGGTTGCCAAAGGTGTAGAGCTCGTCACCGTCGCGCCAAACCAAATAGCCCTCAGTGATGTCGGCCATCAGCTTTAGCACTTCAGTTTTAACGCGCCGAGACCAAAAAGAAGGGCGTCTTTGATGCTTAACGTCTATAGAGTTCGCACTGTTTTCAATTTGCATGGCCAGACTCCGTCGGTTTAGGTTGATAGGGAATGCCCTTGAGCCAAATTTTTAGGGCTTGCCAGTAAATACCTATCACGGTGTGCAAGGTCAACACAGGGATTCGCAACAGGTTTTTCAAAAGATATTTTGCACCCCACGGCTCAGCGTGCATCACCATGGTGGCATCGAATAATTTGCCGCTCTCAGTATGATTTTCGATATGCATCAACAACTTGGGCTCGAGCGCCGAAAATACCCAGTGATAATGCTGATTCATTTGCATAAACGGCGACACGTGAAAGGCCTTAGGGGTATCTTCGCGGCGCTCGGCATCAATCAAGTAATGATGACGCTCATTCCACGGCGTATTACTGACCTCTGCAATCACATAGCGAAGTGCCCCGTCTGCATCGTGACAGTAGTAAAAATTGACCGGGCTAAAATACAGTCCAAAGCAGCTGGGCTGCCCCATCCACACCACTTTGCCGCCGTGGTTTTGGCCTCCGAGATCTACCACCTTTTGCCAAGCGGCATCAGGCGACAAATCACCGTCGAGATAATGCTTCGGCTTGAGGCGCATCATCGCTGGATGTTTGGTGGAGAATAACGGCCAGCACTCTGCACTATGCACATCGTCCAAATCGACAGACGGCATAAAGAAGCGATATTTAAACGCATGTTCTCGCGGTGCGTAGCGCCGATGGCGTACCCACCCGCGGTAGACTTGATGACCCATCAAGCAGCCTTGCGACGTTGCAAAGAGCGAATATCAGCGACCACATCTAGCGCACTGCGCACGCCGTCCTCATGGAAGCCGTTATACCAGTAGGCACCGCAAAAATGGGTGTTGCCAAAACCACTGATCAAATCGCGTTTACGCTGCGCCGCGACCATATCCACGCTGAAGGTTGGATGGTGGTACTCGTAACGCCCCAATATTTTGCTGGGATCGATATCATCGGTCTGGTTGAGGGTGACGCAGAACGTCGGGGCATCTTTGGGCAAGCGCTGCAAAATGTTCATGCAGTAAGTCACCGCCGCCGATTGATCCATTTGATTGCACAGGCGGTAGTTCCACGCTGCCCAAGCTTGTTTTGATTTGGGTAACAGACGCGTATCAGTATGTAACACCACGTCGTTGGCGCGGTAAGGAATGGCACTGAGCACACTACGTTCTTCCAGCGTCGAATCCCCTAACAACGCCAAGGCTTGATCGCTATGTGTAGCAAAAATCACTTGATCAAAGCGCATGGTTTGCCCATCAGCAAACTGCAAGTTCACGCCGGCGGCATCGCGGGTGACCATTCGAATTTGCGCATTGAGATGCACATTTTCGCTGCCCAGCGGTCGAATCAGATGCGGAATATATTGATGAGAGCCGCCAACGAGGGTGTACCACTGTGGCCGGTCTTGAACATTTAGCAGGCCGTGATTTTCAAAGAACTGCACAAAAAATCTGAGTGGAAAGGACAGCATTTCGCCCAATGTCGACGACCAAATCGCCGCGCCCATCGGCAAGATGTAATTGTGCTGGAAGTAGGTGCTAAAGCGGTTCTCTTGCAAAAACTCGCCCAATGTTTGGGTGTTTTTTGCATCGTTGTCCGCGTAGATTTCTTTGCAGCGTTTGTTGAAGCGCAAAATTTCGCGAATCATTCCCAAAAACCTTGGGTTGAGGATATTGCGCTTTTGCGCAAACAACGTTGAGAGGTTATGACCGTTGTACTCAAGACCCGTGTCTTGGTTATGCACCGAGAAACTCATGTCTGTGGGCTGACTCTTGACCCCCACCTCTTCCATCAGCGCCTCAAAGCGCGGATAGGTGCGGTCGTTGAACACAATAAATCCCGTGTCGATGGCGTAATTCTGTCCATCCACCTGAACCTGCTTTGTCGCCGTATGGCCACCGAGACGCCCATCTTTTTCAAACAAATGAACTTCAAACTCTTGGCTGAGTTTGTAAGCAGCGGTAAGGCCGGATATGCCGGATCCAATAACAGCAATTCTCATGTGTTTGATCTCACTCTAAGTGCTAGTTGATGTTGTAAGAAACGTGGTAGCGCACCCAACCACTGCAGTGCGGTGGTGAAGCCCCACGGGGTTTTGATGTGCATGCGCCCCTTGTCGATGCCCGCGATGATTTCGCGACTGGCGCGCTCGACAGGAATACGAAACGGCATGTCGAATGTGTTTTTATCGGTCAATGGGGTTTCGACAAAGCCTGGGTTGACCACGCTGACATGTATCGAATGCGCAGCCAAATCAACCCGCAACGTGTCTGCCAAATACTGCAATCCAGCCTTACTCGCTCCGTAAGCCTCAGCCCGAGGTAGCGGCATAAAGCTAGCGCTAGAGCTGACAAACACCACGCGCCCACCGCAAGCCACTTTGGGCAGTAGCACCTGCAAGCAGTTGGCAGCGCCGATTAAGTTGGTATCGATCACTCGCTTAAACAATGCCGCATCGAAATTCACGGGATCATCGATATATTCGCAACCACCGGCATTTAGAATCAGCAGGTCGATTGAGTCGAGGCTTTGGCATGCCGATTCAATTTGCTCGATTGAGGTGACATCAAACGAAAGCGCTTCGACATGATCTGGCGCCTGCCCACTGCGTGAGCTGCCCCACACTCGATGTCCAGCAACGGCATAGTCGCTCGCAAGCTGCCGTCCGATGCCAGTGCTGGCGCCTGTGATCAAGACATTCATGCCGACGCTCGCTTTTTGATGGCGCGAATGACCGCTCCCACGCCCCAAATGTGCTCGTATAGCATTTGCCCGACATCAAAATAATCGCGGTGCGAGATTACCTTGTCGCCAGAAAACGCCAGCTCGCTAACGCCATCGACGGCCACCTCTTGTCCAGCATTGAGCTTGGGATGCACAAAACGCATCTGCCATGACACCATGGCGGCGGTGTCGCTGTGCAACGTGCTTTTAATGTCAAAGTGGCAGTATGAGAGGTTGGTATATAGGTTTTCAAAGTACGCCAACAGCGCGGCGCTACCGTCTACACGATGCAATGGATCTTGAAACACCACCGCGTCATCGTAGACCTCTAAAATGCGCTCGAGCTCGTCCACCCCCAAGCTTTGGTAAAGCTGGATAAAGGCGTTTAAGGCTTGAGGAGTGTCGTTGACCATTCGCGGTTCTCGCATTGATTGAGCGAGACAGTAACCGTGTCAATGTCAAATCAGTGTGAAGGCCCCGACAAAAGACCAATGGTTTGTTGCAACCAGCGAGCGGTCATCGACCAATACTCAATGCCATATTGCAAAGACAAATACATGGCCAGCTGCGTCGGGTTGCCGTTGGGGGGTACCGACTTAAAATACGTCGAATGCATAGACGATAGCTCCGACAGTAATGCATTCACACGAGCCAACTCCTGCTCGAAGCTTGCGACCACGGGCGCCGCCCCCACCTGTGGCATTGCCAGTAGCCGGATCAACATTTCGTTTTTGATTTTCAGCGCAGGAATCTCACTACCGGCCCAGGCGCTCAGCGCTTCAAGCCCTGCTTGCGTCACGTAATAGCGCTTAAGGTCAGGTTTTTTGGGCTGCTGCTCAACCTCGAAATCCACCCAGCCCAGCTCGGTCATTTTGGCCAATTCGCGATAAACCTGTTGATGGCTGGCATGCCAAAACTGACGAATTGAACGATCGAGCGCCACCGTCAAATCGTACCCCGATTTGGGCGCAGTGCTGAGTTGGCAGAGAAGAACATGGCGCAATGACATATGCACATTGTTGCATATGTCATGCCGGAGCGATACTATGCAACTTATTGCATACAAAAGGACATTACATGCAAAACCTTGTCATCCAAATCCACCTCTGGACGGTCATACCTGCGGCATTGCTGGGCTTGGCGATGTTTATCAACAAAAAAGGCAGCCCCATGCACAAGCGCCTCGGCAAACTCTGGATGCTGCTGATGGTCGTCACCGCCATGGCAAGCTTGCTGATCAGCGCAAAAGTCGGCCCCGTTTTAATGCAAAGGTTTGGTTTAATTCACTTACTGTCGATCGTCACCATGATCGGTGCATGGCTTGCCATCACTGCCGCGCGCGGTGGTGACATCAAGCGGCATCAACGTATCGTCACCCTGATGTATGTCGGCGGAATTGGCATCGCCGGCAGCTTTGCATTCGCGCCCGGGCGTTTGCTACATGGTTGGTTGTTTGGCTAATTCACTTAGCCTAAGTTTCTCCTAATTCAGTGTGCTTAATCTTTAGCCAACGCGAAGCAAGCGGGCTTCGCCAACTTAAACAACACTGGAGATTTAAAATGAAGAAGCTTAAAAACACCTTAGCAATCGGTACCCTCGGCGTGGTACTTCTCAGCGCAGGCGTTGCGACGGCGGGTGATCGCCACATCATTGCACCCACGGACTACAGCCTGGATCTGATGCAGGCAAGCGAGCTGGCGCTGGCGCAGGTGCCGGGCGACATCCAATCGCTAGAACTCGAAAAAGAGGACGGTAAAATTGTCTGGGAAGTCAAAGTCGCCTCAGCGGATCAACAACGTCACAAACTCATCATCGACGCCAACACCGGCGAGGTGCTAGAAAACAAACTTAAAAAGCACCGATCTTGGTTTGGTGACGGCGAGTAAAACACAGCCCAACTCTCGTTTCCCGCGATGCCCTGCTCGCGGGTTTTTTCGTTTTTAGACTCACTTTTTCTAAGAACTGAATCTGGCCGGTGATCCAAGCAAAACCTTGATTCGTGTTGCCCTAAGGGCACTTCTAAAAACCCCTCGCGCGTTTCGACAAAGCGAGATTTCACTGAACAAGGAGCCGCGCGCAGGCAATGTCTAGACCTTGGCAAGCGTGGCGACGCCGTTGCAGTGAAATCTCGCAATGTCCCGTCGGGCGGGGCTTATAGCGCACTGGGCGTTGTCGTAGCCCTCGATAAGGGAACAACCCTTATACGTCGAGCTTCTCCTAGCCCAGCACGCTATAAGACTCCCGCGAAACACTCGAGGAGTTTTTAGAAGTGCCCTAGAGTGCTCGGTGGACCTGCACGATGTGCTCGGGGGTATGCAGATTGACGGCGGTTAATTCGCGTCCCCACACCGCGCCGGTATCGGTGGATACCGCGTTTGGCATGTTGCGATAACCCAGTGCTGACCAATGACCGAAGATGATTTTTGGCCGTGGACGCTGGGTTGGCATAGCGTACCACGGCACTAAATCTGGCCGGTTTTCTGGCTCATCGCTGCTGTCCCAGTTCAAGCTGCCATCTTGATTGAAAAAACGCATTCTCGTGAAAACGGATAAGTCTTGGCTCTCGCTAGACGCTGGGTTGGCGAACCAATTGTGTAGGTGCTCTCGCCAATCATCGTCTGCAAGGCGAGTGTGCAGCAGTGCAGCCTTTTGCCGTGCCTCTGCGATGCTCCAATCTGGATGCAGGCCTGCGTGCACAATGATGGCGCTGTCGTTTTCAATCATCAAAGGCTGGGCGCGCAGCCAATCGATCAGTTCGTCGACATCTTGTGCCTGCAAAATCGGCTCGATGGTGTCTTTGCCTTTGATGCGTCGCAGTCCAGCATAGACACCGAGCAGATGAAAATCATGATTGCCAAGCACGGTTTGTGCGATGCCGCGTTCGCATAGCGCTTTGACGGTTCGCAGCGCGCCGAGCGAGTCTTCGCCACGATTCACCAGATCGCCGACAAACCAGAGTTTGTCGGCGGGTTTGAGGTCTAATGCCTCAATCAAGTCATTCAGGGCAGCGGCACAGCCCTGAACGTCCCCAATGACCCAATGCGTCATGATGTCAGCTGGCGGGTCAGATGGATAAAATCCTGCTCCGAAAGCGCCTCAGCACGCAAGCTGGGGTCGAGCCCTGCCGCTTCGATTTGCGCTGCGCTGAGCAGTGTCTTTAGGGTGTTGCGCAGCGTTTTTCGCCGTTGTGCAAAGGCGGCGGTGACGACTTTTTCAAACAGAAAAATGTCGACATCTGGCAACTGCGCCTTGGGGGTGAGCTTGACCATGGCCGACATGACTTTTGGCGGCGGGTCGAAACATTCTGGTGGCACATCGAACAGCGCTTCTGCATGGCAGTATAGCTGCGTCATGATTGACAGCTTGCCGTAGCTTTTGTGATTTGGCGTGGCGCAGAGGCGATCGACGACCTCTTTTTGCAGCATAAACACCATCTCTTGAATTTGGTCACCAAAAGACAGCAGGTGAAATATAAGCGGGGTGGAGATGTTGTAGGGCAAATTGCCAACGACGCGTAGCGGTGAGCTTTGCGTGAGCGCTGGATAGTCGACCGTCAACGCATCGGCCGCCACGATCTGCAGCCCGTCGAGTTGCCTTGCCTGCCAGCGTTGCACCAAGTCTCGGTCTAATTCAACCACGGTGAGTTGATCGCGCGCAGCGAGAAGAGGGTAAGTCATCGCCCCTTCGCCAGGCCCAATTTCGACCAATGTGCCACTTTGCGCCGGATGTATTGCGTTGACGATGGCATTGATCATCGCTTGATCGGTCAAAAAATGTTGGCCGAAGCGTTTTCTGGGGATGTGTTTCAAGTCGCGCTCGAATTGGCTAGCAGTTGAGCCGCTATTCTAGCGGCCTTTACAAAGCTTGTCGGGCTGAAATCTCCCGAGACGGCTTTGTCGAGCGCGGTGCCATGATCGACCGATGTACGGATGTAGGGGAGACCGAGCGTGATATTCACGACCTCGCCAAACCCTGCAAATTTGACAACCGGCAGGCCTTGGTCGTGGAACATGGAAAAGTACGCATGATAGCGTTGCCGCAGCGCTTGAGTGAAAGCGGTATCTGCGGGGAGTGGGTCGCTCAGTTGTAAACCCTCTTCACGCAAGATATCAATGGCGGGCTGAATGATCTCGATTTCCTCGCGGCCCATATGACCGCTTTCTCCGGCGTGTGGATTGAGGCCCAGCACTGCAATTTGTGGCGACTCGATCCCGAACTGTGCCTGCAGGCTGGTGTGGATGATGCGCAGCTTGTGACACAGCAAATCCACGCTGAGCGCGTCTGCCACATGGCGAAGCGGCAAGTGTGTGGTGGCCAAGGTCATGCGAAGGCTATCGCAAGCGAGCATCATCACCACGTCACATTTTGCACGATCGGCGAAGTATTCGGTATGGCCGGTAAATACCTCGCCCGCGTCATTGATGACGCCCTTATGCACCGGCGCGGTGACCACCGCATCGAATTGCCCACTCAAACAGCCGCTTGAGGCGATGTCTAAGGTGTTCAATACATAGCGTGCGTTGGCCGAGTTTAGCTTGCCAGCCTCTACCGCCGCGGCAAGCGGCGTGTGGATCAATTGGATGTCGTCTCGTGTGGAATCAGTGTGCCGTGCCAATAGGTCGGCGTCACCGATGACATGCCATTGTGTGTTGTCGAGGTGAGGGATGTGAGCGCAAAGGGCTGGGCCAATTCCCGCAGGCTCACCACTGGTGATGGCGATGTTATGGCGCAAGGCGCACTCCGGGCAGTTTGATTTCTACAATCGCATCCTCGATCAATTCGCGCTCGAGTTGTCTTAACGCCACTGCGCGCTTGTTGGCAAGTACAGCGGCTTTGGCGGCGTCTTTGTCGACGATTTTGCCATCGCTGGGTTTATGGATAAATGCGGTGCCGTTGGTGGTGGCAATGGCCGACGAAATACTACCGAGTGGCAGTTTCGCTAGCTCTGCTCTCCAGCGCGCGCTCAGTGGCGTCTGCGCCGTCAGCTTAACCTGACCGCCTTTGAGAAGGCCTTTTTGGTGCAGCTGTGCAGCGACGGCGGTAAAGCCATATTGATGGAAGTCGCGCTCGAGTTGTGGGAGATTTTGTGTCAACGGTGACGTTGGCGGAATCGTTACAAACTCAATGCGGTTTGCACTGGCGGATTGTGGATTGTTGACTAGGTAATCGCTGACATCTTGCTCGGTGATGCTGACCGCATCTGAGAGATAGGTTTGGATGTATAGTTCAGTTTTGACCAGTTCGGCCAGCTCAGTCGGGTTGACGGCGCGGTCCATGGCCAGTAGTTCGAGGCGGGCCTGCTCTAGCAGCTCTGGTGGAATCAGTGGGATCGCCGCGTTGGCGCGTTCGCGCAACAACTGCTCGAGTGCTAGATCACGAAGAACTTGGTTGGGGTCTTGGCCTGGCTCGAGAAATCGCTCAATTTCGGTTTGAAGATAGGGCACACCGTTGACCACAGCCATAATCCTCGGCGCAGCATGGGCGGCACCGATCAATAACAGACCGGCAGTCAGCGGTAGGGCGGTGATTTCGAGCCACTTACGAATGGTGCGGGCGACGGCAATCACTCTGTCAACTCCTCAATCGATACGCTGTCGATGGCCGCATCGCCAAAGCCCGATAGCGACAAGTTGACGCCAATCTGCCAGTCGTCGTCACTGTTCTGGTTTTGGGTGAGTTTGGCATAGGCGCCAAATTTGCTGCAGCAATCGTGATAGTTCATTTTGACAAGTTGTTCGGTGGTCTTATTGGTGTTGTCGACCCAATGACCCGAATAGCTTAGGTCTAATTTGTCATTTAGCGCAAATGACAGCGATGCCCAGCGCTCATCGTTGCGATTGTCACCGGTGTCCATGGCTGCACTGACTTTGAACCGCTCACCCTTAACGGAGATTTGTACGCGATCGGTCTCGACATTGGCAAAGTTTTCATTTTCGACATGACGATAGGCCAACGTCAGCGATTGATTCGGGCTGAAACTCGCGCCGTAGATGGTGTCGGCGTGCTGGTCGAAAGCACTTGTGGAGAGGGTAGGCTCCTCGATGGTGTTTTGCTTTGCGCCATAGAGCGTAAGTGTGGCGCTGTTTCCAAGCTGCAGCTTGCTTTGTAGGCCGTATTTTAAATACTCGCCATCTGGCAAGATGTCGTAGCCGCTATAGGGGTTGTCTAGATAAAAGTTTTCGTAATTCAGCGATTTGAGATCGCCGTCGATTTTGCGCAGCGATTCGCCGCCGCTGTTGTTTCTCGTCCAGTGCACCCTTGGGGTGATACTGAATTTTTCGCCCAGTTGGATGGGGCGTTGCAAATCAAGCCCTCGGATCATGCGGCTAACTTCTGTGCTCTGATCGTTCCAAGTTTGACGGTTGAGTGTGTAGCGCAAACGACTGCGAAGCTCGAACCCCCAAAAGTCACGTTGACGATCTAACACGGCATCGAACACTTGTCGCTCGCCTTCGTCTTCATTTGGGGCGCGCAAGTCTTCGTTGATGACGGTGAAACTCGGTGACCACTTGTCGCGGAAAGTGGGTGTCCAGCGAAGTGTGAGACTAGGTAGCCGGTCGTATTGCGTTTCTGTTTTGAGCGGCTGGTCCTCGTCGTAGCTCAGCGTTGCAGAGAATTGGCCGCGTTGATAACCCAAGGTGGCATTTTTGGGCAAAAAATCGGCATCGCGAAGTGAGTGCGCGGTGAGCCAATCGCTGAGAGTGGCATCTTCTGTCAGCGTGGCCCAATCGACGCCCAAATTAAAATACTCGCCGCGCCAGCGATGCTCTGCCCTGAATAATTCACCGCTGTCATTGATTGCCCCCGTGACCGTGGTGCGACCCAGTTTGCTGAGGTAGCGCCACTCTACATCTAGCGCTTGGTTCTCAGTGTGAAGCAGAGGTGTGACGGTTGCGTCGGTGTGTGGGGCAATGTTCCAGTAATAAGGCTGAGAAAATCCAAGGCCGTGTGCACTGAAGTAGCGAATGTTGGGGGGCAGAAAGCCACTTTGACGTTCACCGCTGATATTGAACCGAATCCATGGCAGATAGGCCACGGGTACTTGCCCAATTTTCAGGGTGACATGCTTTGCGGTTCCCTGGTTTGTGGCGCGATCGATGTTGATTTGATCTGCCTCCAAGCGCCATGTGGGATCGCTCAATTCACACGAGGTCCACATCACCTCTTGAATCGACCAACTCGCCAAGGATTGAGTCAGTGTGCTGGCGCTGCCGTTGAGCGGCACTGCTTGCGAAATTGAAAACTGCACATCTTCTGCCGTCGTAACGGCGCTTTGTTGTGCGGCAGTATTGGCGGCGAAGGCAAAGTCCTCGGAGCGGCCAATGACGTTGCCTTCAAGCTCGATATCGCTGTCATTGATGGTGGCAAGCTCTGCGTTGATTCGCCAGTCTTTGGTGGCAATCTCCACCGCGCCGTTGAGTGTGGCGATTTTGTCGTCACGGTCGATCTCGACATAATTGGCCAGCGCTTCGCCGGGTGCGAGTTTGCTCAGCTCGGTTCGCGAGAACTCGGGCAGTGTGCATTGCACTTCGGCCCACACTTGCGATTGAGATAAGATGGCGATGAAAAATAATTGGCGTCGCATGGTTTGGCTCGATGTCATCTCAACATTTTTAGGGCGAAGGGGCGTCTACTCCATGAACCACAATACTGCGAATATTCGGTTGATTGCGCCATGGGCCGACGCGCTGGCCGATCAATTCAATGCACCGTATATGCAGTCGCTTAAATCTTACCTGCGTGAACGCAAACAAGCGGGTGCCACCATTTTACCCGCTGGCTCACAATATTTCGCGGCTTTGGACGCTGCACCGCCACAAAGCGTCAAAGTTGTCATTCTAGGCCAAGATCCGTATCACGGCCCAAACCAAGCGCACGGATTGAGTTTTTCTGTGCCTGAGGGCGTGGCAGTGCCGCCGTCTTTGCGCAATATCTACAAGGAGTTGCAGCGGGACTTGGGCATTGAAGTGCCAGAGCACGGTTGTCTGATCCCTTGGGCGCAGCAGGGTGTACTGTTACTTAATTGTGTTTTGACTGTAGAGCTGGGGCAGGCAGCTGCTCATGCTGGCAAAGGCTGGGAGCAGTTTACGGATGCCATTATTAAGCATTTGGCCACCAATCATGAACACATAGTATTTATGCTTTGGGGCAAGTACGCTCAGAAAAAAGGGCAGTGGATCGCGCGCGATCGGCACTTGGTGTTGCAGTCGGTTCACCCCTCGCCCTTATCGGCGCATCGCGGGTTTATTGGTTGTGGGCATTTTTCGGCGGCTAACCGTTATCTTGCAAGCCATCAACGCGGCGAGATTGATTGGCGGCTGTAGGCTGAATATCCATACCCAAAACTCGCATCAATTGCACTTGGGTTGTGGCCTTGTGCAACGGTGCAGAAAACGGTTGTAAATTGACACAGGGTTAAGCTTTATCCCGTTATAATTTCACGTTTATTTTCAATCTTGTGTGGTCGGTCTCGAGCGGAGATTCGCCGAACAACCCTTCGGAGCCAACTATGGCGCGCAAACCGCGGCGCGATATATTCTTTGAGAAGAACCTATTCGTCTATCGAGCCATTCAGGTGGCCGTGATGATGGTGATTTGCTTTGGTGCCTTGGCTGCGCGGTTGGTGTATGTGCAGCAAGTCGAGCACCACAAATATGTCACAGAATCAGAGCGCAATCGCATTCGGGTTCGAGCGAGTGAGCCCGTGCGTGGCCGAATCTTTGATGCCACCGGCGCGGTGGTTGCCGAAAATCAACACTCCTATCAGCTGGTGCTCTCGCCAAGCGAAATCGACGATCTTGATGACACCATCGAGCGCTTGGGCAATTTGATTGAAATCAAAGAGCGCGATATTCAACGGTTTATCAAGCTACGCCGCGTGGCCTCTGCTTTCGACGCAATACCGCTTCGAGGCAATTTGACAGACGAAGAAATCGCTCGGCTCGCGGTGGTGAATCACAAATTCCCCGGTGTCGATATCACCGACACCTATGACCGCTATTACCCATTGGGCAGCACCTATGCGCATATAGTCGGCTATATCGGTCGAATCAATGACAGAGAGCTTGAGGCTAACAAGGGTGCCTGGTATTCATCCAGTGCGTATATCGGCAAGACAGGGCTAGAGCGATTCTATGAGCGCCAGCTGCGTGGCACGCCCGGGATTGCGCGCCAAGAGGTCAACGCCTCGGGCAAAACTGTGCGCATTCTCGAAGAAACCAAACCCATTCCTGGGCGTGATTTCTATCTAACAATCGATCATCGTGCTCAAGACAAGGCGATCGCGGTACTTGGCAAGGAGACAGGGGCGCTGGTGGCCGTCGACCCACGTGATGGTGCGGTGTTGGCCATGGCGTCAACGCCGGTGTTTGATTCAAACTTGTTCTTAGGTGGCATTAGTGTCGCAGACTATCGTCGTTTGGCGGACGATCCAGAGCGGCCGCTATACGATCGAACGGTACTGGGGCAATACCCTCCCGGATCGACGATTAAACCGCATATCGTCTTGCAAGCACTTGCCAAAAATGTGGTGCCCTCGGGCTATTCAATCAACTGTCCCGGCTACTACATGCTACCGGATGTCGACCATCGCTATCGTGACTGGGCCAAGTGGGGGCATGGTCGTGTCAACCTCACCGATTCCATTGAGCAATCCTGTGACGTGATGTTTTATGACTTGGCGTTTAACATGGGGATTGATCGGCTTAGCGCAGGGCTAAAAGAATTTGGCTTGGGCGAAAAAACAGGGATCGATCAAATCGGCGAGCGCAGCGGTTTGGTCCCCACCCGCGATTGGAAACAGAGCCGCCGCGGACAGAAGTGGTTTCCCGGCGAGACCATCATCACCGGCATCGGCCAGGGTTATATGATGGCCACGCCATTACAACTGGCGTATTCCACTGCATTAATTGCCAGCCGTGGCAAGACCCCGCGTCCACATCTACAAGCAGGATACCGCGATAATCTCACGGGGGTGTATCGCCCGTTCACTCCTGAGCCGCATGCCTATGAAATTAAAGCCAGTAAGTCGCAATGGGATATGGTGGAAAAGGCCATGTTCAGGGTGACTGCGGGCGGCCGAGGGACTGCGCGAAAAGTGTTTGCCGAGAATGCCTATCGCATCGCCGGAAAAACCGGTACTGCGCAGGTGTTTAGTATCGCGCAGGACAGTGTTTATAACGCGGATGCGATTGATCGCAAGCTGCGTGATCACGCCTTGTTTGTGGCTTATGCCCCAATTGAAGACCCGCAAATCGCTGTGTCGGTGTTGATCGAGCATGGTGGTTCCGGCGGCTCGGTTGCCGCGCCGATTGCCAAGCGGTTTTTAGATTATTACTTGCTTGAACTTCAGCCACTGCAACAACAAGAGCGAGAGGCACAGCAATGAGGCGAGTCTATCTCAATGCCCACGAGGTCGGTCGTTTTGGTTGGTTTGCCCATGTGTTGCGGGTCGATTTTTTGCTGCTGCTGTTGCTGGGTACGGTTGTCAGTCTTGGGTTGGTGGTACTTTGGAGCGCTTCGGGGCAGGACCCTGACATGATGCGGCGGCAGCTTATTCGTTTGAGCCTCTCGATATTTGTGCTGATGGTGGTCGCGCGCATTCCCCCGTCCTTGATGAGGCATTTTGCGGGTTACCTTTTTTGGGGCACCGCGCTGTTGCTTGTGGCCGTGCTGGTGGTGGGCGATGTTGGTAAGGGGGCGCAACGTTGGTTAGATTTGGGGGTAATTCGATTCCAGCCGTCGGAGTTCGCCAAGTTGACAGTGCCGATTGCGGTGGCTGCCTATATTTCAAAGATGCCCACGCCTCCGTCGATTATGCGTTCCGCCTCAGCGGTGGCGATTGCACTAGTACCTGCAGTTTTGATCGTCAAACAGCCTGACCTTGGTACGGCGATCTTGGTGGCGGTGTCTGGATTGGCCGTTGTGTTTATGTCAGGCCTAACTTGGTGGGCCATTGGTGCGGTCATTGTCGCGCTGGCGTCTGCTGCGCCACTTTACTTTAAATACGTGATGCACGATTACCAACGTCAGCGTGTGTTAACGCTGTTTGAGCCAAGCTCAGATCCTTTGGGATCAAGCTATCACATCATCCAATCCAAAATTGCGGTTGGTTCGGGCGGGCTCTACGGCAAAGGTTACTTGCAGGGTACGCAGTCGCAGCTGCAGTTTTTACCTGAGCGTCATACAGACTTTATTTTTGCGGTGATTGGTGAAGAGCTTGGGTTAATCGTGGGCATATTGCTCCTGATGCTGTATCTAGCGATTATCATTCGTTGTTTGGTCATTGCTGCAAGCTCGCAAGATAGTTTTTCCCGGTTATTGGCAGGCGCATTGACGGTGAGTTTCTTTGTCTATGTCTTTGTGAACATCGGTATGGTGATCGGTGTTTTGCCGGTGGTGGGTGTGCCACTGCCCCTAATTAGCTACGGCGGGACGTCCATGGTCTCGCTGGCGATCGCATTTGGCATGATTATGTCGATTGCGAATGATAAACAAGTCGTACAACGACGAGACTGACGGACTGACCATGAACTGTTTTAAATGGATGACTGCCAGCGCAATATTGCTTAGCGGTTGCGCTTCAACTCAAAACCCAACGCCGCCGACTGCCCCAAAAGTGACCATGCGTACTGCGGTCGAATTCGGCACGGATGGGGTTAAAGTCTCGCCCAGTATCGAGCTGACCAAGGTACTCGTGCCCGCTAACTCCGCATCCAGTGCCTTGCCAAGTGAGGTCAATGCGTTTATCAATCGAGCCGCGGGTAGCGATGCCGCGAAGGCTCAGCGTATGCGTTCGGTACTTAGTCGCGCAAACACCATTGATCGAGTTTTGAGTTTGTCCGGCGCCAAAGCTGAGGCCAAAGGTGAAAAACCCAAAGCCATTCCAACGCGTGACTACTTGCCTAGATTTTTGTCTGAGCCTAGGCCCACGCAAGGTCGAGAATTTGGTAGCCAGTATCGCGATGCCCTCAATCGAGCTACCGCCACTTATGGTGTACCGCAGTCGATTATTCTCGCCATCATTGGCGTCGAGACGGCATACGGTCGCATCACCGGCAATTTTAAAACGGTGGATGCGCTCTATACGCTTGGGTTTAATTTCCCGCGTCGCGCCGAATTTTTCCAATCCGAATTAGCCAAGGTATTCGAGCTTGAGCGGAAGGCGGGCATTGATGTCGAGCAGCTCTATGGATCGTTTGCTGGCGCGATTGGTTATCCGCAATTTATGCCTAGCAGCTACTTGGCCTACGCCGTTGATCACAATGGCGATGGTCGTATCGATCTACTCAACGACCCAGTTGATGCAATCGGCAGTGTGGCCGCCTATCTATCGGCGCATGGCTGGAAGCCGGGTGAGGCTGCCATCAGTCAGCAACCTATGAGCGATAAGCGCTTTAGTGCCGAAGAAACGGGGATGGCAGACGATTGGTACGCCGCTGCGAATTTCAATGTGATCAAGCGTTATAACAACAGTGACAAATACGCTTTAGCGGTTGGTCTACTGGCAGAGCGATTTCGAGTATTCAATCAGTAGTGGGATGGATTTGATGTTCATCTTTCATTCAATACGCTAATCTCTAGGCCATGAAACAAAAAATATCCCTCACACTTACCGTGATTGCTGCTTGTGTTGTAATCAGCAGCTGCAGCAGCGTGAAGAAATACATGCCCACCTTGCCGCGTGGAAGCGATGCTGCCCCCAGTATTAGTGGCGGGTTGCCCGGTGACGGTGCAGGTCGCAAATTAAACGCAAAAGACGTCCAAGATGCGGTGGTCAAAGACGAGCCCAGAAGTCGCGGTGGCAATAAAAGCCCATACCGCGTCAACGGGCGTTTGTATTACGTGCTAGACGATGCTCGCGACTATGTCGCCAGAGGTGTGGCGTCTTGGTATGGCTCAAAGTTTCATGGCAATTTGACAGCAAATGGCGAGACCTACGATATGTACGCCATGAGTGCGGCGCATCGAAATTTGCCACTTCCCACCTACGTCGAGGTTCGTAACCTCGATAACGGTCGAACCGCCATTGTCCGTGTCAATGACCGTGGGCCGTTTGTTGAAGATCGAATTATCGACTTGTCCTACGCGGCAGCCGTCAAGCTCGATATGCTCAAAAGCGGCACTGCCAATGTGGAGGTTCGTGCGGTGTTTGCCAGCGGTCGGCCAGAGCAAGGCCCGACTGACATCCGAACGGCACGCACTGTGATGCCAGCGCAGGAAGCCCCAGCGATGCCTGCGACCGCTGTCCCGCTAGTGCCCACATCATCGCCATCTCCAATGATGCCCGCACAGAGCAGTGTGCAGTATCTGCATGTGGGCAGTCATGCGGATTTGGCCGCCGCACAGGCATTTGCCAACTCCTTGCAGCGTGCGATCAATAAGGTTCAGATTCACCGGGCCAATGGCAAATATCAAGTCGTTGTTGGCCCTGTGGCAAATAAACAACAGGAATCAGTGTTGATCGGTCAGCTACAAAGGCTGAAAATAAACAAGTTCGCATTAATCAATTTACCTGGCGCTTCGATCGATTGTGTATCGGGTTGCTAGAACTAATCAAACATCAGGTAAACCATGTTTAAATCAAGAATTTTGCCGCTAATTGGCGCATTGACCATGGCGGTTTTCAGCACCGCAACTTTGGCAGAGGACGACAATGCCGCGGCACAGAGCACGGCTGTTCAAGTAGAGCCGGCCAAGCCCACCTCATTGCCACCGCCACCGAGCCTATCGTCTCAAAGCTATGTTTTGATCGATTATCGCAGCGGCCGAGTGTTGGTGTCTTACAACCCCGATCGCCAGATTGAGCCCGCAAGTCTCACCAAAATGATGACCTCGTACATCGTAAGCTCTGAGTTGGCTGCGGGGTCAATCTCATGGGACGACAAGGTCAAGGTCTCGCGAAAAGCCTACAAAATCGGTGGCTCTTCGATGTTTCTCGAAGAAGGCACATTTGTGTCTGTCGAGAATCTAAAGCGTGGCATGGTGATTCAGTCTGGCAACGATGCCACCATTGCGTTGGCGGAGCATCTTGTAGGTTCGGAAGATCGCTTTGTGCAGATTATGAATGATTACGCTAAGCGCTTAGGTCTAAGCGGTACACAGTATAAAAACAGCACCGGCATGCCAGCGGACGGGCATTACAGTACATCGATCGACTTAGCCAAGCTTGGTGCTGCGCTGATTCGCGATTTTCCAGATGATTATTCAATGTACGCCGAGAAAGAATTTGAATGGGCGGGCATTAGTCAACCCAATCGTAATAACCTGTTGCTGCGTGACGCGACGGTTGATGGGATTAAAACGGGCCACACCAATGCTGCGGGCTACTGTTTGGTGGCGTCGGCAGAGCGCAACGGTACGCGCTTGATCAGTGTGGTGACCGGTGCGGCCAGCGCCAAGGCGCGCGAGGATGATTCGCTGAAGCTTCTGCGCTATGGGTTTGATAACTTTGCCACCAAGCAGATTCTTGCAGGTGGTACAGAGATTGAAAAAATTCGCGTGCTGATGGGCGAGAAGTCTGAAGTTTCAGCCGGCTTGGCCTCACCGCTGTTTGTCTCTGTGCCCAATATTGCTCAGACATCGGTAAACACCCAGCTGATCTTGGCCGGTGATATCGTGGCGCCGGTGCGTCGTGGTCAAGCGGTTGCTACTGTGGTCGCGATTCAAGATGGCAAGGAAGTCGCACGTAAGCCAGTTGTCGCACTAGAGGATATCGAGGAAGGTGCTTGGTGGCAGAAGCTTCGCGACCAAGCGGTCATCAAGATCGAGGGGGTGCTGCCGTGGTAGAGCAGGAAGAATCCCTGATCGAGTTTCCGTGTCACTTTCAAATTAAGATCATGGGCGCGGCGGCGGACGACTTTGAAGATTATATTCGGGGCTTGATTCAGCCCCAACTCAAAAAACCAGAAAGCCTCGGTACAACCGTTCGACCCAGCAAGGCGGGCAACTATCTTGGGATCACGGCGACACTCTATGTGCACGACAAACCGGAGCTGGATGGGGTTTATCAAGCGCTGAGCGCTTCACCCAGAATAAAAATGGCGCTGTGAGGCTGCTACTTCGCCGAATTGATGGCGCGGACTACGCCGCGGTATTCGAGGCGATGCGCCAATACACCGATACTCGCGATGAGTCATCGGCAGATCAAATCTGGTTGACCGAGCACCAGCCGGTGTTTACCCAGGGCCAAGCTGGCAAGGCGGAGCACGTCTTGCAGCAGTCAGATATTCCCATTGTGCAGATCGATCGTGGTGGCCAAGTAACCTATCACGGCCCGGGCCAAGCGGTCGTTTATGTGTTGATCGATATCAAACGTCAGGGCATTGGTGTGCGTGAAATGGTGACCCATATGGAAAACGCCATGATCGATTTTCTCAAAGACTATGGTGTCGATAGCTTTGCACGGGCAGATGCGCCTGGCGTCTACACTGCAAAGGGTAAAATCGGCGCACTGGGTCTACGGGTGCGCCGCGGATGCACCTACCATGGCCTTGCACTTAATATTAAGACCGATCTGAGTCCTTTCTCGATGATAAACCCCTGCGGTTATGCTGGAATGGCGGTCGCTAAACTCGACGATTTTGCAGCAGGTGTGGGTTTTGATGTTGCGGCACCAAGATTAGTCAAAGCACTGGTGGATCGTTTAAACTATCCCCAAATAGATAGTCAGCTCGACACACTCATTTCGCCCATGGAGGCCATTGCATGAACGACTTTACCGCGCCATCTCGCAAAGACCCTGAAGGTCACCAGCGGGGCGAATCTAAGTTGGCGCGTATTCCAATCAAGGTGCAGCGAACCGAAACCCGCATCAAAAAGCCCAGTTGGATTCGTGCAAAAATCCCAACCAGCAATCGAGTGACAGAAATCAAGAAATTGCTGCGCGAGCACAATTTGCACTCGGTCTGTGAAGAGGCGAGTTGCCCCAACTTGGGTGAGTGCTTCAGCCATGGCACCGCGACATTTATGATCATGGGCGATATCTGTACACGTCGTTGCCCATTTTGCGATGTTGCCCATGGTCGACCCAAGCCACTGGATCCCGATGAACCCGCGCACTTGGGCTTTGCAGTGAAAACACTCGGTCTCGACTATGTGGTCGTGACATCAGTTGATCGCGATGATTTGCGCGATGGTGGCGCAGGGCATTTCTCAGACTGTATTCAAGCGGTGCGTGATGCCAAGCCTGGTATTCAAATTGAAGTGTTAGTTCCGGATTTTCGTGGGCGGATGGAGCGCGCGCTGGAGGCCTTGTCTGTGCCACCCGACGTGTTCAATCACAATTTGGAAACGGTGCCGCGCTTATACAAGCAAGTGCGTCCAGGTTCGGACTATGAATGGTCACTCGATCTGTTAGAGGCATACAAGGCTCAAAACCCGCAGGTAAAAACTAAATCGGGTTTGATGCTTGGAATTGGCGAAACCCTCGATGAAGTGGTTGACGTGATGCGCGATTTGCGTGCGCACAATGTCGATATGGTGACCTTGGGACAATACCTGCAGCCGTCGCTGGATCATTTGCCAGTGACTCGTTTTGTCACGCCAGAGGAATTCGACGACCTTGCGCGCATCGGCAATGACATGGGCTTTAGCCACGTTGCGTCCGGTCCGATGGTCCGCTCGTCATATCACGCCGATCAGCAAGCCAAGGATGTTCTCAGCGCGCAGTAACCCATAGGAGCTTTCATGCGTGCACACGTCAAACCTAGACCACTCAGTGCGGGACGAGTGCACGATGATCCATTGCTGGATCGTATTTTTCGCGGGCGGGGCATTTCAGACTCCGCTCAGCTATCTCACAAGCTTGCCAATCTCCCCAGCCCCAATTTTGCCGACATAGATCGGGCGATAGGGTTATTGCTCGAGGCGTTAGAGCAATCAAAACGTGTATTGATTGTCGGTGATTATGATTGCGATGGCGCAACAGCCACCTCCGTCATGCTCCAAGGCCTCGCAGCACTGGGTTTTTCCAAGTTAGATTACTTTATCCCAGATCGTTTTGAACTGGGCTATGGCTTGAGTCCAGCTTTGGTCGATCAGCTGGTGCCCAGAGCACCAGATCTATTGATTACGGTAGATAACGGAATCAGCTCTGTCTCTGGGGTGGCACGCATTCGACAAATTCTGCCCGAATGTAAAGTGCTGATCACCGACCACCATTTGCCAGGCAGCGTGTTGCCCGACGCCGATGCGATCGTCAATCCTAACCGACGCGACTGTCCATTTATCGACAAGTCTTTGTGCGGTGCAGGGGTGGCGTTTTATGTTTTGCTTGCATTGCGCAGTGAATTAAAACGCCTTGGCCGTGATATCAGCCAGTTCGATCCGCGTGAGCTGTTGCCACTGGTTGCCATTGGTACGGTGGCCGACTTGGTGCCGATGCAATTTGCGAATCGTTGCTTGGTCGAGTCCGGGATACAGCGGATACGCTATGGCGCAATCAAAGTGGGTCTAAAAGCGCTGATTGAATACGCAGGCAAAGACCCCGCAACTTTGCATACCAGCGATATTGCATTTTCTATTGCGCCACGGCTCAATGCGGCGGGTCGATTAGAACACATGGACCTTGGCGTGAACTGCTTGATGTCTGATCATCCTGATCAAGCGGCCAAATATGCTAGTGAGCTCTGCAGCATCAACAGTGCTCGCCAATCACTACAAGAGGACCTATTAATCCTCGCCAATCAGGCCATGCCCGCAGATGTGCCTGACGGACTGTGTATTTTTCACAAAGCCTTTCATGAGGGCATCATTGGTTTAATTGCGTCGCGGCTCAAAGAGCGCTATTTCAGGCCTACCATTGTTTTTGCGCCAGGTAATGATGGCGTGTTGAAGGGCAGTGCGCGTTCTGTCCCCGGGGTTCATATCCGCGATGTACTTGAGAACATTGCGGCGCAAACCGGGTGGTTTAATAAATTCGGTGGTCACGCCATGGCGGCAGGGTTGACCCTACCCAGCGAGCACTTTCACGATTTTGTTAAGCGCTTTAACCAAGAGGTGGCCAGTTTGGACGCCGCCAAAGTTCGAGAATTGTGGAGCGATGGCGAGCTGAGCTCCACAGACTGGAGCATGGAAACGGCCAATAAACTGGAGTTCGCCGCGCCATGGGGGATGGGATTTGAGGCACCACAATTCGAGGGCGCTTTTTGGATTGAGGAGGTCTCGCAAATGGGTCAAGGTCAGCATTTTAAGTTGCGACTTCGTCATGCCGACGGTGGCTCGGCAGAGGCGGTTTGGTTCTCCGCACCGGTGCAGCCCGAGCCACGTGAGCTTCATTGTGTCTATACCGTTGATGTCAATCGGTTCAGGGGACGATCAAGTTTGCAGTTAAGAATTGTTGCTGAAACCTTCATCCAATAGGAGAGATGGAATGCTGGGATTGCTGATCTATGTGTTGACACATACCATTGCGATTGCACGTCACGCGAAACCTTTTACACATGTCATTTTGTTTGGCATCGTCTCGCTCAGCGGCTTTGCAGGTGAATGGATGGCACCATGGGCGTTCATTATCGCCGTGGCAGTATTTACGCTGCTGACGCTACCGAGTTTGCGTCAGCGCTGGTTAATTCGTCCGGCGCTACGCATGGCCAAACCGCTAATGCCAAGCATTTCTGATACTGAGCGCGCGGCACTGGAGGCAGGCACCGTGTCTTGGGATGCGGATTTGTTCAGCGGTGTCCCGGACTTCCAGAAGCTCCGCGACTATCCACCGGCCACACTGACAACGCGTGAGCAAGCGTTTATTGATCACCAGGTCGACGCGCTATGTGATTCATTGGATGATTGGGATATTCGAAAACGCCATCGTCGTGTTCCCGAGCCGATTTGGCAACGTCTCAAAGATGATGGCTTTTTATCGTTGATCATTCCCCAAGCTTATGGTGGGCTTGAGTTTAGCCCGCACGCGCAATCTGAGGTGGTGTCGAAAATTGCATCGGCCTCTGGTGCAGTCGGGGTCAGCGTGATGGTGCCCAATTCGCTTGGTCCGGGTGAGTTGTTGTTGATGTTTGGAACCAAGGCGCAGAAAGATTATTACTTACCAAGATTGGCTGCGGGCGCAGAAGTGCCGTGTTTTGCCCTGACGGGCACCCGCTCGGGCTCTGATGCTGCAGGAATGAAAGATGTGGGCATTGTCTGCCACGGGATGCACAACGGTGAACAGGTATTGGGAATCCGCCTGAGTTGGGATAAGCGCTATATCACACTGGCGCCCATCGCGACGCTGATTGGCGTCGCCTTTGTCGCCAAAGACCCAGAGGGGCTTTTGGGCGATAAAGTGGATCTTGGAATTACCTTAGCATTGCTGCCCGCCGAACATGAAGGCGTCAATTCAGGGTACCGACACAATCCGGCATCTGCATTTATGAACGGCCCAACATGGGGGCGTGATGTGTTTATTCCGATGGACTGGGTGATCGGGGGACAGGCGCGCGTCGGCGAAGGCTGGCAGATGTTGATGAATGCCCTAGCGGTTGGCAGGGCGATATCACTGCCCGCCATCGGCACCACCACGGCCAAATACTCTTTGCGCTATATCAGTGGCTACGCCAGGGTTCGCGAGCAATTCAATATCCCAATCGGCAAGATGGAAGGTGTGGCAGAGCCCTTGTCGCGTATCGCGCATCAAGCTTATGCACTCGAGGCGACCCGCCGCCTCACCAATGCCATTCTCAATAACGGCGAGAAGCCCTCGGTGCTCTCGGCGCTGTTTAAGTACACCGCCACAGAGCGGATGCGCGATGTGGTCAACGATGCGATGGACATCGCAGGTGGAAAGGCAATCTGCGAGGGGTCGCGCAATGTGATCTCGGCGGTCTATCAGAGTTTACCTGTGGCAATCACTGTAGAGGGTGCAAACATTCTAACGCGTACCTTGATCGTCTTCGCGCAGGGCGCGCTACGCAGTCATCCGTATTTGCTCAAAGAAGTTGAAGCCATCAACTCGGAGGATGAGAACCAGGCCACCCAAGAGTTTGACCATGCCCTGTGTGGGCATGTCCAATCGGCCATTGGCAATCTGTGGCGCAGCTTTGGTCGCGCCTTGACCTTTGGACGGTTGGTCAGGCCGGAAAATGTACCCGCAGATCTAAGCGCAGAGTATGCCAAGCTACAGACTTGGGCAGGACATTTTGCGCTGGTTGTCGATGCAGTTTTGATCAGTTTTGGCGGTGATCTTAAGCGTAAGCAAATGATCACCGGTCGTATGGCGGACGCGCTCGGCGGATTGTACGTGGTGTCTGCCGTACTCAAAGACTTCGAGCATCGCGGCGACCAAATACTGCGCCCTTTGATGCAAATGGTGGTGCAGCAAGAGCTGTTTGGCGTTCAAACCGCGCTGTCGGGCGTGTTGGACAATTTGCCTTGGCCGGTTCGACTAAAAATTGGCGGCGCAATTTTCCCATTTGGAAAGCGTATGAAGCCCGTTAGTGATCGAGTGCGCTATCAGATTGCCCAAAGCGTAATGACGCCAGGGCCGCTTCGCGATGCGCTCAGTCCTGGCTTGTATTGGCCCACCGAGACGACAACCGAAACCGGACGGCTTGAGGCTGCATTCGAGGCCGTTGTGGCCACTGAAGATCTGTACAAGCAAGTGCATGCTTTTCGCAAGCAATGCGACGATCATTTTGCGGCGCCACCTTGGTATGAACAATTGCTAGAGGCTGGGCATATCAACGAGACGCAATGTGCGCAGATTGCCCACACCGAGCGCTTGATTGACGATTTGGCCACGGTCGACCAATATGCACCCGAAGACTACAAAGACGATCGTTATGATCAATACAACACCTATGTCGAAAGGAACTATCCATGAGTCATGAGCTGGACCTGCACCACTGGCACCTTAAGATCGACGCCGAGTCCATCGCTTGGCTACAGTTAGACTGCGCCGATATGCCCAACAATGTACTTTCAAGTGGCGTGTTATCAGAGCTGGCGGAGATTGTGGACCTACTGGAGAACTGGATTGAGAGCAATCTAATTGTCGCAATAGCGTGCACATCGGCCAAGACGACGGGTTTTGCTTACGGTGCGGACGTTGCCGAATTCGCCCAGTTCGAATCGGCCACCGACGTTCGCAAAGCCATGGCAGAGGTGCATGAACTGTTTGATCGAATCGAGAAATTGTCGGTGCCTACCGCAGTGGGGATTGACGGGTTGTGTTTGGGCGGTGGGCTAGAACTTGCATTGGCCTTTGGTTATCGTATCGCGGTGCGCGACCGCACTAAACTAGGCTTCCCAGAGGTTCGCCTAGGGTTGTTCCCGGGGTTCGCTGGCACAGCAAGATCGATCCGCGCAATGGGCGGGCTTAATGCGATGCAGCTCATGCTCGGTGGCGGCATGATCTCGGCCGCGAAAGCCAAATCACAGAACCTCCTGCAGCGCTTGGTCGATGATCCAGGGCAGTTGCGTTGGTCGCTGCGCAAAGCACTGTTGAGCGGTGCTAAGGCGCGTGGTCCTCGGCCTCTGGCCGAAGCCACCAGCTTGCCAGGAATTCGCCATTTGCTGGCGCGCACCATGCGCCAAAAAGTTTCAGCTAAAGCCAATCCTGCGCATTATCCAGCACCGTATCAATTGATCGACAATTGGACGACTGCCGGCGCAGATGCTGAGCAGCTTAAAGTGCTCGAGCAGGAGCATTTTCCGATTTTGATGGTGGGTGACACCTCTAAAAACCTGCAGCGGGTATTCTTTTTGTCGGAGGCCATGAAACGACTCGCCAAAGGCGCTAAACCAGTCAAGCGCGTACATGTCATTGGCGCGGGCGTGATGGGGGGCGACATTGCCGCTTGGTGCGTCGCCTCTGGTTTGAGTGTGACATTGCAAGATCTCGATCCGGAGCAAATCGAAAAAGCTCGAGAACGAGCGCAGAAGATCCTAAAACGCAAGCTCAAATCCGCCACATTGGCCCGCAATGCATTGCAAGGCTTGGTCGCCGATGTTCAAGGCAAGGGGGTTGCCCGTGCGGATGTCATTATCGAGGCTGCGGTCGAGCGGCTGGATGTGAAGCAAAACATTTTCAGCTCGTTAGAAGCCAATGCCAAACCAGACGCCATTTTGGCAACCAACACGTCAGCGCTGCCCTTGGAAGAAATCGCCGCACAAATGACGCAGCCGGAGCGTTTGGTGGGCATACACTTTTTTAACCCTGTTGCTAGCATGCCTTTGGTCGAAGTGGTTAAAAGTGTACATACTGCCGATGAGGTGTTGCTGGGCGCACTCGGCGTGGTGAAGCAGCTTGGCAAGTATCCCGTGGTGGTCAAATCCAGCCCCGGGTTTTTGGTCAATCGCTGTTTAACTGCCTATATGTTCAAGGCGCTAGAATTGGGTCAGAGCGGCCAAGCAATGACCGAAATTGATCATGCGGCGCTGAGTTTTGGCATGCCGATGGGGCCGTTTGAGCTCATGGATCAAGTGGGTTTGGATATCGCCGCCAGTGTGGGGCAAAACTTAGGGTACGAAGACGGCGCAGTCGCCGATTTACTTCGACACAAAATCGAAAGCGGCAAACTTGGTAAGAAGTCGGGAGAGGGCTTTTATCAGTGGATAAACGGCAAGGTGCAGCGACAGCCGTGTAATTGTCCAGAGGCGAAGCTCGATGAGCTCGCGCAAAAGTTGCTCCAGCCCTTGATTGATGAGGCGCGCGCCTGCGTGGCCGAAGGGGTGGTTGAAAGTGAGGACTTTGCCGATGCGGGTCTGATTTTCGGAACAGGGTTTGCGCCTTTCAGGGGCGGGCCTCTTCACTATGCCAAGCAACAGGAGGGCGCAGCATGAGCGAACATCTCACGCCGGTGATTGTCGGCAGTCAGCGAACAGCCTTTGCGCGGGCGTTTGGCGCATATGCTGGGGCTGGAAATCTAGCCTTGTTGACGCACGTTTTGAATGCGCTGGTGGATCGTTATGCTTTGTCACCGAATTCCGTGGATTTGGTGGTGGCTGGCGCGGTTTCCAGCCATGCGCGGGATTGGAATTTGGCGCGTGAGGCCACTGTGCGCTCGAAATTGGGTCGTGAAGTCAGTGCGATTACCTCGACCATCGCATGCGGTACCAGTTTGTCTAACGCACTGATCATCGCCGATAAAATTCGCAGTGGCGAAATCGATGTTGGCATTGCCGCAGGTGCAGACACCATTTCGGACTCACCGATTGCTGTGAGCCCAAAGCTCAATCAGCGTTTGATCAAACTCAGCCGGGCCAAGACACCGCTGGATAAACTGAAGGTCGCCAGCAAGGGCTTTAGTTTGGCAGAGCTTGCGCCCAATCCGATGACCCCGGGCGAACCGATGACTGGCCTCAGTATGGGGGAGCATGCGCAATTGATGGCCAATGAGTGGTCGATCAGCCGAGGTGCGCAAGACGCTTGGGCCATGGGTAGCCATCAAAAAGCCAGCGCGGCCTTCGCGGACGGTTTTCATGACGACCTAATTGCGCCATTTAATCATTTGCATCGCGACGACAATCTCCGCGAACAACTCAGTGCCGATGATATGGCTCGCCTCAAGCCGGTGTTCGATCGCAAAAAGGGCACGCTGACGGCGGCGAACAGCACACCGTTAACCGATGGTGCTGGCGCTGTGTTAATAGCGTCCGAGGCGTGGGCCAAAGCACAGGGCCTACCGGTGTTGGCCTATCTGCGCTCTGGGCAGGTGGCCTCGATGGATTATGTCTCGGGCGAGGGATTGTTGATTGCGCCGACTCTGGCCATTGCCAAGCAATTGCGCCGAGCTAACTACAGTTTGGCAGACTTCGATTTATTTGAAATTCATGAAGCCTTTGCCGCGCAAGTGCTCTGCACTCTGCGCGCCTTGGCCAATACAGATTACTGTACCGAGAAACTCGGACATGAGGCCGCGTTGGGAGAGATCCCGCATGACAAAATCAATCCGACAGGTAGCTCTTTGGCTTACGGGCATCCGTTTGCGGCGACCGGTGCGCGCCTACTCGGCTCGGCGGCAAAGCAATTGTCGATGGGGCGTGCCAAGCGGGCATTGTTGTCGGTGTGTACTGCGGCAGGCCAGGGAGTCGTGGCGGTGTTGGAGGCTCCCAACTGATGCAATTGGCGCAGATCAATATCGCCAAAGCGATTGCACCGCTTGATTCGCCGGCAATGGCGGGCTTTACGGGCCGGATCGATGAAATCAATCAACTGGCCGACATTCATGACGGCTTTGTGTGGCGGCTGAAAGATGACTCGGGGGACGCGCTCTCGATTTCGGTATTTGATGATCCCACAATCGTGATCAATATGAGCGTATGGCGTGACCTTGAGTCCTTTAAGCAGTTTGTGTATTACAGCGCGCATTTGGAGCTTCTCAAAGGCAAACGCAATTGGTTTACGCCCTTGAAACAAGCACATTTTGCAATGTGGTGGGTAGAGGATGGCACAATCCCTAGCCTCGAGGAGGCAAAGGCGAAGCTCAAACGATTAACGGCGCTGGGGGCCTCGGCAGAGGCATTTGATTTTCGAAGCCCGCACGGGCCAGATGGTCAACCGGTTTTGAGTTAAGTTTGCCATGAACAATCTTTGGGCGGCGACCACGCCATATCGTCGCAAATTCTCCGCGATACAAGGCAATTATCAGGCTGATGTGGTGATTGTTGGCGGTGGTTTTACTGGTTTGTCGGCAGCGCTGCATCTG
>JABXHR010000153.1 GCA_013373515.1 Gammaproteobacteria bacterium | reverse complement strand
TTGAGCCGACCATCGACTATGTGGTCACTAAAATTCCTCGCTTCACCTTTGAGAAGTTCCCACAGGCAGAGTCTTACCTCACCACTCAGATGAAATCGGTGGGTGAGGTCATGGCCATCGGTCGCGATTTTAAGGAGTCGATGCAAAAGGCGTTGCGTGGACTTGAGACCGGCGCAACGGGCTTTGATCCCATTGATTTTGAGGGTATTGAGGATATTGATGCCGCAATCCACCGTGCGCTGGTTCGCCCAGGTGATAAGCGCCCTTGGTATATCGCCGAAGCGATTCGCCGCGGCTGGAGCATGGAGCGTCTATTCGAGGCCACTAAGATCGATCCTTGGTTTATGGATCAGCTGTTTGAAATTATCGAAGCTGAGCAAGCCATCGAAGGAAAATCTTTGGCCGATTTGGATGTTGATCAGCTGCGTTTGATGAAGCAAATGGGCTTCTCGGATACGCGTATCGCGACCTTGCTGAATGTGGCAGAAGATGATGTTCGCGCACATCGCCGCGCCTTGAGCGTGTTGCCGGTCTATAAGCGTGTCGATACCTGCGCCGCTGAGTTTGCCACCGAAACGGCATACTTATACTCCACCTACGATGAAGAGTGCGAAGCGGCGCCAACAGATGCGAAAAAGATCATCGTATTGGGCGGTGGTCCGAATCGCATTGGTCAAGGTATCGAGTTTGACTATTGCTGTGTGCATGCATCACAAGCACTGTCCGAGGCGGGTTACGAGACCATTATGGTCAACTGTAATCCAGAGACGGTTTCGACGGACTACGACACTTCTGACCGACTTTATTTCGAGCCACTCACGCTCGAAGACGTACTGGAAATCGTCCGCGTCGAGCAGCCGCACGGCGTGATTGTGCAGTATGGCGGCCAGACGCCGCTTAAACTTGCCCGTGCGTTGGAGGCTGAGGGCGTACCGATTATCGGTACCTCCCCAGACAGCATCGACTGGGCGGAAGACCGTGAACGCTTCCAAGCCTTGGTTGAAGAGTTGGGATTGTTACAGCCACCTAACCGTCTGGCGCGAGCCGCAGACCAAGCCACCGCGCTGGCCGAGGAAATTGGCTATCCACTGGTCGTTCGTCCATCTTATGTTTTGGGCGGTCGTGCAATGGAAATTGTTCACGATGAACAGGATTTGCAGCGCTATATGCGTGAGGCGGTCAAGGTCTCAAATGATTCGCCTGTTTTGTTGGATCGCTTCCTCGATGACGCCATTGAGGTGGACGTGGACTGTATCTGTGACGGTCAAGATGTCTACATCGGCGGCATCATGGAGCATATCGAACAGGCGGGTGTTCACTCGGGCGATTCGGCGTGCTCATTGCCACCGTACAATCTGCCGTTGGCCACACAAGACCGTATCATTGAACAAGTCCGCCAGCTTGCGCTTGCGCTCAATGTGCGTGGCTTGATGAATACTCAATTTGCCGTAAAGGGCGAAGAGATTTACTTGCTCGAAGTCAATCCACGTGCCTCGCGTACAGCGCCATTTGTCTCCAAAGCTACCGGTGTACCGCTGGCGAAGTTGGGTGCGTTAGTGATGTCCGGCAAAACGCTCAAAGAGTTGGGCGTTGGTGATACGCCGGTATTGCGTTATTACAATGTCAAAGAATCGGTATTCCCATTTGCCAAGTTCCCCGGCGTCGATCCGTTGCTCGGCCCAGAGATGAAGTCCACCGGCGAAGTTATGGGTGTTGGCCGTACCTTCGGCGAAGCCTTCCTAAAAGGCGCATTGGCGACAGGCGTGCGCCTGCCACACAGTGGTACGGTGTTAATCAGCGTTCGTGATACCGACAAACCTGCTGCAGTGCGCTTGGCGCATAAATTTGCACAACGTGGTTTTAAAGTTGTGGCCACCGGTGGCACCTTCGATGCCATTCGCGCTGCCAACGTCGAGTGTGAGCGCGTCAATAAGATTCGCGAGGGAAGCCCGCATATTGTTGATCGCATCATCGCCGGTGATTTTGATTTGATCATCAACACCACCGAAGGCAAGCAAGCAATTGCAGACTCTTATGCGATTCGCCGCGAAGCCTTAAACCACCAAGTGCCGTATACCACGACAGTGTCGGCAGGCAATGCATGTTTGCTGGCGATTCAGTCTGAGGCAGATTTCGAAGTCTATAAATTACAAGATTTACACGAGGTGGCTGAATGAACAAATTTCCACTGACCAAAAAGGGTGCCGATGCGCTTAAAGCAGAGCTTGAGCGCTTGAAGTCTGTCGACCGACCTAAGGTGATCACGGCAATTGCGGAAGCGCGTGAACATGGCGACTTAAAAGAGAATGCCGAATATCATGCAGCACGTGAGCAGCAGGGGTTTATTGAAGGCAGGATCAAGGATATAGAAGGCAAGCTCGGTAATGCTCAAATCATTGACGTCACCAAACTGCCGCAAAATGGCCGTGTGGTTTTTGGCACTACCGTGACGATTGTCGATACCGAGACGGATAACGAAGTCACCTACAAAATTGTAGGGGAAGACGAAGCGGACATTTCAAAAGGGATGATCTCTAGCAGTAGCCCTGTGGCGCGTGCATTGATCGGCAAGGAAGTTGACGATGTGGCGCTGGTGCAAATTCCTGCAGGCACTAAAGAGTACGAAATTATCGATGTTAAATACATTGAGTGATCGTGCTTGACAAATTTCGGTTCAAAAGCGGCCATGGGCCGCTTTTTTTATGCCTGAGTAACCGGTTTTGGATTAAGATTTGATACCGCTGGCGATCTTGCATCTGCCGCGTTCGCTTTTGACCTTCCTTGGAGTCTTGGAATGACATTTAACCCTCAACTCGATTTGCGCCTCGAGAGAGAAATCCCCGTGAGTGCATCGCAAGTTTGGGCCGCTTGGACAAAGCCTGAGCTCTTGATGCAGTGGTTTTGTCCCAAGCCTTGGCAAGTGGTGGCTTGCGAGCTCGATGTTCAACCTGGTGGGCGATTTGCCACCACGATGCAATCGCCCGATGGGGTCGCAATGCCAGAGAGTGTTGGCTGCTATTTGGCGGTCGACGCTGAGCGCAGTCTCGTTTGGACCAATGCCTTGTTACCCGGATTCGCGCCAGCACCGAAAAACGACGAGCCCGGTGGTTTTTTCTTTACAGGAGAGATTCAACTGCGGCCGTTGACCGCCACTTCAACGCAATACATCGCCACAGTGCGCCATAGCAATGAGGCGGATTGTAATGCCCATCGTGAAATGGGGTTCGAGGCGGGGTGGGGCATGGCACTTGCGCAGCTGGTCGAGCTGATGCAAGAGGCCTAATCATATTCGCGGCTGGCCGCCGCCTCCATCAAATGACACAACCGCAGTTTGGCCACAAAGGGCAGCTCTGCGGTCTTGAGCGTTGGTTTAATTGACAGCGGATTTTCGCCTTTTTGCTCAAGTAGCGACATAATGTCTTTTTCGGCCGCAATGTAGATTGAGCGCGAAAATATCGGTGCATCATCAATCGCTTCTACATGCCTGCCCAATGGATTTGCAGCGATCATATCAGGCGGGAAGAATGCTATCCCCTCGTTGCTAACGCAATACTCGAGTGCACTTGTCTCACAATCGAGTGCCAGCAAATTGTGCGGCATTTTGCCTTGGTTGATCTCGATGATGTGGGCATCAATCAATTCGTTGGCATCGTGTCCCCAGTCAATGCGAATCCAACGCGCGAGAAGCTCATCGGTGGTCGTGGGGGCAGGGCCTGCACAGTAGAGTTGCAGCACTTGTTCGCCAATATGCCTTGCTTGGTAGCCGTTAATGTCTGGCGGGGTGTTAAACAGCAGTGCAATATCTAGCTCGCGGCGGTTGAGGCGCTCGACAAGGCGTTTGCGTCTTTCGATATTGATGCTGATTCTGACTTTGTCGTTTGCCGTTTTATTGAACTCTTCAATGCTCGGCTTCACGATTCTTGGCCAGTGCCCTTGCTGACATCCAAGCGCGAGAGTGACGTTAATCGACTCTGGCAGAACAATCTCACGGGCGAGTTTGCTATTAAATTCGCGGCGCATTTCATCCCATAATTCGGCGATGACTTTGGCTTGGCGTGAAACCTTGATGGGGCCGTTTCTCGAATCAACTAGCGGAACGCCGAGCGCGGTTTCGAGCGTTTTTATGGATGTTTTGATGGTGGATGCTTGTTGATGAATGGCTCTGGCAACATCTTCGTAATTTCGATATTTCACCAATGCCGAGAGCCGATCAAGCTGTTTGATGGTCAGCTTGCCAAACGGATCTTTGCCGCTCAAAGCCACCTCCTTGTGTTCTTTCCCCTGAAAAA
The DNA here is from genome assembly GCA_013373515.1 of Gammaproteobacteria bacterium. Lineage (GTDB taxonomy): Bacteria > Pseudomonadota > Gammaproteobacteria > JABXHR01 > JABXHR01 > JABXHR01. The sequence goes on along the minus strand of JABXHR010000153.1, from coordinate 8,469 downwards.
GCCTCATGCTTTTTTGGACGATAGCGACGAAATTTTTGCGTTGTCAACCTTGAGGTTAGCATTTAATCTGATTGCACAGTCAACATTTCTAAGCAAAAAAATAGTGGCAACATCGTGGAGCAATAGTTTCGTCGAATCATTAAGGAACCTGCGAACGAGTCCCCGCCCGAAGGGACTTTGCGAGATTCACTCATTCTGTGTTGGATTGTTTTGAAAAGGACTCGTCATTCTCAGCACAATCCGCCTTGACTGAGCAAATCTCGCTTTGTCGAAACGTGCAGCGACTCATTCGGAGGCTCCTTAAGCACGGAGGCTTTATGCAACAGAGACAGAACTTTAACGCCGGTCAAGAACGATCGAATACGCCATTTCTTCCTTACATTTATCATTTTTGCTTGTTGGTTGGGATCTTGATTGTGCATCTGTCGGGAACTCAGCTGCCAGAGGTGCAAGCCTTCACAGACATGCAAATCGCGTTTAAAGAAACGCTGTTTGCGTTGACGCAAATCCGCTATGAACATACCTTGAGCTTCATCGATCTGTTGTTGGTGATCAACTTATTTATGATTGTCATCAATATGGGGCCGAGCGGCCAGGTGACCAGCATATTGGCCAAAGATCTTTACTGGTATGGCGCGTCGTTTGGGATGCATCTGTTGGGATGCTTGTTGATGCGCGACAATTTGCCACCATTGATGCTGCTCTCGACGGCGGCGAGCTTCTTTGCCTTGATCACCAAGGTCAGGATCAATCTTAGGCTCGTACAGCTGATTTTTCCTAACAACTACGCATAATGTTCTCTCCCGCAATCGGCGGGAGTGTCTTTCCATCTAAAGTCGTCTCCATCACACCTGGAAATCGCGGTACAGTGAGCACGTTTTATCACTGAGATTGCTATGTCTGAATTCAAGCAACAGCTTCACGAGCAAGGCTATATCGCTGATGAGGAATTGGTGGTGGCACTGCAGTTAACCGAGGTGTTGGATCGTCCTTTATTGGTTGAGGGTGATGCCGGGGTTGGCAAAACGGAAATCGCCAAAGTGTTGGCAGCATTGCACCAATTGCCGCTGATCAGGCTTCAGTGTTACGAGGGCTTGGACGCTCGGCAGGCGATATATGAGTGGCACTATGCCAAGCAGCTGCTTAGCCTGAATCAAGCGCAGTCGGGCGCACCATCGGTTGATGTTTTCTCAGAGGCGTTTCTGTTGCCGCGTCCCCTGCTACACGCCATTCGTCAACCCGACGGCTGCGTGCTGTTGATCGATGAAGTCGATCGAGCAGATGAGGCGTTTGAGGCGTTTTTGCTGGAGGTACTTTCCGACTTTCAGGTGTCGATTCCCGAGCTCGGCACGCTCAGTGCGGCAGTGAAGCCACGTGTGATTCTCACCGCCAATGGCACGCGGGAGTTGTCGGATGCGCTGCGACGTCGTTGCCTATATCACTACATTGCCTACCCAGATGTGACCAAGGAAATCCAAATCCTACGCGCCAAGCTGCCCGGGGTGGACCGTGCATTTGCGCTGCAAGTTTGCCAATTTGTTGCGGGCTTACGCAGCTTAGATTTGGTAAAACGTCCAGGTATTGCAGAGACCTTGGATTGGGCGCGTGCAATGTTATCGCTTGAGGTGAAGGATTTACTGCAATCACCCGATCAAACCTTTAATGCTCGAAGCACGCTGTTGAAGACTGAAGAAGATCGTTCTTTGGTTGATCGTGAGCGTTGGGCGGCGATTCTGACCGCAGTGGGCCATGCAGCGACTGATTGAATTTAGCCAACAACTGCGGGCGCATGGATTTACACACGGCGTGGCTGAGGACATCGCGGCACAAAGGGCCTTAAGTCAGATGGCTGTCGAGTGCTCTGCCATCAATATTCTACGGCCGATTTATGCGGCTAATCCTACCCAGTTCCGGGCGTTTCGAGCGTTATTTGACCGTTTTTGGCTAGGGCATGATACGCCGGTGTTGGGTGTGGGTCGGCAGGCACTCTACACAACGCAAACAGCCTTGGTTGGCCTAAGTGGTATCAGTGAGGCGGCGGCGCAGAATCACGATACCGAAGCAAGGCAGGGGGTGGGCGCTGGAAAAAACAAAACCATTGCCAAAGCCGATTTTCGTTTTATCAAAGACGCTGCCGCGATGCGTGAAATTGAAACTCAAATTGATCGCCTATCGCACTGGCTGCTGCGGCGACACAGTCGGCATTACCAACATTCGCGGCGTGGACAACACTTGGCCATGGCAGAGACGATCCGAGCCAATTTGGCAACGCCCGGATATCTATTTGATGTGCTCTATCGTGCGCGAAAACCGGAGCCAGTGAAGGTGTTGTTCATTCAGGATGTTTCTCACTCGATGGCTTGGGATAACCCACTACTCACTCGGATGGTGTCGGTGCTGAGCCGTACACTGCCCAAGACCGAGAGCTTCGCCTTTCATGTGGAGCTTTTTCGTACTACGCCGCTGATGCAACACCGTAACTCGGACGCCTTGTATGCAGCGCTCGAAGGGCGCAATCGCTTGTTTATGGGCGGCACTTGTATTGCGAAGTCGATTGAGCAATTCAACCGTCAGTACGCTCGGCTGTATTTAACCGCACAGACCAATGTCGTCATTCTGTCGGATGGGCTTGATAGCGACAAACTCCCCAAGTTGCAGGTGGCACTGAAAACGCTTCGCAAGCGTTGCTTGCAGATCCTTTGGCTCAATCCGATGCTTGGGCGCAACGGCGTTGTGCTTGATCCAGAGGTGTATCGTGCAACCCGTGGATTGGTCAGTGCGTTTATGCCGGGTAGCCAGTTAGATGGCTTGCGCCAAATGGTGCGAAACCTGCGGTAAGTGAACCCATTGATGTTCGCCAAAACCGTTGAATTGAGTGTTTAGTTCGTTGCTATATGCCCCCATTCCCTCAAACAGAATATAGTCGCCGGCGCGAAGCTCACTCGGCAGCGGCACTTCAGCGATAAAGGCATCCAGAGAGTCACAGGTTGGGCCAAAAAACTGGGTAGGCTGTCGGCTAGCGCCGTCAGGCAGTGGTCGGCCATTGTAACCGCAGAAACCGATGCGCTTGGTCATGCTCAGGTCGCGTGCTTCGGATAAACAGCCATACACGCCATCATTGAGGTAGACGCCATTGCCGTCGATGGCATTGACTTGTGTAACCAGCAAAGTGGTGTCTGCGACCATTGCTCGGCCGGGTTCACACACGAGCTTCGGTAAGTTATCGAAATGAGCGTTTACGGCGTCGTCGATTTGACGAAAAATATCGCCAAGCTCGGGCACCCACTCACCTCGATGCGCTGGGAAGCCGCCACCGACGTTCAGACGTTCAATGTCGATCTGTGTGTCTTTACTGAGTTTTGCGGCAGCTTCGATATAGTCACTCCAAGCGCTTAATCGAGTGCATTGAGTACCCGGGTGAAAGGTTAATGAAATTCGATAGCCCGCCAGTTTTCCCGCGCGCATAAGCTTGGCGGCCATTGGCAAATCGGCGCCAAACTTGCTGCCAAAATCATATGCGCCGCCAAATGTGGGTAGCTTGAAGCGAATACTGAGTTCAATCTCTGCTGGTGTTATTTCGCCCAAGCAGTCGCTAAGTTTATCGAGCTCGGATAGCCGATCAATGCTAAAGGTTTTTACGCCAGCGGCTAGCGCAGTAAGGTTGTCTTGGCGACTACGAATGGGGTTGTGATAGTGACAAATCGCTTTTGGCGAGTGAGACAATACGCGCTTTAGCTCTGGTATCGAGGCAATATCGAAGCAGTTGAGCCCTGCATCGCAAAGTGCTCTCAATACGGCGTCTTTGGCATTGGCTTTGACGGCGTAGCTGATGAGCCCCGGGAAAGTGTCTTTGAATTCAAAGTAGCGACTCTGCAACGCCGCCGAGTCAAACAGTAAAGTGGGTTTGTCGGGTTGCTGTGCGCCTAGCCACTCTTCAGCTTTTGCTCGTGTATGAATCCACATCGTCACTATCTCCTCGGTATTTAGAGCAAGTATCGAAGAAATATCTGCCAAAATTGCCGTTATAAACGATAATATTTAACGAATATTTTATAAAAATGACTAAAAAATCATCATAATGAAGTTTGATTTAGATCAACAACTGATTGCCTGCCTGCGCCGTAATGCACGGCTCAGCGTCAGTGAGCTCGCCCGAGAGTTGGGGGTTGCTCGAACCACAGTGCAATCAAAGCTCAATAAACTAGAGCACGATGGCAGTATCTTGGGGTATTCGCTGAGGTTGGGGCGCAAGCTGTCAAACGCTGAAATATCGGCGACCGTTTTGCTCGAAATTTCGCCAAAGGCATTGCCTGCGATCATCAAAGCGCTGTATGGCATTGCAGATATTCGCTCCGTCAAAACGGCCTCAGGCAAGCATGACTTGGTGCTAGATGTGGCCACCGCCAATACGCATGAGCTGGATAAATTATTGGACAAAATCGGTCAAATTGATGGTGTGATTCACAGCGAAAGCTTGGTGCATTTGTCGACCAAATTTGAGCGCTGAATTTGGGTCTTGCGTGCTCGTTTGCTAACTTTTTGCGGCCATCATCGGCGTCGCCACCTCGATGTGATTACCGCCTTTGGCTTTGGCTTGGTACAGCGCTCGATCGGCCATCGCCAGCGCGGCGTTTAGATCTTTTTCCTTGGAAACTCTGATATCCACGGCCCCAATACTGCAGGTACAGCCGGCCACCGTTTGCGTGTCAGTGACGACCGCTTGTATGTTGATGTCCTCTATGATGAGCCTCAATAATGGTTGGATTGTGTTTAGTGATTGGTTTGGCCAGGCCAACACAAACTCGTCTCCACCCGTTCTGGCCGCGATCGATTGGTAGCGTTCGTTAAAACGATTGAGAATTTGGCCAATTTTTACCAGTAATTGGTCGCCAATCATATGTCCATACCTGTCATTGATGGATTTAAATTGATCCAAATCGACAATTGCCAGTCACATATGGGCGTCTTGTGTGGCCAAGCGAGACCAGTGCGCAGTGAGGTAAGCATTGAGCTGGCGGCGGTTGGCGAGCCCAGTCAGGGCGTCGCAATGAGCCAAGCGTTGGTAGCGAATTTCAGTGAGTTTCCGCTCGGTGATGTCTTGGTGGCTGACCACCACAAAAACACGTTGGCTAAGCTTGAATTGCGTCACCTTCATCGCATACCAGCGCAGTTCCCGCGGGCTGTGACAGGGGTGCTCGTGGTGGATTTTTTCGTTTGTTGAGCAGCACATCATTGATGCCCTCATATGCGTGCTGTGTACGTGAATCTTGATCGTCGATGGCAGTGCAGGCAGCTAGGTAATTCTTTCCAATCCAGTCGAAACTTGGGTTGACGCCGTTTTCTTGTCCGAACTTTATCCAGCTTCGATTGACGAATTGAATCACGCCTTTGCGGTTCAGTACGGCAATACTGTCATCCAGCTCATCGAGAATTCGCATTGAGAAAGACTCTAGAGCGACCATCCAAGGCCTCCATGTCTTACAAGTTAAGAGTATCGCTTAAAAATCGCAAAACACACAGTCTGCGATTCTAAGCAATCCTCGGGGCGGTGTGGGGGATGTCATCGTTAGCTGTCGGTAGAAGGCCAAGATTTATCCTTTAAGAGACAATCAGCCAAAGTGCCACCAACATCATTAAACCTCCGGCGAGTTTATTGAGTAATGCGACTTTACTCTGGTTGGCCAACATCAACCGCAAGCTTCGGCCACCTAGTGCGTATAAGCACATACAGATGAACTCAAATAGCAAAATAATCGCGAGCATTTGCACCAGTTGCGGTGCCAATGGTTCGTTGGTGTGAATAAAGGGCGGCAGCAAAGCGACGAAAAAGGCCCAGCCTTTTGGGTTGGCAATAGCAGTGACGAATCCCTGTGATAGCAATGATTTTGCATTGAGCATTTGGATTGTTTGATCCGCGCAGATGGCCATTTTTCCACGGGCGTTGAACAGCTGCCAACCCAGATAAACTAAGTAGGTGGCACCGATGGTCTTCATTGCAATAAACAAAGAAGGTGTCTTTAGCAGGATGGCAGAGACCCCCAGCGCAGTGGCGACGACCACCAGTGCCACGCCAATCAGCTCCCCAATCATCATAATGAGCGTTCGGCGAAAACCAATGCTGATGCCGAGGCTCAGCGCCAACGTCATGCACATTCCCGGTGTGATCGACACCAAGAAAAAAGTGGGAATAAATAGCGCGAGTTCGGCGCTCATGATGCGAGGGTGCCGGTATTGATTGCGTCAGCGTCGATATGAATGACAGGCGAATCAGGGCCGCGATGAGTCGGCCCAAAAATCAATTGCATAGGGTGCTTTGTCTAGAAAAACTCAGCACTCTACCACGGTAACAGGCACTTCTAGAACATGAATGGCCAAGCCGCCGCGTGCTGTTTCCTTGTACTTGAGGCTCATGTCTTTGCCGGTTTCACGCATCGTTTTTACTGCCTTATCGAGCGACACATAGTGCTCGCCATCGCCTCGTAGTGCCATGCGCGCAGCATTGATGGCTTTGACTGCCGCCATGGCGTTGCGTTCGATACATGGAATTTGCACCAGCCCGCCGATGGGGTCGCAAGTCAGACCAAGATTATGTTCAATGCCGATTTCGGCAGCATTTTCGACCTGTTGTGGTGTGCCACCGAGGGCCTCTGCCAAGCCTGCTGCGGCCATGGCGCAGGCTGAGCCGACTTCGCCTTGGCAGCCGACTTCAGCGCCCGAGATCGAGGCGTTGGTTTTGATGATGATGCCAATGGCCGCGGCGGCCAGCATAAAGCGAATCACGCCTTCCTCGTCGGCACCGTTGCAGTGTTTGACGTAGTAGTGCAGCACGGCGGGAATAATGCCTGCCGCACCGTTGGTTGGGGCGGTAACGATACGACCTCCACCAGCGTTTTCCTCGTTGACGGCCAGTGCATAGAGGTTGACCCAATCCATTGTGCCCATCGGGGCGTTGTTCATTGGATTGTCGTTCTTCAATGAGCGGTACAGCTGCGCAGCACGGCGTTTGACCTTTAAGCCGCCTGGCAATACGCCTTCGTTTTTTACGCCATTGTTGACGCAATCCTGCATCACCTGCCAGATGTTCATCAGCTGCGCTCGCACGTCTTCTTCGGGCTGAAACTGCATTTCGTTGCGCATCATCATGGTACTGATGCAGAGCCCGTTTTCCTTGGCTTGCGCCAGCAGTTCTTCACCAGATGAAAATGGATAGGGCACGGTCACTTCGTGGGTGATCAACGGATCATCGCCTTCGGCGGCTTTTTCATCGACGATAAACCCGCCGCCAACCGAGTACCAAACCGCGTCGTGCAACACGTCGTCGGCGGCATCGTAGGCGGTAAAGCGCATGCCATTGGCGTGGTAGGGCAGTGATTTGCGCTTGTGTAGAATCAGGTGCTTGGCATCGATAAATTTGATTGGGTATTGACCGAGCAGTTGCAGCGTTTCAGTGTCACGCGTGTGTTGGACTCGCGCATTCACTTGTGCGGTGTCGGTCAGCTCGGGTGTTTCGCCCATAAGACCGAGAATGACGGCTTTGTCCGAGCCGTGACCACGACCGGTTGCGCCGAGTGAGCCATAGAGTTCACTTTTGATGTAGGCGACATTCTGTGCCATCTGCTGATCGCGCAAATACTCTGCAAACTTTAATGCCGCCCGCATCGGGCCGACGGTATGGGAGCTCGATGGCCCAATTCCAATCTTAAATAAATCAAATGCACTTAGCGTCATGGCAGTGGTCACTACATAAAGTGGAGTCGATTGTAGTGTGTGCGAGCAAAATCAGTTGGTTGCCCGCGACGCTGATTTCTTAGAAATGACAGTTGGCATGCCGCTTTGCTCAGGTTTGAGGATGTTGGCGCACATAGTCGGCAAATTGGATGACGGCTTCTTCGGGCAAAGTCTTCGCGGCAATGTGGGGCGTAAGTAGGGTGTTGGGCGCTGTCCACAGGGGATGATCTGTGGGCAAAGGCTCATGTTCAAACACATCAAGTAGCGCGCCGCCGAGGTGTCCAGATGTCAGCGCTGCGACCAAAGCGTCAGTCTCTATCACTTCACCGCGGCCACAGTTGATCACAATTGCGCCGGATTTTAGTTGCGATAAGCGCGTGGCGTCGATTAGGTGTCGTGTGCCATCGCCACCGGGTAGAATACAAACGAGCGCATCGAGTTCTGATAAAAACGCTTCGAGCTGTTCGACGCCAGTAAAGGTATCGATTTCCCAGTCTGGACGAGTTTTGCGGCTCCAAGCCAGCGTTCGATATCCAAGCTGGGCGAGGGTTTGGGCGCAGTGCTGACCAAGTGCTCCGAGCCCAAGTACACCGACGCTGAAGTTCGGTTGGTATTGGAAGGGTTGCTCGGTCCAGCGGGCGTCTGCTTGTTGCCGGGCAGCGATGTTAAATTGTCTCGAAAAATGCAACACACCATAAGCGGCATACTGAGCAATTTGGTTGGCCATGCCGCCGTCGATCA
>JABXHR010000143.1 GCA_013373515.1 Gammaproteobacteria bacterium | reverse complement strand
GCGGCGTGGTGGTGGACACCGAAAATCTGCAAGGCGCCATTTTTACCTGGTGGCAAAAGGAGGATGGCACCTTTGAAGCCAAGAAAACCATCACCATCGATCCACGTCCGGAATCTGCAGATAACCTCCCGCCGCTCTTAAAAGGCTTTGAAGCGGTACCACCGCTCGTGACGGATATCGACCTGAGCTTGGACGACCGTTTCTTATACGTGGCGTGCTGGGGGATGGGGGAGATGCATCAATATGATGTCAGCGACCCGATGAATCCAAAGCTAGCAGGTAAAGTCGAGTTGGGCGGTATCGGTCGCGGTACCAAGCATCCCAACGGCAAGCACTTTGCCTACGGCCCACAAATGGTGGAAATTAGCCGTGACGGAAAGCGCGTCTATTGGACCAATTCGCTGTATTCCACTTGGGATGATCAGTTCTATCCAGAAGACGAAGGGGGACAGATGGTGATGGCCAATGTCGGTGAAGACGGTGGTTTGACGCTGGATGAGGACTTTTTCGTCGAGTTTCCCAAAGGCTACCGCAGTCACCAAATTCGCCTGGAAGGCGGCGATTGCTCCACCGATAGCTTCTGCTATCCCTCGGTATAAGCGATTGGGCGGCGAAGGTATCACGCGCCGCCCGCTAAGTCATGATTGAATCATCAACCACTGCTGCGCTTTGGTGGATGCTGGTTGCCTCCGGCATCTACCACGGCGTCAATCCCGCCATGGGCTGGCCTTTGTCGGTGTCCGCTGCGCTGATGGAACGTCGTTTTACAGCACTACTAAGTGCGCTGGGGGCGTTGGCGCTAGGGCATTTTTTGGCCATGGCCATGATTCTGCTGCCGTTTTCGATGCTGCGGTGGTTGTTTACATGGCACCGAGAGGTTCAGGTTTTTGCGGCGATTTTGCTGATCGCGCTCGGTAGTTTCTACCTGATCTTTTACCGCCGACACCCACGATTTTTGGCGCGCATACCGCCGGGCAAATTGACGCTGTGGTCTTTTTTGGTGGCCCTTGCGCACGGAGCCGGGCTGATGCTGGTGCCGATTTATCTAGGAATATGCCAGACGCCTGTGCCCGATGCGGGACATCAAGCGGCCACCGAGCTGATGACGGGCTCACTATCGATCGCGGTGCTGGTCGCCGTGCTGCACACCTTGGCAATGATGGTTTCTGGTGGGGTGATTGCCGCGCTGGTCTACCGCTATGTCGGGCTGAAATTTTTGCAGCAATCTTGGTTTAACTTAGATCTGGTTTGGGCAGCGAGTTTGGTGCTGGCGGGAGTGCTGACCCTTGTATTTGCTCACTAGTGAGTCCAGTGAGCAAAATTTCTTGCTGGATTATCGGCTTAGCGTGATTGCTCAATTTGAGTGAGCTTGCCGCCAAAGAAGCCCAGCGCGTCGCCGTCTTGCCAACGGTAGTTGATCACCTCTCCCAAAATAATGGTGTGATCTCCGGCCAAGTGAGTCGCATAAAGCTCACACTCAAATACGGCCAGCGCGTCGCGCAATAACGGGGTCCCGTCGGCGGCGAGATCGAACTCGTCCTCATCAAATGCAGCCATATTCTTGGCAAACCGCATACAACAATCGCCTTGGTTGGCGCTCAGCACATTGATGCTAAAGCGCTTGGCGTTGGCAAATGCATCAAAGCGGCTGCTGTTGTTGTCGATGCACCACGACACCAAGGCAGGGCTCAGAGACACAGAGGCAAAACTGTTGACGGTCATACCGATGGGTTGGCCGTCGTGCTGGGCACCAATGATGGTGACGCCTGTGGCAAATCGCCCAAAGGCATCGCGCAGCGCACGACCGTCATCCACAGGCTGGAGTAGGGGTTGGGCGCTCATTACGCCACCTCACGGCCAAGTGCCGCCGTGTAGAGTTCGTACCAATCTTGACGATCTAATGTCAGCTCGCAAGCTCTGGCGAGGTTGGCAATACGCTCTAGGTTGTTGGTGCCAAGCACCGGCAGGATTTTTGAAGGATGGGCTAGCAACCATGCCACGGCCACTGATGCGACATCCGTACCCATCCGATTCGCCATCGCACTGAGCGTGCCGTGGACTGGGTGCGCTTGGTTGATCAATTCGCCGCCTGCCAATGGTGACCATGCCATCATGGCGTGATCATGTTGCTGGTGGAATGCCACGTCGCCGTTGACAAAGCCTTCATGGGCTTGCAGGGAAAGCTCAATTTGGTTGGTCACCAACGGTGTCGACATGCCCGATTGCAGCAATTGCCAATCCCATGGGCGGAAGTTCGACACGCCCACATTGCGCACCTTGCCACTTTTGACCAATTCGTCCAGTGCTGCGCCGGTTTCCTTGTGGTCCATCAACGGGTCAGGGCGGTGGATTAGGAGTAAATCGATTTCGTCGATGTGCATATCGCGAAGCGATTGCTCGACCGCAGAGAGGATATAGGCTCTTGACGTGTCGTAGTACTTTACGCGTGCGTCGCTGTGACGGCCAATCGGCGCGACGATATCGCATTTGGTGACAATCTCCACCTTCGAGCGCAGGCTTGGATTGGCCTTGAGCGCCTCACCCAAAATGGCCTCTGCGGTGTACGCCCCGTAAATGTCTGCTTGATCGAGGGTGGTAATGCCTTGGTCGAGGCAGCTTTCAATTTTGCGAGTGACATGCGCGACAGAGGTGTCGCTGTCATCGCCCAAGCGCCACATGCCGTAGACAATACGGCTCATCGAGAGCGAGTCTGATAGTTGAATTCTTTGCATTAGCGGCGTTCTCCGATTCCAAGGGGTGTAGCAGGGGTGGTGGCAGGCACACGGCCATATTCATGGGGCAGTGAGCAGGTGTTCATGTGGGGCAACACTAGGCGCGACACGTAGTCGGCTTCTTCAAGGTGTGGATAGCCAGACAAAATAAAGGCGCGCATGCCCATTTTTTGATAGCGCTCGAGTTTGCTTAAGATTTGATCGGCAGAGCCCACCAAAGCCGCACCGCAGCCTGAGCGCGCACGGCCAACGCCGGTCCATAAGTTTGGTTCGATATAGCCTTCATCGTCGGCGCTATCGCGGTTTTTGGCTTGATGCGACACCCCGAGCGACTTGGCATCTAGGGCGCGTTCACGAATGGCTTTGCCTTGCTCGTCTTCGAGTTTAGAGACGATGTATTCGGCGTATTCTTTGGCCTCTTGCTCGGTGTCGCGCACGATCATGTGCACTCGAAGTCCATAATCTAGCGTGCGCTCATAGCGCTCTGCCACGGCGTTGACCGCTTTCATGCGATCGGCCAAATTTTCTTCGATTTCTGGCCACATCAGATAGACATCGCAGTGCTGACCGCAAAGCTCCAGCGCCGAGGGTGAGTAACCGCCAAAGTACAGAAGCGGGCCGCCGGTTTGGTAGGGGCGCGCGGGGTCCGTGGTGAGGCCGCTAAAGTTGTAGACCTCCCCTTGGTAGTTGATTTCGTCTTGTGTCCAAGCCTGCTTCAATATCTCCACCACCTCGCGTGAGCGCTGATAGCGGTAGTTGCTGTCTTCTTGCTGGCCGGGGAAATCGGAGCTGATGATGTTGACCGTCAAGCGGCCTTCGAGCATATGATCAAGTGTGGCAATGGTGCGCGCCAGCATGATGGGCTGCATCTCACCACAGCGCACCGCCGCGAGCAGATTGATCTTAGAGGTTATCGGCGCACAGCCTGCGACAAAACTCAGCGTGTCTTGGCCGACTTGATAGGAGGATGGGCAGAGAATGTTGCGAAACCCACCTTGTTCGGCTTTTTGCACGATGGACGAGCAATGCGCCCAAGAGGAGCGTAGATTGCCATCTGGCACGCCTAGAAATTGATAATCATCGGAGCACAGCGCCGAGAACCAAGAGACTTCGGCGGCATTTAGCGCTTCGGAGGTGATAGGAACAATGCTCATACTCAACCATTTGTTTTCAATTCGAGCGATGCTAGCATGCAAAAAATAGTGAATCAATAGTGTATCAATTTTAAAAATAGCGCTATCATTCGCGCTGGCGAGAACCCAGTGGTGTACTCCTGCGCTCTGATCGCGTAACTGAGGCCGAGATTGCAACCGAAATATTTACAAATCGCACAACAACTGGTGCGCGACATCGCAGCAGGCTATTTGATGGATGGCCAAAAGTTGCCGCCGGAGCGTGAGATGGCCGCGAGCTTACAAACCTCGGTGGGCACGCTGCGTAAGGCATTGGATCAATTGGTGTCTCAAGGCCGAGTTGAGCGCATTCAGGGATCTGGCAATTACATTCGCGCCGATCTAGAGCGTGATTCGGTGTACTCCTTGTTCCGCATCGAACGTCGCAATGGCCGCGGCAAACCAAGTGCCGAAGTGCTGTCGGTAGACTATCTAGACAAGCCGACGGGTTTGCCGACCTTTGGCAGCAGTGCGATGGGCAACCGAGTGCGTCGATTGCGTCGCTTAGATGATGTTGCCGTAGCGGTCGAAGAAATCTGGCTAGATGGCAATGTGGGCAAACTGGACGCGAACACTTTGGGGAATGCGCTCTATGCCGACTACGCCCAGCAATTCTCACTGATGATCAGTCATGCGGTGGATGCTGTGGCGATAGGTCACGTGCCCAGTTGGGCGCCGGAGAATTTTGGCTTGCTCTCAGGAGACGCCTGCGGTTATATCGAGCGCTTCGCTTGGTCCGAGGCGGGCGAATGCGTCGAATTTTCAAAAACTTGGTTTGATCAAAACCAAGCCATTTACGTACAAAGATTGAGGTAATCATGACCACAAAATACGGCATCATCGGCTGCGGCATGATGGGCGGTGAGCACATTCAAAATATCAACCTGCTCGACGATACCGACGTGGTTGCAATCGTAGAGCCCGACGCCGAGATGGCAGCGCGGGCCGCGTCTCTGGCTCCAAATGCTCAGTTTTATTCGACCATAGATGAGTTGATGGCACAGGATTTGGATTGCTTGCTGATCGCCTCGCCGAATCATCTGCACGTTGAGCATTTGCAAGCCATTGCCCGCAACAAAGCACTGCCGACCTTGGTGGAAAAGCCGTTGTTTACCGCCGAGAATGATCATAAAGCCATTGCCGATCTGAAGGCGAATTTTGCGGCCCCAATCTGGGTGGCGATGGAATATCGCTATATGCCCCCCATTACGCTGTTGCGCGAGCAGGTCAACGAGGTCACGGGCGGCATCCAAATGCTCACCATCCGCGAACATCGTTTCCCGTTTTTGCATAAAGTTGGTGACTGGAATCGCTTCAATCGTTATAGCGGCGGCACCTTTGTCGAGAAGTGTTGTCACTTCTTCGATCTGATGCGCTTACTGATGGACGCTGAGCCTGTGCGCATCATGGGAGCAGGTGGCATTGCGGCCAATCACCTAGATGAACGTTACGCGGGTGAGGCGCCGGATATCTTCGATCACGGGTATGTCATCGTCGAGTTTGAAGGCCAGCGACGCGCGATGCTGGAGCTATGTATGTTTGCCGAGGGCTCAAAGTATCAAGAGGAAATCTCTGCTGTCGGGGCCAATGGAAAAATTGAGTGTCTGGTGCCAGGTCCTACCCGTTTCTGGCCTGAGCACTTGGGTGAAAGCCCTGAGCCGCAGGTTATCGTCAGCCCGCGCCATCCAAAAGGCCCGCAAGTCATTCCAACACCCGTGGACCCTACCTTGCTCGCCGCAGGTGATCACAACGGCTCGACGTTCTACCAGCACAAGGGCTTTTTGGAGTTAGTGCGCGGTCAGCGCAGCACGCCAGATGTGAGCCTCGATGATGGGCTTAAAGCTGTGCAAATGGGCCAAGCGGCACAGCGGTCGATGATCGAACATCGGGCTGTGGCATTTTCTGAGCTGGCACGTTAGCACCCGCGCTGGCACCCTCGGTTGCACTTATCTATCTACGACGGGGTTGGTGCGTTTTGCACCGCCCCGTCCCTCAATAGGTCATTTGAGTGAGCGCAGCGAATATCCAGTGTCGTCCTGACACAATTGTGATTTTGTTACCTCATTAGTATCCAAGTTGGGGGAGGGACGCATCTCACCTTAACGAGCTGTGTCATCAAAGCCTTTGGAGCAATGTTTGGACCATTGGTTTGATGCAGCGCATTGGATTCATCATAAGAATAGAGGATATAGCGTATGGCCATTAAACCGCCGCTAACCGAGCTAAATATAGATACCGCTGACACCGGCTTCTATCAAAACTTCAACCAAATGGTTGCAGTGATGTCGAAGGCATTTATCGCGATTGTCGTTGTCTGGGCAGCGATCTTCCCAGAGCAAGCTGGATCAGTCCTAGGCCAGATGAAAAACTGGTCCTTCAGCAACTTAAACTACTACTACACCTGGTCAGTCGCATTTTTCATTATCGTGTGCCTAGTCGTTGCGCTACATCCTCGCTGGGGATCAACGCGCTTGGGTGATCAAGATGGTAAACCTGAGTTTTCGAACTTTTCATGGTTCTCGATGATGTTTGGTGCGGGCATTGGGATTGGTATGTTGGGCTATGCCACCGGTGAGCCAATGTGGCACATCGCCGATAACCCCGAGATTCGTATGAGTGCCGAATTGGTGCGCACTGCACTAAGTGGCGCTGGCGTTGCGATCGCGGAGGGTTCTGATGTTTGGACGACCTACAAAGGCGCTGTCGACGCAGGTACTTTGCAGCCGCTCGCCGATATCGCCATTCCAAAAGACGAGTCTGCACTGCAGGCAACGTATCGTTACTCGTTCTTACACTGGGGTCTTGGCGCTTGGGCGTGTTATGCGCTCGTTGGTATCGCGCTGGCGTTCTTTGCTTATTCTCGCGGATTGCCGCTCACCATTCGCTCGACACTTGCCCCGATTTTCGGCAAGAGCTTAGAGGGCACCTTGGGCCACGTCATCGATGTGGTGGCAGTTGTCGCCACGATCTTGGGGATTGCGCAAACCATCGGCCTTGGCTTGGAGTCTTTCTCGTCGGGTCTTTATAACTTCTCCGGTGCTGAATGGCTTGTCGCAGCGGACGAAAACGGTGTGATGAAACCCACCACCGCCTCGATGCTGGTCGCGCTGCTAGTGATTATGGTTTTGTCGACGCTCTCAGCATTGTCTGGCGTGGGTAAAGGCATTAAGTGGCTCAGTAACCTGAATATGGTGCTGTCTTTCGGTCTGTTGGCCTTCTTTGCGATCTTCGGTTCAACGTGGTTTGCGATGAAAATCATGGGCTCAGGTATCATCGACTACATCCTGACGCTGCCTGTGACAACCTTCCAAGTGTTCCCGGCCGATGGCCCCGGTAGCCCAGGTGAGTGGCAAGGCTGGTGGTCGATTTTCTATTGGGCGTGGTGGATTGCGTTTGCCCCATTCGTGGGTATCTTCTTGGCGCGTATTTCTAAGAACCGCACCATCCGCGAGTTTGTCATCGGTTCAATTGTTGCCCCGTCGTTGATGTGTTTCTTGTGGTTCGCCCTGCTCGGCGGCACAGCCATCGACCTCGAGCTCAATGGCGCAGCCAATGGTGCGATTTTCTCTGAAAGCCTCACTGCACAGTTGTACGCCACCATCAATGTTTTGGCACCCGGCTTCAAAGGCTTGATGTCAGTGCTGATCGTGATCCTGTTGTTGACCTATTTGGTCACCTCGGCTGACTCGGCGGTTTTGGTTGTGAACACCATCAGTGCAGGTGGTTCGCAAACAGCCGCCACTAAACACCACATCATCGTTTGGGGTGTGATTTTGGGCGCCGTGATCGCAGCACTGTTGCTGGCAGGCGGCTTGAACGCCATTCAGTCGGCGATGATCGTTGGGGCAGTGCCGTTCTCGTTCTTGATGATCTTGATGGGTATCTCGCTGATCAAGGCATTGATTCGAGATGGCATGCGCGCTAAGCACAGTTAACACAATTTTTGACGTTAACTCGCCAGCGGCCCGCTATATTGCGGGCCGTTCTTTTTTCTATTGTGCTGAGGCGACTCGATTCGGCGAACAATCGTCTCTATTCGGTCTTGGTAGATCATTCCGTCTAGAAAGGTTGGTTTAGTGGCAGCTACTTCTCTAGGTTTCGGTTATTCAAATGGTTTATTCTCTGCATAGTAGGAGAAGATAAATCATTGCCATGGATGCACCACTTGCACGCCAATCTCCATTTTTGACTCGCGGAACTCAGGTTTATGGCTGGGTGATCGTTTCTGTGATTCTTTTGTTTGGCTTCAATCTACTTTTGGCCGAGGGCGTGGGTAGAGCAAAAAGCCAAGCCATTGAAATGGCAAGTATTCTGAGCCATCAAGCCGACAATATTGAGAATGCCCGCCACGCGGTGTCTCAAGTAATGCGTTCCATTGATCTCGATATCGTGAGTCAAGAGTTCACCCGAAAGCTATCACTTAAAATCTCTGAACTCATCGACGACATTGAAACTTCGTCCAGTGCGTTGTCGACGTTTGTCGAAGCGCAGGCCGCCGCGACCAACCCCTTTTTCAGTGCCGAAGATATCCTCGCGTCGACTGAGCATCATTTGTTGGACGAACTAGAGATTTTGCGCCAGCGTACCGAGGAGTTAAGGCGCACTCGGCCCGATGAGTTATCGTGGCGATTTTCGATTTGGGCCCCGTTATCGGTGACGCTTGCCCCCATGGGGCCGCTCACTCAGGCGTTGCAACAGACTTCAGCTGCACTGTTTCAATCGACTGCGCAGTTGAGCTCTAGGGCTAGTCGGTTGCAATACGGTGTGTTTATCGCGTCGTTATCTATTGTGTTGATTCTGCTGTTCTCAGTCATTCGACCCATGTCGAAACGGCTAGAGCAGGAGCGGCGCAATGTGCTTGAGCTGGTGGCCAAACTCAGTGATCAAGCGAATGAAGATGTGCTCAGTAAATTGGGCAATCGTCGCAAATTTGAATCCACAATCGCGCAAGTATTGCAAAGACACTCTGAGGGTCAATATGCATTGATTCTGCTGGATTTTGATAATTTTAAATCGATCAACGATGTGTATGGCCATAGCGCGGGCGATGCGGTGATCGTGGCAGCAGCCGACCGGTTGAGAAAATATGTTTCGAGCAATTGCGAGGCATTCCGGCTGGGCGGCGATGAGTTTGCGATTGTGTGGCTTGAGTCGCCAGAGCACCCCTTAAGGCTAAATAACTTTTGTGTTGGCCTCACGAACGTGCTCGGTCAGAGCGTTCAGTTTAATGCACGCAGAGTCTCCATCAGTCTGTCGATCGGGGCAGTTTTACTGCCTCGGATGCGCGAATTAACGCTATCGGCGCTGTTGACTGAGGCTGGCTTGGCACTGCAGCGCGCCAAACACCGTAAGCCCAATAATATTCAAATCGTCGATCTCAATGCTCAGCGGAGTCACGACGATGGGAGCCAGCTCTTACGTGCATTGCACGCTGCGCTTAATAGCGGAAAAATTGTGGCCAACTATCAGCCCATTACACGATCGGACGGGAGTTGGGTGGGCTTTGAATCTCTGGCCCGTTGGGATGAGGACGGTTACCGAGGCGTTCAACCCGGTAAGTTTGTGCCCATGCTGGAACAAATTGAGCAGGTTGGATTACTCACGCAGTTGGCATTGGACCGCGCTTGGGATTTCTATCAGCGACTCGAGCGACAGTTTTCGGGTTTGTATATCAGTGTGAATTTCAGCCACGGCTTTTTGCTCGATGAGTTGGCCGTAAAGCGCTTGTGTGAGCGGTACCCTAGCAGGGGGCTGTCTTGGCTGCAGTGTGAGGTGGTTGAATCTGTCTTTTTCCATCGCAATTACGAGACCATCGTCGCGAATCTAAGGCGATTGTCTGAGGCCGGGTGCAAGATCGCGCTGGATGATTTTGGCACCGGATACGGCACGCTGACCCATTTAAAACAATTTCCCTGTGACCGAATCAAAATCGACAAATCGTTTGT
>JABXHR010000053.1 GCA_013373515.1 Gammaproteobacteria bacterium | reverse complement strand
GTATCAGCACCTGCCATAGGGGGGCTGAAGTTACGTTTCGGGCAAATTGTTAAAAACTCTGGGGTAAAATTCTCCGATTTCATGTACATAGGGGGACTGGAGTTACGCAACTAGGGGGGCTGAGGTTACGTAAGTGGGGGGACTGGAGTTACACTTCAAAAAAATAAACCGCTACGCAATGCGGCTTTCAGACGATTTTTTTCTTCCTAACCTTCTTTTAGTCTTTTATTAGCCTTTTAATCTTATATTAGCCCTGTCCGTGTGGATAACTACGAGCAAGAAAGCAAACTCTGCGAAATATCCGTCTTCCTATTCATACTGGCTTAAAAGAAAAAGGGCGATTGGCGGTGGTTTAAGTCCTCTTCCCTACTCTAACTACCTCGAAGTCAAAAAAATGCGCCTACGGGGCAATTTTGGCCGTCCACCATGCATTGAGATCTTTGTGTAATGGGTAGCTTTCTGAAACATCGATCACTTCATGCGTTGAAAAGTGTGTTTTGAGGGTCTCAAACATCTTGAGTCCACTATCACCACCATGCAATTCATCTCGATCACGGAAAACGCGAAGCGTTTTCACCTCTGGATGTGTCTCGATCCATTCAATAGCACGTTGTAGCAGCGCCAACGAGTTCAAAACGATAGCGCTATGCGGTGCTTCGAGTGTTTTTTTGGCTGCAAGCCAACTCAAAAAGTCGATAGAACCTTCAAAAATGGCGAGTTCGGCGCTTTTTTGGTCAAAAATTCGGATATCTACTCCTGAAGATAGGAATCCTTTGAATCGACGGGAACGAAGCGCGTAGCTCTCCCCTGCTTTGAAGCCCAAAGCAAACAAGTGAGCACCACTTTCTACTCGATACTCCACTTCTTCCAAGTATTTGGAAGCCAAGTCGAGCGGTATCCCTCGCTGCTTACTTATGTAGTCCTTGAGTGCATAGTGAAATAGGGGTTTAACCCCAACAAGCTGCAAGGAGCTCGACTTCTTTTTTAAGCCAGTGGCGCGTGTCGAAGCCGCTGAGGTTTGGGGTCTGTATAGGGGGGCTGGAGTTACGTTTCGCAAATCTTCACCCTTAGCAGCGCCTCGCATATGCGGAAAAATACGATCTAGTTCCCGCAAAGCGCCACGAACATCTCCAAGATGCCGTCCATTTACGTGGTTTACGAGCTCTATAAGGCGACCACCAACGCCCATCGGAACATCACTCCAGATATTTTTTGCCACGTTTACACACAAGGAGGGCTTGGTATCGTCACGTCCCGGTGAGTGCCACACCCATTCATGCCCATGAGTTCCGAGTTGCTCACGGGCTTTTTTCGCGCCTATAGCGCGAAGGTAGTCATTAATGTGGATGAGTCGTGCGTCTTGTGTGCGCATAGCCTAAGCGGGTTATATCTGTTTGTGACGGTTTCAAAAGAGCGTTTTGCCTTTCATCACCTTGTATTCTTGGAGTGCCTTTTCATAGGCGCTTGAACTGGAAAAGTCGCTGCGAGAAGGTTCAATAAGAGGATTCCCTTCGGAATCAAAACTATGGTTTTCGATCTTTTTTCGCTGAGTATTGTTGCGAAGCATGGTCTGAATAAAGCTCGCACTGGGAGCAATGTGAAACATTGCGTCGACGATCTTGCGCCCTTCTTTTATGGGCTCAACGGTCACTTTTTCGACTTCGTGCATCGATTCCAATAGCTTCTTGATACGTTGGATAGTGGTACGTTTTTGCGGCGATTCGTTGAAGCTCATCTTCTCAACAAGTGCTGTGAGCGAGATAGAATAACTGCGTCCCGGTGCAGCATAGCGAAACTTGGTATTGAGAAGTGAGCGCAGACGAATGAGGTAGTAGGATCCTGTAGCAAGGATGCTCTCGGTATCAGCGATTTGCCAATCGCCGCTTTGAATGTAGGAGACAATCATTGTCCCGAGTTCAATGGTGTACTTATCCCCTTCTCGGTAGAAGTCTTTGATACGGTTAAATTCGTAGTCTTTTTGCCCGTCTGCATTGGTGATGGTGTAGTTCGTACGTTTGAGAATTTCGAGGGCTTCTTTGATGTCACGCGTGTTGTAGGGGCAATCTTGAACTTTGAGCGACTTCTTTTCCCGAGTGTTTATTGAGTCAACAATCTCTTTGCGTATGGCATAAATTGAGGTGCGAAGAATTACCCCAGGAATCATATTTGGATCTCGATTCGGGATAGGTTGCAGATTCTCTCGGCTTGCAAGGGCAATGATGGCGTACTCGACACGCGCTTCACGAAGTCCCGGGAAACGACTCTTGTGATCTCCATCAATTTTGACGCTTGCGGGAGCAATAACAGAGGTAAATCGTTGCCCATCTAGGCTAAAAGGCTTTTCTACAGGCTTTGCAAGATCTCCAGACCAACGGATATCTTTGTCGCTTGGAAGCACTTCTTTGATAATGGCTTCGTAGGTAGCTGAAAGGTTGAGTCGAGGCGACGCCTGAAAGAGGTTCAGCTGCACCTGCATCGGGAATTGGTTTTGTGTCTGCTCGCTCATGGATACAAATTATTCGTTAATGTATTGCAAGATGAGTTTCCGCATCACGGTAGAGCGTGAGCGACCATCAAGCTTTTTGTCCAAAGCTTTATACTCGGATTCGGTCAAATAGCAATTGATTGCCTTGTTACGAGGTTCGGCCTGCTCCTGTGGGCGACCGACTTTCCCCTGCTTTTTAGCGGGTTTCTTCTCCGTCAAGACGGGTTTGCGGTTAGTCGATTTTTCAAAGGCAAAGGTACTCATAGGATTACTCGGTTATAAAAGATAAAAGCTCTTCAAGCTGAGCGAGTGGCTTCTTGTAGTGGAACTCAAGCAACTTGCTTGATTCCATAAGTTCACGCATCGACTTCTTTTGTTCGATGGCTTTGGAAAACGCCGTACTTTTCTTGATTTCCAATACGGGATAGTCATAGAACTGTCCAAGCACTTCTCTCACCTTCTCAACATCGTCGCCCTGGCACTTGTTGGCAATCACGACAATTTTGTCCGTGTAGCGCTCGACTTCTTCAAGAGCATTAATCGTCACCTGCATTTCGAGCGGTGACTCGTAGATGATTGGGATAAGTACCGCATCAGCCTGCTTGACCGCTTCAATCACACGCGCATCTGGGTACCCCCCAAAGTCATAGATAAGCTCAATATCATCAGGCACTTGTGGGAGATCATCATCAGGATCCATCTGTAAGGCGTGACCCTCAGGTAAGACCTTTTCTATTGGCGAGTAAGTGTCGTTGGTAACGACGTAGCTTCCACGCAGTAAGGCAATCGAGAGACTCAAAACAGTCTTTCCCTGCCCTCCTTTGAGGTTCCAAACAACGATTTTCATAGGGTGAAGTTGGTAAGTACTTTAGTAATGTAAGTCAAGTATATGAAATACTAATGTTTTTGCAATAGAAAAGTGCTAAAAATACTAATGTAGATGCAATAGTAATGTAATAAATGTATATACATTACTATTGCAAGTGTGGAAAAGTGTCCGCAGGTTCTTTGCACTCTGGTCACGTGTGACCGGGGGGCAAAGGTTCTGGGGAGAACAAACGGAGTGCGTTAGTAATGTAATTGAATTAGTAATGCACATTCATTACTAATGTAACGAAAGCCTCGGAAGAAATTGAATCTAGCGGCATGCTGTAGTCCAAAAAATAGGAGGTTAATCAAAGACTAATACGCCAGTATTCGTCTGATTTCTGTTGTTTGCAGTGGGTTTTGTGAAGAGCAGCTCATTATATATCAACAAGATGCTTGCATTTTCAGCAAGAATCCATAGAATTCTCAACTAATACATATTAATCCTCAAGAAACCACGTTAATGGCCGATTTTTTCAAGGCAAAGCTAGAATCCTTTAAAGAACTACAAAACTCTGCATCGAACAGTGAACTTGCTCGTAAGTCTGGTGTCTCGGTTGACCTAATTCGAAAAATACGAAACGGTGGTCGAATCACAGAGTCAAAGGCACGAGCTGTGCTTACTGGTTTGAAGACCTATGATCATGTTTCTGATGATCTGAAGCTTGAGGATGTATTTAATTTAGATTAGGTAACCAAATTATTATGGCAACATTACTCAGAAATTATTCAAAAGATATAACAGATTTTAAAAGTACGTCAGAAGAAAGATACAAAAATAGACCTGTTATGCTATCCAACCAAAATAACATGTCTGGGAACATAGATTATTCAGATCCTAAAATAGAAGAGCGTAGAAAAGTAGAGCAAAAGAAAACATTAGATATTCTTTTGTCCTAATTTAAATAATGCCGCCGAATGCCGAATAAATAATGAATATAAGAAGAACTGAAGAAATATTTTATAGGTACTATAAGGAAGCGCACGAGAAAAAATCAAGAGAATTGCTGACTTTCTTGATTGACTACGCAGCAAATCTTCCAGAAATTCCTGGTTTTTTAATAACAATAGATGAATTTGAGGTTGATGAAATATGCTTTGCATATTACTTAGATATTATAAGGTATAAAGATTTTCATCAAAAGACAAATGAGGAATGTATCGATGAAAATAGACAAGAGAATGTAGATGAGAATATTCATTCTGATCAAAAATTGGATTTAATTAAAATATGCGCATTTTCTTTAAAATGGGTAAGTAGAAATAAGCCTCTAACATATATCAACGCGTCTGGCAAATTAGGTTGTATTGAAAAAGAGTACATTATGCTTAAGAATCATATTAGAGAAGCAGTTGCTATTGACTATGCTCTATCTCTGATTCCTGAAGATGTTAATGTAAACAGGGCTGAGCTTATGCATTTTTTAAAATACAGAAACGTTGATGATCGATCGTTAATGCTGTACTTTGATAGTATAATATCAAATCCAAAGCTATGATAGGTGACTCTTATAGTTACAGGAGGCACGCAAAAGATGGAAATATCTTTGCGAAAGACATCGATGATAAAAAAATAGATGAAGTTTTAGAAGGCGTTGCTCAAGAAGAGTATGCGAGATTACAAGAAAGATTTAGAATAATAATTGCAATCGTCATTACTGTTATTTTTACTAGCTTAAATGGATTTATTGCATGGCTCGTCCATGATTTGAATAGTTTTGATAAATTGGCTATTCTAGAAAATATAGAGGGTTACGAGAGGATTATCAGCGGAAACGTAATTTTAACGTTGATAAGTGCTGTAATTGCTGAGACAGCAGTGGCCTTCGCAGCAGTATCGGCATTTTATTTCAAGAGTAAACCCACTCCTACACCTATAATTAAGAACGAGAGTTAGTTATTTCTAGCCAATTCTCAAGCATCACTACGCCACCAAACTGCTGTGTCTTCGCATAGTGACGATGGTCTGAGGTAATGAAGTGAGTGCCCATTAATAGTGCAAGGGCGTGGTAGTTCGCATTGTAAAAGCTCGGGAAGCCGCTTTTAGGGTGACGAATCGACAATCTCAGAAGCCTTAATAGCAATCTCTTTGCTCAAAGAACCGTCTTTAGCACGGAGTTTTGTAGGTGCTCATACACCTCTAGGTATGGCGGACGTCGGCATTTTTGTATTTCGCTACCGCTAGCAGTTCATTGAGAAAAATATCAGGCGCAAAAAACAGGTAACCATCGGCAGTGAGGTGCTTGACACACGCTTTTGCCTTAGAACTCTGTTTCTCGTTGTGTATGAGGGATGCCATAATGCAAGCATCAATAACAATCTTTCTTTTTATTAAGACGAGAGGTTATTGATCAGTTTCTTAGCACGATCTTCACGAAGGCTGCGAATAATCTCTGCACTCGAAGGGCTGTCGCTATCTTGGCTCGATTGAGGTTCCAATGTTTGGAGGTAGTCGAGTAATTTTTGTCTCTTAACTGCTTCGAGTTCTTTGCGTAGTGCTTGGGCAACGAAGGACGAACGTTCACGAAGTCCGGGTCGTTTAGTCATGATCCCGATAACATCATCCCGTAGGGGAGCTTTCTCGGTGAAAAGGAAAACCCCAGAGCAATATACTCCGGGGTTCATAGAAGCAACAAGCCAAATGAAACGGGTTAACGTTCATTAGCTCGCTGTTTTAGAGGGTTGCAGCCCTCTAAACCATTGTAAAAAAAAGAGATTTCGTGTCAAATTTGTTTTCAGAAATTCGAAACAAAGACGATATTCGGCACTGATTACATTAGTAATGCAAATACATTACTCAGATACTTAGGCAATACCATCAATAAAGGTTTCAACGAAATCTACAATCTTCTCAATAACGCGCTGGGCAACGGTCTTGCGCTCACGAAGTCCGGGTCGTTTAGTCATGATCCCGATAACATCATCCCGTAGGGGAGCTTTCTCGGTGAAAAGGTAATTGCTCAGTACGCTATCGAGTCCATCTGGATCCAATGATTCTTCTTCGCATAAGTTACTAATTGCCTTTTTCTTCTCGATCTCCCAAAAGCTTTCAAAGGCGTCTTCGACCATTGAAGCATCATTGATGCTTTGATAGCTGGTATTGATAAATTGCTCAATAAGCTCTCGTTTTGAGTGCAGCTGACGTTCGGTTTGTAGTGAGTTGAGAATGGCTTTGCGCTTGCGCTCAGCAGCGTCTCCTGTTTCATTCACCAGTTCGGCAAGGAGGCGAATGATGTAAGAAACATTGATGGTATCTCGGGTGATAAGCTCCAGCTCAAAGTCGATATCATCCAAGATCGAAACTTTCTCTGCCTTATTCTGGGCGTTCACTTTTTCACGTAGGTCGTGGTATTTGCTGGCGTAGTCAACGAACTCTTGTTCGTCAATTGCTGTATCTTCAAAGCTAAAATCACTAAAACACTCAAGTGCATTCTTTGCACGCATCAGGGCACGAAAAGCAGTTATGAAGGCAAGTTCGTCCTCTTCTGTGAGGAGTTCATCAACGCTATCAACACTTGGTGTGATTTCTTTGAGTCTCGTTAAAGCCTCTTCAAATTGTTTGAGGTGATCCTCATAGGGCGCTAGGATGATAGTCGATTCGGCTTCTTTGTTGGCAAACAGTTCAATAGCCTTATCGGTTGCGGGCTTGAGGTTGCGGAAGCACACCACATTTCCGTATTGCTTCTTGATTCCATTCGTACGGTTCGTACGTGAAAAGGCTTGAATAAGGCCGTGGTATTTGAGGTTCTTGTCCACGTAGATGGTGTTGATCCATTTCGAGTCAAAACCCGTAAGAAACATATTCACCACAAGCAAGATATCGACTTCTTTTTTCTTTACGCGTTTTCCAATGTCTTCGTAGTACTTGTAGAAGCTATTGGTGTCGTAGTTGGTGCCGTACATCGCGTTGTAGTCTTTCATATAGCCTTCAAGTGCATCGCGGCTACTTTGATTAACAGCACCTTCTTGGCTTATATCCGTGTCGATCGATCCATCTTCGCTATCTCCTTCGTTGGCAGCAAAAGAGAAGATAGTTGCGACTTTGAGCTCATGAAGCCCTTCCGCTTTCTTCTGCTCAAATAGGCGGTAATAGTGCTGGAGTGCTTCTTTACTGGAAACACAAAAAACAGCGGTAAATTCACGTGAGTAGGTTTTGCGTCCATGGTTAGCAATGATGTAATCGGTAATGGCTTCCAAGCGAGTAGGGGAGTCCATCACTTCTTTGGTATCAATTGCTTCAACGTCTATATCTACAATGACGTCTTTCTTTTTGAAAGTGCGAATGTACTCGACGGAGAAGGGGAGAACGTTCTGGTCTCGTATCGCATCGGTAATCACATATTCATGTAAACTCTCTCCAAAGAGGTCTTCAGTGGTGCGCTTTCCCAGTGCATTTTTAGCGGCATTCTCCACAAGGATAGGGGTTCCTGTGAATCCAAAGAGCTGCACATTACTGAAGTAGTCGGTGATGCGTTTGTGGGTTTCTCCGAACTGCGAGCGATGGCATTCATCAAAGATGAAGACCATCTTCTCGTCTTTGAGCGCATCCATATTGGCGAGATAGCGTTCTTTTAAAATCGCGGTGTTGAGCTTTTGGAGTGTGGTCACAATCAAGGGCGTATCGTCACCAAATTGGCGAACGAGTGCCTTGGTGTTGTTGGTTCCATCCACACTATCTGCGCTAAATTTGTTGAAGTCTTCCACCGTTTTGAAGTCGAGATCCTTACGATCCACCACAAATACGACTTTTTTCACCTTTGGGAGATTGGTGAGGATTTGAGCGGTCTTAAACGAAGTAAGTGTCTTTCCCGATCCTGTTGTGTGCCAGATGTATCCGTTTCGAGTGCTATTGATGACCTGATCAATGATGGCTTCAACGGCGTAGTACTGATAGGAACGAAGGGAATAGAGCTTCTTCTCGCTTTGATTAAGAACAATGTATCGAGCCACCATTTTTGAGAGGCTGCACTTTTCCAAAAATACTTCAGCGAACTCGGAGAGCTGAGAAATACGCTTGTTCTCTTCATCGCACCAGAAGAAGGTCTGCTTGAAATCAAGCTCGCGCCCCGGGTTATTCGCGTAGTACTTTGTGTTGACGCCGTTTGAGATAACAAAGAGCTGCACATAGCCAAACAAGCCGTGTCCAGCTGCGTAGGAATCACGGTGGTAGCGTTTGATTTGATTGAAGGCTTCTTTCATCTCAAGCCCACGGCGTTTGAGCTCTATCTGACAGATAGGGAAGCCGTTTATAAGCAAGGTCACGTCATAGCGGTTCTTGCGTGATTCCCCGCCACGGCTCTTACCCTCAATCGAGATTTGGTTAGTAACCTGATACTGGTTTTTACACCACAACTGCGTGTTAAAGAGTTGGATATAGCCAGTTGTTCCATCGTCTTTGACGTAATCAAGGCGGTCGCGAAGGCGTTCCGCTTTATCAAAGAGCGTACCTTTTCCCAGTTGCATCAAGATGTACTTAAACTCATCTGAAGAAAAATGCACCCCGTTATGGACCTCCAGCTGGCGCTTGAGGTTAGCAACGAGCGTATCCTCATCGGGGATCGATACACGGGCGTATCCCTGTGCTTCCAGATTGGCGATAAGCTGATTTTCGAGTTGTGCTTCCGATTGGGTGGTCATAGGGGATTAGTTAGTTTCTAAATCGTTGCGGATGTCTTTGAGGGTTCGATTCTGGTACATCCAGTGAGCGGCGCCTTGTGCAGCTTTCCACTCGTAGCCAATGGTTTTTAATGCAGCAAGTGCTGCGGCAGAGAGGCTCATCACCTCATCGCTGTAGCGTACCTTGTGATTATCCACCACCTCGCAGTGTATCGTCTCATCTTTCGATAGGGTGAGAACGGTTCCGGGTTCAATATCGAGCATCTTGAAACTAAAGCGCTCGGCGCGTTCTTCGAGGCGTTTAAGTGCAGAAATATCGGAGCTCACCTCAACAATATTGTCTTGAGGTGTGGCGTCTTGAAGCTCAACCATTGCCAAGATCTCAGCGATTGCTTCGGGTTCAATCTCAAAAAACTCTCGATTTTGATTGACGCGAAAGCGGTCAAAAGCACGATGTATGCGCCTTTCCACGTTTTTGGCTTTAGGTACAACGGATGCGTGAAAGCATTCAAAGGGCACGGGAATTGACGTGTTATAGAGCTCGCGTAAGCGATGCTCTACGTTCCTGTCGGTTTTCCCAACCTTCACCAGACCAGGCATTGCTTCGTTGGTGAGTATGTAGATGATTTCCGTATCCATATGTTCTTTTTCTTATACAAATAATTGTTGTAGCAACCCTTTTTTGAAGGTTTTTGCCTGTTCGAGTTCCTGCTTAGCAAGATCTATCTTATCGTCGATAGCACTGAGGAAGTCGGCGATTTTTTGTTGTTCTGGGAGGGAGGGGAAAGATATTTGGATTTTTTCCATTACATTATTCATGAGTTTTGGATTTCCAACGTAAGATACATATTTGTGAGTGACTTTATTTGTCATCTCTGCAATGCATTGATTAGCGAAGCCTTCTTCAGAAATAAGAACCCCGCAAACATTTGTGCAGTAGAATCTTCCTTTTCTGTAAATGGTCTTGCCAGCGTTTGCACCATCTGTTGTCCATGTAATCGCATTGTTATAAAGGTGCTGATTAAAATACCCCATTAGACCATTTTTTAAAGTTTGCGATGAGAATACTGGGTACTTGTAATCGGATGTTTTTATAGGAGAAACAACAGATGCTGCTAAAACTAAACCACGAGTAATAGAAAACACATCCCCCAACTTCTTCTCCTCCCACGCAGGGAACTCACTCCCATCATCGGCTTTGAAGCGGAGCTCTTGGCTGAAGATCTTCTGCATCATGCCTTTCTTGTAGCGCTCTAAGAGTGCGACTTGCTCGCTGAGATTCTCGACCTTGTCATCCACTGCACTGAGGAAGTTGGCGATTTTTTGTTGTTCGGGGAGGGTTGGAAGTGAAATCTTACATTGCCCTATCTCGCCAAGATTAATTTTTTTTGGAAATGCAACATGAATAGATCTCCTCCAAAGCTCTCGCTGAAAACTGGTTGCAGATAATGAATGCGAGATAAAAGACCCACTAAATACTCTAAAAGGTTTAATAAGTGCAAGGCTTACATAAAATGATGCTCTGCAATCCCAATCAATGAACTTGTTCGTCCCTATATCACCAATACGTGTAAGTAAAATATCGCCTTTTTCTATTTTGACTCTCTTACACTCATTGGAAAATACTTTTTCGGATATGAATTTTGTATTCTGGAAATTATTTGAGGTTAGATGTTCGACGCTATAGAAAGGTACACCAATGTCTACATATTTTGGAGTTTGGTGAGTGCCGTCATAGATCTGTGAAATTTCCCCCAACTTCTTCTCCTCCCACTCCCCACTAAACTCAGGAAAGCGAAGGCTTGGAACACGTGTCTGTGTTGTCTGTGTCATAGTCAAACCTTAAGAGTTAAAAGGGGAGGCGATACCGAGTTCACGACAAAAGCCAGCGATAACTTCATCACTGGTCTTCATGCGGATTTGAAGTGCGGCAATTTGTGAAGCCACCTCATCGAGGTCGATAGCTTCTTCTTCCTCGAAGGTATCCACGTAGCGGGGGATATTGAGGTTGTAGTCGTTGTCTGCGATTTCTTGCATTGACGCTACGTGTGAGTATTTCTCAATAGACTCACGTTTGGTATAGGTCTCGATAATCTTCTCGACGTGTTCGTGTGAGAGGACGTTCTGGTTTCCTTTTTTCTCA
Organism: Gammaproteobacteria bacterium; assembly: GCA_013373515.1. Taxonomy (GTDB): domain Bacteria; phylum Pseudomonadota; class Gammaproteobacteria; order JABXHR01; family JABXHR01; genus JABXHR01. The sequence goes on along the minus strand of JABXHR010000053.1, from coordinate 15,961 downwards.
AACCCGGCGCTCGCATCAATAAAGAGGATGTTGTCATCGTTCTCACGACACTTTTTGAGTACCAAAATACAAGCGGGGATTGAGGTGCCATAAAAGAGGTTAGGCGGTAGCCCAATTACGGCGTCCAGACAATTGAGTTCGCGAATGATGTACTCACGAATCGTACCTTCAGCAGCGCCACGGAATAGTACTCCATGAGGTAATACCACAGCGCCAACACCATTATCGGCGAGCTGGTAAATCATATGCTGGACGAAGGCGTAGTCGGCTTTTGATGTTGGCGCGAGTTTACCGTACTTAGAGAATCGGTCATCACTTTGATTGAGTGGATTGTCAGCGCCTTTCCACTTAGCAGAGAAGGGGGGATTGGCAACCACTGCCTCAAACTCATGATCCATGTGTTGCGGTTCTTCAAGGGTGTCTTCTTGCATGATGTCAAAGCGCGAGAAGTGCACATCGTGGAGAATCATATTCATACGCGCCAAGTTGTAGGTGGTGCGGTTGAGCTCCTGCCCACAGAAGTGTCCGACCTCTACTTCCTTCGCGATACGAAGCAGTAAAGAACCCGAACCACAGGTCGGGTCGTAGGCGTTTTTGATCTTGGTTTTACCAAGGGTAACGATCTTAGCGAGTATGCGAGAGACTTGTTGCGGGGTATAAAACTCACCAGCCTTTTTTCCCGCACCTGAAGCAAATTGTGAGATGAGGTACTCGTAGGCGTCCCCGAGGATATCGGCGTCGATGGTATCGAGCGCAAAATCGATTTTACTCAGAAGTTTGAGAATCTTCGCAATGATGGCGTTACGTGCTTTTGGGGTTCGTCCGAGTTTGGTACTTGCTAGGTCAAGGTCTTCAAACAGATGAATGAAGTCATGCTCACTATCTGTACCCATCGTACTTTTTTCGATATCGTTGAGAATCGCTTGTAAGTCGCCCAAGATGAAGTTATCAGCTTCAATATCATCATCTTCGTCTTCTTCGCTTTCAATCTCTCCGCGCTTCACAATGCTGCCAAAGAGTTGGTCAGGGCGAAGAAAGTATCCAAGCTTTTCTAGGGACTCATCTTTGATGGCTGCGATGTCGTCTTCGTCTTCGAGTTTTGTATAGTCGGTGACACTCTCTGTCTCCAGCAAGCGATCCGCGAACAAACATTGTTTTTCGGAAAGGTACTTGTAGAAGATGAAGCCTAGGATGTAGTCGCGGAACTCATCCGCATCCATTTTTCCACGCAATACATCAGCGATTGCCCAGAGTTGCGTCTCTAGGCGATGTTTTTGATCTTCGGTCATGGGTATTTAGTGAGGTAACAATGTCTTCATCATATCGACAAAGGACATATTGGCAAACGGATTGTATTTATTGCATTACTAATGTATTTATATTAATAATACTGTATTCGATTTGCTTCTTATAATTATTTACATAAAATAGGTTATGTTAATTATAACTATGCACCATGACTGAGCTCATTCCATCCTCTGAGTCGCTTTCAAAAATCGACCATCGTCAACTTCAATCGGTTTCGGCTGAGTCGTTGTGGTTGGCAAACTTCACGTCACTCAATACGCGTGAGAGTTACAGGCGTGCGGTTGCCAAGTTCACGGTTGATATGGGGATTACTTCGTCAGACGCTTTATATAGTGTTACGCAAGCCCATGTTGTTGCTTGGCGTGAGCATTTGCGTAGCGAAGGCATGTCGAATGCTTCGGTGTCGCAGCATCTCTCTGCTTTGTCATCCATGTACAAGGTACTGACGGACAAACAGCTCTGCGCCTTCAATCCTGTCTCTGGAGTCCTTCGTCCCAATGAACGTGGCAAAGGAGGTGTAGGTTCGGGGAAAACTCCAGCGTTAACTTCTAGGCAAGTACATCGCTTATTGCAAGCGCCCCTCTCACTCTATGAAGTGCGCAAACCCTCAGAATTACAACGTCTTCGTGATCATGCGGTGCTTGCACTCTATCTATATACGGGTGCTAGGTGTAGTGAGCCAGGAAAGCTCAAAGTAAAGGATCTCATGCTCGACCGTGGGTATTGGGTAGTGCGTATGAAAATCAAAGGTGAGAAGACCAACATCGTTGCCATCGCTGAAGAAGATGACCAAGACAATGAGTGTCTCAATGCTATTCGTGACTATCTGGACTTCAGCGGTCACGGCAGTGATGCGAACGCTCCGCTTTTTCGGGCAGTGAAACATGGACGCAATACGGGTGAGCCTCTTTCACGTATCGCGTTTTACAACCTCTTCAAGAAGTATGTTCGCCTTGCTGGGCTCCCTGATACCATCACGCCGCACTCAGCGCGTTCCACTTTTATTACCCAAGCCTATGAGCTCGGAATGATGGGTGAAGACATCCAACGAACGGTCGGTCATTCATCGATTACCACGACCGAAGCCTACAATCAGTCAAAGCGTAGGCTTAGGAAGAGTGCGAGTCTTGGGTTGAGGTATTAACTGATTTTAGTGCATCAACTTCCTGACTAAGTTGATGGATCACTTGCGTGAGTTCCTGTATTTCTTCTACCGCTTTGAGGTATAAGAGTTGGTAGTTTGCGTCTTTGTCGATGATGACCGACGCGCCATATTGCTTGTGGGGCATGGTGTTCTCCTTGGATTGGAAGTTATACCAATGCCTGATCTCAAAGGTGATTACAAAAACGTAAGTATCTTTCCAATTCTATTTGGGTTGCGATAACAAGAGATTTATAAAAAGGAACCGCCCTGTGCACGATGGCAGAAATTTATGAACTCTTATAATCGGGGTTGAGATTAAAATCCATCATGTAAAGCTGAACAAATTTTTTGTCGCTCATTTAACACGTGATCAATTTCAACGGCATTTTCTTTTGTGAAATATCCGACCGATTCAAATACCTCATCCGTTTCAGTGCCGTCGAGAAGGATGTGAATATCATGACATTTTCTATTAGATCCTCTATAATTATCGCATTTGCTTCCAGTTATGTCCTTGCCCTTGAAAAATAAATAGTATGTATATTTTCTAGAGAAGAGATATTGAGGGAATTTTGGTGCATGTTCTATCGTTGACGGTGAAACATACTTCGAAATATTGTCGAAGATATTAAATATATCATCGCTTTTATCAAAAGCTTCAGAAGAAGATATATATATATCTCCAGTAAAAGGTATTTCTAATGACATTGTAGATGTGTAAAAAGTTTCGGCGTATTCGTCAAGGGCTTGTTCCTGATGCTGTATTTCTATAGAGCAAGATGTTAATTTCGGCATGCTTACCGTCTCCCAAGTTAATAAGTTATTCGAAAATTGTTCGAATCCTTTTATTTCAATACTGATACCAGGCCACCACGGAGTGATTGAATAATAATTTGTAGTGAAGTTATCTATTAGATACTGGTCTGAGTTATGTATTGTGGATAAAGCAGGTGAAAGGTAAGTTGAGCTTTTGTCTTTTTCGAAAAGCCTCTGTCCGCGAAATCCAAATGAATGGCATCTGTTTCCAAATTCAGTCGAGGAGATAGTCGATCTTAAAACTTCGAGGTTTAGGAAATCGTGATATATAACAGTGAATTTGCAGTTTTCTGTAGATACTTGGAATATGTATGTCTCGAGAGACTCGTTTAACAAAGTAGTTATTTCAATTTTAGAAGTTGAGTTGTTATTTGTGATTGCATCGAATATGTAGCAATATGGTTCGAGTATATTCTCTATTGTGGGGGCGCTGCCAGTGAGTACTAGGCCTGTTTTCCCTATATAGGCACGTGTAAGGACAAGATCCAATTCGTCAGACGTTTTGACATTTATCAAACATCGATGCCCAATATAATTTGCTGTATATATTCCATTTTTCATGTCATAGTTATGATTCTTAAATTTTTTAGCCCAGCTAATCTTAGGGTCATCTATCTTTACTTCTTCATTCATGTCAACTGCTATCTCAATGTTGTTGTTATAAATATACCAGTCACCAAGATATTTTACTGGAGACAAACCTTCTTGGTTTTTCCAAGCGTCTTCAAAATCATAGTTAGTTAAATATTTTCCTTTTGTGTCTATAAGCTTTCGGGCGTTACCATTTCGTGCAATAGCAACACTTTCACTAAAGTTGTATGCAATATCAAATGTTGGTTCAATAACCCATTTCCCACTTATATCGATATAACCCCATTTGCCATTCATTTTTGCTGGAAATAGACCTTGAGTGGAATCTTTGACTAGTTCTATATTTGCGTCAATGCTTGGGAATTCTTTAATGTCATCTGCGTCGCTGAAATAATACCAAACCCCGCCAGGGCCAAGAATTGTCCCTTTTTCGTTTGGTTTAGGAAGAAAAAAATCATACAACCCTTCGGCTGCAAGTTCTCCAAAATTATCTATTAGCCCAAATTTACCGGTAATGTCCTTGTACGCAGCGTATCTTCCTTTGAATCCATAAACCATTTGTGCGTCGTCTAAGAAGGCCGCCTTTAGATGTACGCCTATTTCATATATATTGTTGTAAAACCAATGGTTGTCTTTATAGAAAAGTGTATCCCCATTGGGCCCTATGTCTGTAAATTTTAGTGCATCGTTAATTATAAATTGTGACTTTTCTATTGAAAATAGACTCCATTTTTCACCATATTGCAACCATATTACACCTTTTTCGATTCTAGAAGTATTGTCTGAATCTTTTACGTCAATATATTTGTCTTTTTCTATGTCAAGTATTTTCCAATTCTCATCCACTTTTACGGGAATATATCCATTTTTTGTTCCTTTTGCTTCGGTGTAGGATGGATTTACTTTGAAATTTCCATTCTTATCAACAACGCCCCATCCCTCATTCGTCTTAACAGTGGCGTATCCTGAGTCGAATGTCCCTAGTTGCTCTACTTCTTTAAGTAAAATGAATTTTGGGTTGTTGATTGTTACCTTTAAACTTGTGAGCTCATTTATTCGGTCGGTAATTGATTTTTCTAAGCACTTTAAATCGGTGGAGCATTCATCGTTCCGCTTCTTAATCCATTGCCTTTGGGTCTCAATAAGAGATTTTAATTTGTCTTCCGAGATGGACGATTTTGTGGCTTTATATGCTTCCCCTAATGAGGTATCCAATTTGTTAAGGGATGGGTCTTTGCAAATTGTAATTTCTACATTGGATGTTGCTAGGTTGCAATCAAAGCTCGCGGCTAAGGACTTTCCTTTTAGTATTATGAATAGTGAGAAAATTATGATTGTTAAGTGTGTCTTACGATTCACAGGTCTTTCCTTTTTCAAAAAATACCGCTTATCTATTATGAATATAAATTGAAATTAAATGTATATTATTAAATATACTATTCGGGTTCAGTGAATATTACTTATAACTCACACTTTACCGATTCTTAATAAGGCCTTTTCAATATCGAGGCCTTTGATTTCTCTTTGTTCTTGTCCGCTAAGATTTGAGTAGCGTGTTCTATCTGATTGCCACTGTTTCAAGCCAGTCTTTGAGCCATTAATAAAGATTTCACCATCGTTATGGATGGTGACTTTCTTTCCTCGTATTGTGTAGGTTTGCATTTTTACCTCGATCTTGACTTGGAATATTATGAATATTCGTATGTGCTGCTTATGTGAATAGTGTCAATATCCAAATTATCATTCCCCAACTCGCAAGTCCCATAAGCACATTTGATATATGTGAGCAATAGTGCGCGAAACCACCATAGGTACGGACTATCTTCCCGTCATTGATGAGTGCTACAGGTCTCAAGCGCCAGGAGTTTATAAAGCTCCCCATCTTTCCTGGTTTGAGTAGGCAATATTCCCACCACCCGAGGTCTTCGCGCCAATGCTCTACCGAGCTATAAAAACCTTTAACACGCTTGGCCAAGTCTTCACCGCTGGATCCGAGTCCAACAAGATCTCGTTCATCCTTCTCTAAAGTCGCGATTGTTTTGGTAAAGCTGAGCGTCACTCGTGAAACGATAACGCTGTTATCGCTTCCCTTTGGTGCATAGTGCTTCGCCGTTTTTTCGTTGATACCAAAATAGATACCCGTCCCTGCATAGTTCCCTTGCCCTACTAGCCAAGTACCAGATTGAGTGATTTTTGTACCCGCCTCGCGGAACTTGGTTCCGTGGAGCATTGTGAGAGTCGGGAAAACAATGCTTATACCGAGGAATAGGAAGCTATCGAGGAGATAGAAGAAGCTTTTGGCGAGGAATTTTATAAAACGCCAAGGAGTTGTAAGAACGTAGAGGAAAAAGTACTTCAGTCCCGTCTTGTACTTGAGTGAGCCAATTTTAGGATCAAAGAGCTCTTCTACATTATCGGTTATGGATACTACAAGAAACAGTACAACATCGTAGTAGAGAGCAAGAACAATGCGTATTGGCGTCGAAATTATGTAGATTAGGAACCACCATACAACGCTGATTCCCGTCATAGTCGTTAGGAGAAATACTCCTCGTGATGTACCGCTCTGTCGGTTCTTCCAGAACATCCGCAGAGGATTTGTAAAAAACCAAAGAATCTGATTGAGGAAGAAAAAGACGCCTTCAAACATGAAGATCAAAGGGCGCGTGATGCTCACAGTCAGGCGATATGCAAGGAAGACAAAGTATACCATCGCAAGAATGAGTATGATGGTTCCTAGGTCAATGGTGTTTAATGTGCTCTGCATTCTTATTCTTAGTAAATACTAGCGTCTATAATTTCTTTAAGAGCACGTTTCATAGCAATTACTTCATCATCTAGACCAGCACTTTGGCCTTTGTCTAAAAGTAATCTACCCAGAAGCCTGCCCCATTTTCTCTCTTCGACATCTCGAGCCATATCAGCGATATTTTCATTTTCCTGTCTGAGGCGATCATCAGCGAACTCAAGAAAGGTATATATCTTTCGTCTCGCATCAATTGCAAGTGGGTGGGAGCATTCCCCGATGACATCTAATGCATCCCTACCAAGTTGTATATGTCCTGATACAAAAGCGTTGAATCCCTCATCTATAAGTGCCTGCATTCGTGAAGATAGGCGGCGGCAATCGGCAGAGCGGTTTGAATTTGGTGAGCCTGAAGCACTATGGCTCGTTGGAGTCAAGTCGAGCGAACTTATATTGATCGAGCTGCTATTCCCTGAAGAGCTTACCCCAGAGCTGTTGATTTTTAATCGTGTAAAAAATGCTCTTCCTGATGCACAGAAAGAGTCAGGAGGAATTTCTCCTTGAGCCACGAGTTGGGCGATAGCTTCTTTGCGGGTGTCGTTATTTACAAAGCCGTAAGTAATCGCGTACCAGTTGTTTGAACTGGGGAAGACATTAACGAGATATCGTTTGTTTTGAGGTATCCCAAAGTAATATTCGTTTACTTGTTCGAGCGTTGGGCGTGAAGCAATGACGATTACACATTTATCAGCACCATTGAAGTCATAGCCAGCATTGGCTTTGCTCTGCAGCGCAACCACACACAGCAGGAGCGCAATCGCTCTTATCGATATGCTGCGAAACATATCACCTCCTTGTCATAATGCGTCTGTGCGTATCTCCTTTGAATAACCATTAGGATACGCCTCTTTTATCGTCCAAATATTACATACAATTACAATTGAGTACAGGCTTAGTTCCCCTGCGAGAGAGCTTCATAAGCTTCTACGATACGGGAAAACTCCACACTCGCTTCATTCTGGAAGCCCTGCGACATATGCCGATGCTTGTCTGGATGATAGCGGTTTACAAGACGCATATATGCTGCCTTCGCCTCTGCTTGGGTGTATGAACCATTCAAGCCCAGTACTTCCTCATGGCTTCGGATAATCGGCGTGTGGGAGTTTTGTTGGGATCCGCTTCGACACTTCTTCAACTCTTCATCAAGGGTTTGGGCTCTCCCCTTCTCCCGTTTGTATCGAGCAAAATTCCTGTCTGACTGCCCTTTGAGGTGCTGTACTTGGGCGACGAGTTCTACGATCCGCTCTTGTAGTTCCTGTTTACTTTGTTGTTTTCCGAACATAAATCGCCATGCCTTCTTGATGTGAGCGTCATCGGGGAGTGGTTCCTCGATACCGTGAAATTGAATATTGAGTCCGAAGATTCTCGCTATACCGTTATACAGCCAAGTAAACACATTGCAGCTGCTCACATAGAGCCAGCGAATTGAGCGCAGTATGGCAAGCAGAATCGATTGAATCATGGCTATATCACCAGCCTATTGGCGCTTCGACTTCCTCGGTGTGGCAGTGAAAACGCTTTTTTCTTAGACGCTGACCGATAGGGTGAAGAGCGTTCGTAGTAGGGAGTAAATTCCGTTACAAAGGGATGATGATTTCCTGAGAGAAACAAAAGTTTGTTGGCATCAAGGGTACGGATACTTTCAGGCGGCATCAGATCCAGCTGGTTGTACTTGTCTACGTGGTCGTCAAATGATGCCTTTTGCTGGATGACGCGCTTCCCTATCTTTTGACTTTGTTCTCTAGCGGTTTCCATATCTGCACCAGCGAATACTAGGTAATTCGATATGGCGGATTTGATGGTCTTCCCGCCTTCTTGGCCATACTTGTTGGTTATCTGCGAGACACTTTGAAAGACGAGCGAGAGCGATACACGGTACTTACGAATATTGTTGATAATGGTTGGGAAGTTATGAACGTAGGCGTGTCCAAACTCATCGAGGAAGCAATACACATCGAGTTCTCTGCGACTAGGAATAGCGCTTGTCATAGCGGAAAAGAACTTCGTGTAAAACAGGTCAATGAGGAACTGGTAGTACTGCATCTTGTTCTCTTTGAGCTTGATAAACACGATGGTTTTACGCTTTCTAAAGCGACTAAAGTCGATGTCATTCCCAAAGAAGAGCTCTTGAACCTGCCGATTGTTAAAGGGTTTGAGTGATGTTCGAGCGATAGTTGCAAACGAACTGAGCATCTTTTCCTGTTGGGAGATGAGGCTTTTCCAAGCATCAACGACGGTTGTATCCGTTGGTATGTTTGGATTTGTAGAGTTCTCTGCAACCCAGTCGTCAAGGCTGCGACCATCAGCGCCAAAGCGTTGTATGAGGTAGTTGAGGTTGGGTAGATTGAGCATATCAGGGCGGGAATATGCCAAGCATTTCGCAAGGGTTTCTTGAATATCAAGGGCACCGTCATTCCAGATTTGCTCTTTGTCGCCTCCGTATTTTGACAAGATTATGGATTGGCAGAGCATCCCTATTTCATCGATGTGTCGGTGATCGAGTCCATCAAAAGGGTTGAACTGTGAAGAGTACTCGACTTCAGAAGGGCATAAGACGTGGATATCAAAGCCCCGTGATTTCAGGTATCCAGAGGTATGCTCGAAGATCTCACCTGAAGGGTCTGAGACCAGCATCGAACAATTCTGTCTCGCTTTGTCGAGGATATTTGGGATGATGTAGCCCGAAGTCTTTCCTCGACCAGGGGGAGAAAAGATTCCGACCGCTTGGAAGGAGTCGATGTTACTTAAGCGCTTGTTCCTTCCGTCAATCAATACCCCTGTGTTCGAGCTACGTGTGAGAGCTTTTATCTCGCTGGGCGTTGCGAAACGCGCCCCTGTTTCTTTGCTGAGCCGCTGTTGTCCATAGAGCCACTTCCCTGCTTTAAACAGTCCAGTAAAGGTTCCCGCTATCAGTTTGGACATAGAAAATCACATATTCCATATGGGGTTAAAAACTATTGTCGCGCTCCTTGGTCATCTCCTGCAGGCGACGGATTTCACGAATTTCTTCCTTACGTTTCTCGATATCAGCATTGAGTGTTTGCTGGGTTTTTTGCTGTGTGGCGAAGGCCTGCTTTTGTACCTGAGCGGAACGCTCCTTCCGAGAGCTTTCCAGCCAAGCAATCGCCTTATCAAGAAGCTTCAGCATACGACTAAGAGGTTTTGAGTGGCCGAGTATGAAATCGACACACAATTGCACGGCAGGTCATATTCAGCGTGATTTGTCTGGGCTCTTGTCATGGTTTCGATCATTGGCCTGCTGTTCTCGTATGTTTTGAAATTCCGCTTTTTTCTTTGCAATATCATCGGATTTGTTCGGCGAGCTTTCTATAGCGCTCTCTTTCTTCCATGCCTGTAGGTGCTCTTCTCGTTGCTTGTTTCGTTGCCGTGCTTCGCGGTTCTGGAAATCTCCCTGTATCCATTCACGAGCCACTTCGCCGATTTTTTCGCTACGACTCAGCTCGGACCAGTCTTGTACTTCGGCATCTTTTTCGCGCTCTTGTTCGGCGCGTTTTTTTCTTGTTTCTGCTTCGCGTGTAGAAAAGTCGCCAAACAGCCATTCATCAACGGCTTGTTTGGACTTGGATGGCTTCCCAGCATCAAGTGTTTTAAGCAGTGAGGTATAGGAAGTCTCCAGTCCAAGGTCTTGTAAACTATATTGGGTGTTTGTTGTGTTGTTGTAAACAAGATAGCGATCACCGTCTTTTTTCATGAACAGACCGTTTTCATGCAGCAATGCGGAGTGTTGTGCTGGTGAATGGCTCGACGCAATAACAAAGTGCATACGTTCAATCGTATCTTCCTTAGAGAGGTGCTCCATCTCGCTGAAATATGTTTCTAATCGCAAAAGTTCAGCCTCAATACCCAGTTCGTGAGCACTAAGTTTTGTATTTTCCTGGCGATGTATGAAAGTCTTACTCTGCTGGTCATAGAAAATGTCGCTGCTCGTGAGTTGAGCGAAGTAGTCTTGCCGAGACTCGCTTGTCTTGATGGCTTGGCGAATATTCGCTTCAAAGTTTCTTGCAGATTCTGTTTGCGGTGTTTCTTTTGTTTGCTTATTTGATGCAGCGTCTGTGCTTTGCTCTCCAAGCGATTCGTATGCCCCTTGAAGCCCAAGTGTTGAGAGTCGGTGCGCTTTGCCCTGAGCATCGATAATGCGAGCGTTTTTCCCACGGTATTCGAGCGTAAATCCGAGTTTTTCAATATGCGTTAAAAACTCAGTTTTGTCGGCGCTGTATTGCAAGGCATCAGAGAGAAATTCGTGGAGCTGTTCCTTCTTACTTGCTTTCTTGGTGCGCTTCTTGAGCTCTACTTCCTTTTGACTGAGCTTGAGCTTCTCATCCCCTCTTTGTTTGTCTATGACTCTCCCCTGCTCCAGTTCTGGGAACTTCTCGTTGGTGTATCGCTCGAGTCCACGTTTCACTTCATCAAAGGCTTTTTTGTTGAGATAGAAGCGCTTTTTCTCCGAGACCCTGTTGGCGCTAATCATCAGGTGATAGTGGAGGTTTGAGTCTTTCTCATCATGCAGGCCTGCTAGTACGAGGCAGTCAGGGCAGCGCGAAGCAATGTATTCTTGGATGAGTTGTTCAAAGAGTCGTTTTTGCTCGGCTTCAGGTATTTGACTACTTCGGGTGATGCTGATTATTTCGTGATAGTAGTAATTGCCGTTTTTGCGTTTCTCAAGTAAGGCGGCATTTTCTAAGAACTCGGATACCAATTCATCACGGGAAAGACCGTAGAAGTTGTGGACGATGTAGCCGTCATTGTCTCGCGTGATGTAATCAACCAAATGCGCCACGTCCGCTCGATTGGATTGAGCATGTTTTCGGGGCATTGATTTGATTATCATGATTCTGCCTGATCACGAACAAAGCGAGCCACTCGGTCTTCCATCTGCCGAAGATGATGGAAAACAGCATTGCGGTCGATATCGACAAAGCTATTCGATTGGCGAGCAATCTGATTGAGGTTATTCCCGATACGGCGGATCTCCATCGTATGTGCACGAAGTGCCTCAACCACCTCCTCGTCGAGCGGTTTTTGTGCGCCAGGGAGGCTTGAGAGCGCCAGCATTTTCACAAACGTCGCCAGCTTCAAATTCCCTGCTTGCTTCTCAAGTTGGCGGTACTCTTCTTGGGTCAAACTGATGCTTATACGTTGCCGCTTCCCGCGATTTTTTTCGCGATAGTCCCTCTGATACTCGCGACGATCTGATCCTTTCGTATTCATATACTCACTACAAAATAACGCAAACAATTGTACGAAAATCGGCATATTTTCAAGACGAGCTTTCAAGCTCGTCTTGTCATTTCGCCAAGCGCTGGCGAAACAAAAAAGAGGGCTTGGGATACCTCCCAAACAAGAGGGGGTTCCAAGGGGTGCCCCCTTTGGCAAGAGGGAAAGTTTGAAGGAATCATTGGGAGCTTTGGAAGGCACGAAGTGACCAACATTGCGACCTTTGATTTCTGGTTACAAACATCGTGTTTGTAACAAACTTTCAATCTTGCTCTACCTGAGATCTACCATAGCGCCAAGTGAAGTTTGTGTGAAGAGTTTTCGGTTGGGGATGGCTCTTTGACTATCGTCAAAGAGCACAAGAAGAACAATATAAAACGGGGATAAAAATCCCCGTTTTATTCTTCCTTGTCTCCACCGAGAAGCGTCGAGTAGTCGTAGTCTTGGCGTCTCGTATCGTACACGCGCAGCACGGTAATGGTGTCGCCTCGAATGAGGTAGGGAATCAAGTAATGGTATTTCACGCTAACGCGTTCGTACACATGGTCAAGGGGCGTTTCTCGTCCCGCAAGAGGCTGTGACTCTATAGAACGGAAACATCGCGTGATATCAGCAAGCACACCCTGCAAACCATCAGGACTTCGTGTTTTGAGGTGTCCTCGGATATGTTGGATATCTTTGCGAGCCCTATCTAAGAGCTGAAGTTTCATAGAGGGTCGATTTTACGGGATAAAAGTGCTGCTTCCTTTTCGGCTTCGTCTTGCGTGCCTATCGCTTCCATCCATTCAATGACATCATCGAGCTTGTAGCTTGGTTCACTATCGACAGCCGCTACGGCTTCGCTGAGTTCATCGAGGTAGGCTTGATGGCGTTGTACGTATTGGCTGAGTGCTTCGCTTATAACAAAGGAGCGAGAACGGCGGGTTATCGCTGCTATTTTATCAACGCCTTCGCGGATATCTTGAGGCAAGCGCACCGTCATTGGTAGGGGGGTTGTGCTCATGAGCATGTTCTCAAAAGTTACAAAATATAAAATGTATTCACTATGACTACAATGTATGCATTTATACTGCCAAGTCAAATATATTGAAAAAGTTGGAGCTACTGGGCACTGCGTTTCGCAGCACTTCGAGATTTGACTCCCAATGATTTTTCAATACGATGTTGTGTGCATAGTCGATGGTAATTATGCAAATAAAGTGCAGGAATATTCCCTGTGAGTTAGGCCGACGATTCCTCCTTTTTCGTCGGTTTTTCTTATCGTGCGCGAACCTTCAGCGCAGAGAACCTCTTCGGTTCAAAGTGCAGATCCACCTCGATTCTTGGGATGCGCCACACACGCAATATTGCAAGCTCATCGAGTGAGAAGCTTCCCCATTCATCACACCAAGGGTCTTCGTAGACGAGTCACTCGACATAACCAAATGCGATATGATTTTCAGGGTCGTATTCGGTGACATACCAGCTTGCAGACCCAGCAATATCAAAGAGCTTTGCAAGTACCAAGGGATCCCTTACAGACTCCTGGCTACGATCTCCATAGCCTTTGCAGCGTTTCGCTACTTCTTGAAAAATATCCATACAAAACAGATAAGAAAATAAAGCGCCAATGAATCGTCATTGACCTCTTCCCTATCTTGTAAATGACTAGCGTCACGGGAGTACTAGCCGTCAAGCGAGCCGTTATTTTTGTGCAATGAAGAACAACCCTCTTCCAACAAGAGGGCGCAAAAATCGGTCGCTTTACGGCGTCGATGCCTTCATACAATTGGAGGGCAATGATGATTCAATAGGTATGTAGTTAGCAGGGACTCCGCTCCCGAGCTGCTGGTACCTTGGATGGAGCGTCTATCTAGTCTCGTGCGTTGTTGATAATGCGCTGAGTGCGAGCGTCGCGAGCGCTCCGGATAACGTCAACTGAGCTTGAGTTTGTCGTTCCGTTCTTGGGCTCAATAGACTCGATGAAATTCAAAACTTCATCGACACTGGCTTCGCTGCCTCTTTCTAACATGGTCGTATTGTCTGCCACCTGTGCAAAGTGGCTCAACGCCTCATCGGATCGATTGTTGATCTCGAGTGCGGCACCTTCGGCTTCAAACGAATCAATCAGATTTTTCTCTTCTTGGTCGAAGAGTGCACCTATTTCGGGTTTGTCAGTAGTCATAACATGTTCAACTTAATATCAATCCCAATCATCAACCCTTAGCCTGCGTGTATCGAATACGCTACGCAGTTGTATTTCGCCTTCCTCCTCCATTACGCGATAGATGAGGTTGATGGTAGAGCCAGGAATATGAAACTCACGAAATCGAGCGTCTTCAGGAGTCACATGCCCCATATAGGGCATCTCTGGCAGTCGTGAAGCCACCGCATGCACACGCAGTGCAAAGCGATTTACCGTTGCTGAGTTAGCACGGTCGCGCAAATATTCAACACTCTTGGCAAGATCTTGAACTGCCGATGGAAGCCATACTAATTTCATCGATTACTTTCAGCGACGAATATCAGCCTTCGGAACAGGAAGCTCATTCGTGCTTCCTAAAGACAATAACCACTCATTGACTGCTTCTGCTGAAACAAACTGCCCATCAGCTGCTTCGAGCTCAGAGGCTTGCATGCGACGAAGCCTTTCAGCACGAATCGACACCTCCTCACGAATACACTCGGCTGCAATCGAAGACGGTGTTTTATTCATTGCGCTGCCGAGAAATTTGAGGTCGTTAAGCACCTTAGTATCGATGCGCGTTGTAAAAGGATGTGTTGCCATGGCGATACTCATTGGAGAGTAATTATTAGATACTGTACACAGTGTACACATTCGTGCGGAAAATCAAATTTTTTTGCACATTCTACGCTCCGATTAAAATGTCAGCCCGTCTCACCAAGTTGACAATCCTTAAAAATTAATAGAATTCAATTACTTCTCACCCTCGAAGCACGCAGTGCGACGGGTGGGAATCCGTTGTCTGTGTGCTCCTTTCTCAAAGGATTTGTCATGCAGACACAAACAAAACAGGAGTTCATAAGGTTATTTAATGACCTGTGTCAGAAACGGCATCGTTATGAAGTCTTTCGAGACTTCATAACCTGTGTATCAGCGGCGCTTCACAACGCCGTTGTAAAGTCGGAAGCGCTCGAAGAGCGCTACATGGAAGTTGTTGATCGCTACCCAAAGGAAGATGTAGCCAAATTTGCAACAATGCTTCCTATTCTCATCGAGCTTCTCGATGAAGCGCCAAGAGATGTTCTTGGTCAGCTCTATATGGAGCTCGAAATAGGAAGTGATCACATGGGGCAATATTTTTCTCCACCAGAGATATCCAGCCTTATGGCGAAGCTCAATAGGGTCACTGATGTACTAGAACATAAGCCACATATCACCATACACGAACCTGCCTGTGGTTCTGGTGGTATGGTGCTCGCCATCGTATCTGAAGTAATTGACGCGAAATACAACCCCGCTGTGTGTATGTGGGCGCAATGCATCGACATTGATCGAACCGCGGCGATGATGTGCTTCATACAACTGACACTGTGGAACGTCCCTGCGGAAATCGTTGTGGGCAATTCGCTAACAATGAAGTTTGAAGAGGTGTATTACACCCCTGCCCACTATCTCAATGATTGGGAAGGCCGTCTAAAAAGTGATTCGATGATACAAGCGCTTCAAGAGCTTCTTATGACAGAGCCCAATGACTCATTGGAGCAGATAGCGAATGCGAATAACGGGAAACAAAAGACAGAAGTGGCCGACTCAAACAAGCCTATTCTTGAGCCTCCGAAAACGTTTGAGATCCGAAGCGCCGGTCAAATGACTCTCGACCTATGAACATCCACCAGAAGGCAAGGGATAGATACATATCTCCAAGCCTCTAAGAAGAAGTATCCTCCTTCCCTGCTTCTTCGAACCTCTCCCGAAAGGGAGTTTTTTTGTAAGAAAGTGCGTGGATAAGTCTGTGAAAAACTAAGCTCAGATAGGGGGACTGGGGTTACGCAACTAGGGGGACTGGAGTTACGTTTGTATTTTCAGCCCTCATTTCCATCAACTCCATAGGGGGACT